>NZ_JCANTW010000011.1:0-469698 GCF_059568695.1 Thermodesulfomicrobium thermophilum DSM 16697 | reverse complement strand
GGCGGACGGAGAGGCCTTTGTCCTTGTCCCCGTTGTCACGGGAAAATCTTCGGAAGAACCGGCTTCTGAGGAAAAATCGTTGGCAAGAGGGGCCCAGGAACGGGAGCAGACCTCCCCTGCGGCAGAATCCTCATGGCACTGGTATCTTCACCCTCGTGAACCCATAGCGAGGGCGATTCATAACCCCCAGGAGACAACTCCGGGGACTTGGTAGGGGAACAACAACCATTGGTGGAAACCATGACATTTTTATTGTCCCAAACCGTCCCAAAAAGGTGACATTTTCATTGGCGGTTTACAATAGGGAGCGTCATACGTATGGTCTTGTGACGCCGCCTGCGGCGGGCGAGTCGTGTTGAGCCGTCGCTCAGGAGCAGACAAGGAACGCGGTCTCCGTCCAGACGATGGCGGCGCCGAGAAAGTCTCCGTTGAGTCCCTGGTGGCGGCGGGCGAGGTGGAGAAGAAATCCCAGCCCGAGGCTGCAGAGGAAAAGCGCGGCACCCAACTGGGCAAAAGGCATGGCAATCCAGGCGGCAAGGCCTGCGGCCAGAAGGTTGGCCCCAAGGGCTGGGGGTGTTGCGCCGCGCAGTGTGAGGCTTCCCAGCCCTGGCCTGGTCCATGGCCGCCCCGCATAGGCGAGTGTGAGGCAGGCCAGGCGGCCTGCGTATGGGGCAAGGAAAATGGGTTCGAAGCGCGCCGCAGCGCAGAGGTGGCCAAGGGCCGCCCCTTGCAGTCCCACCCCCAGGACCATGGCGAGGACCCCGAAGGCGCCGATGCGGCTGTCCTTGACGATAGCCCAAAAGCGGTCGCCTTCTGCCCGTGCTCCCCAGGCGTCGGCTACGTCCGCCAGTCCGTCCCAATGGAGCCCCCGGGTGAGGGCCGCCCCTATTCCCACGAGGGCAAATCCTGCCACGAGCGGAGGAAGCAGCATGTGCATGGCCCACGCCGCTGCGGCGAGCAGCGCGCCGAGAACAGCTCCCACGAGGGGATAGAACGGGACGCTGGAGACGATGTCCGCTTCCGAGCAGGCATTGCGCGGTCCTGGGAAAATGGTGAGAAAGGCTAGGGCCAGGTGGATGCGGCGCCAGAGGCGGCTGATGGGCGCGGCGTTCATGCCGGGGTGGAGGGATCGGCTGGGACGAGGGAGACCAATGCTCCGGCGCCAAGCCCCAGCAGGTGCGCGGCCGATGCCTCCCGCAGGGCAAGTTCCCAGACCCCTTGGCTTCCCCGGAGCACCCCGAGCTCTTGGGGGGCCAGGTCGCTGTAGGTGCGTACGACGCGCGCGGGCCGATCTTCCACCAGGAGGTGGGCGGGCAGTGGGGTATTGGCGGGAAGCTCCATCAGACAATTGCCGAAGCGGTCCACATGCGCCACGCGGGTAAGGATCTGCCCGGGGGAAGGCGCCGGAAGCGCGGGAAGGCTCACGAGGGGCTGCGTCCCCCACGGCGTTGCCACAGCGATCGGCGGGTCCCCCAAGGCAAGGCGCACCGCCACGGGGGCGAGGACGTCCCGGCCGTGGAAGGTGGCGCTGGGCGCTTCAGGCATGGAGATGCGCCAGAGCGTCCCCTGGTGGGCCAGGGGGGTAAGTAGGCCGTTGTCCGGGGCGAGGATACGGAGCTCAGGGGTCTCCCAAAGCACCATGGCCCGCTCGGTGCCCACTCCCGGGTCCACCACGGCGAGTACGATGCTTTGCGCCGGTAGATAGGGGATGCTGGCTGTAAGGAGAAAGGCCGCCTCGCAGACGGCGTGGGCCGTGATTTCGTGCGTGAGGTCGATGATGGCGGCGTCGCGGCAGCCTGCCAGGAGCACCGCCTTCATCTGGCCCACGTAGGGGCTGGTGTGGCCGAAATCGGTGAGGAGCACAAAGACAGGGCGCATGGGCTCTGTCTACGGCGACGATGCGGTATTGTCGAGGGGACGCGGCTTGCTTTCCCTGCGGGGGACGGCTACCACAACGCGCCACGGGCGTTGCGGCGAAGGTCGCTCCAGCCTGGATTTTTGCTGCAAGGAACCCTCATGACTGCGACAGATTCTTCCTCCTCGTTGCCCGCTTCGGTAACCTCCGTCACACTTCCTGGACGAACGGTGTATCTCGTTGGCACTGCCCACGTATCCCGTCAAAGTGTGGATGATGTACGCCATACAGTCCACGCCGTAGATCCGGATACCGTTTGCGTGGAGCTGTGCCCTGCCCGCTACCAGTCGTTGTCGGACCCCGAGTCCTGGCGTCGGATGGATGTATACCGCGTTATCCGGCAAGGCAAAGCGGCGTTTTTGCTCATGCAACTCATTCTTCAGGCTATGTACCGCCGTATCGGGGATCGTTTGGGGGTGCAGCCCGGCGCCGAGATGCTTGCGGCTGTGGAGCTTGCCCGAACCCATGGCGCGCAATTGGTGTTGGCGGATCGTGACGTGCAAGTGACCTTGAAGCGTGTCTGGGGCGGCATGGGCTGGTGGACCAAGATGCGGTTTTTTGGCCAGCTTTTGTGGAGTATCTTTGACGATGAGGAAGTCGATGCCGCTTCGGTGGAGCGTCTCAAAGAGTCTGACGCCCTGACGGCGGCCATGGCGGAATTGGCGGAAGGATTTCCCGAGATCAAGGCCAGGCTTATCGACGAGCGCGATCGGTATTTGGCGGAAAAGATTCGTCAGGCCCCGGGAGAACGCATCGTCGCTGTGGTGGGGGCCGGGCACGTGCCGGGCATCGTGCGCCATATCGAGGAACCGTGCGATCTCGCTCCTCTGGAGGAAGTGCCGCCGCCTTCGCCGTGGGGGCGGGTTGTGGCGTGGCTCATCCCTGCGCTCATCGTCGCCCTGGTGGTGCTCGGGTTTTTTCGTGGCGGTGCGGCATTGACCGGTGAGGCGGTGCTCATCTGGTTTGGCGTGCATGGCACGCTTTCGGCGCTGGGTGCTGCCGTGGCTTTGGGCCACCCGTTGGCGGTGCTCTCGGCCCTGGTGGCCTCGCCGTTTACCAGTCTCAATCCCATGATCGCCGCGGGATGGGTGGCGGGGCTCGTGCAGGCCTGGGCGCGCAAGCCCACGGTGGCGGACCTGGAGGCCTTGCCCCAGAGCATCCTTACGGTGCGTGGTTTTTGGACCAATCCGGTCAGCCGCATCCTCCTCGTCGTGGTGTTCGCCAATATCGGAAGTTCGCTCGGGACCTTTATTTCCGGCGGCTGGATCTTTGCGAAGGTGTTGTGATGGACGTATCGCTCGTTGACCGCCAGGCCCTGGTGCTCGCCGCGGAAGAAACCCTTGCGGCCCGGCTTGCGCAGGCGGTTTTGCCGCGGCCCAAGCCTTCGGTGTGGATGATTCTGCTCCCGCCGCTTTTCGTGTTTTTTGCCTTGGACATGCAGCGCCATAAGAAGGAAGCGAAGATCTTCGCCGACGGGTTTCTCTTTACCAAGCGCTTGGCCCTGAAACTTGCAGGAGAAGCCGCCGCCCAAGGCGGTGCGGCCCCAGCAGTGGTCTTTCCGGACCCGCCCTCGGAGATCGGAACGCCTGCGGCCTGGGAGCGTATCCGGGCCGCGCAGGCCAAGGAAGTAGCGCTCCTTCAGGAACACTATGGTCGCCTGCTGGCGGCTCAGGGAGCTACTTACGCAGGTCTGGTGCAGGGAGCTTACGGGACCCCAGGGGAATATCTCGCCTTTTGCAATGCCCTGCGTCAGGCGGAGGCTGCGGTCAACGCCTGCATGCTCGAAGAGATCCACACCACGGCCGCAGCGAAAGAGGCCACCGCCGCCATGGAAAACGCCTTGGAAGAATTGCGGCTCGAGCAAATGCGTCGCATTTTTGGCATGCGCTAAGCTTGTCTTTCGTTTTTGGGGCATTATGTTTCCTGGAGGAAGATGCCCAGGCGTCTTCAGGAGGCAGTCATGTATATCGCCACCGCACGCATTCCGCGTCACGCCTATGAAGAGAACGGGGAAGCTCGGCGTAAGATGGAGGGAATTTTGTCCCACTTGCGGGAGCTTGCCTTGGATGTGGGCATGGACCCCGACCGCAACGTGGTGATCCAGCGCCTTGATGACGAGATCCGTGTGGGGATCTCGCCGGAGTTGGATCTCTATTTGCGTGAGTCCCCGGGGGAGTGGAATCTCAATTAGCCCTGTGAGGGCGCTAACAAAGCCCCCTGGAGTCGGATGGCTCCAGGGGGCTTTGGCGTGGAGGGAGGCTTAGTAGGCGTTGTCGTGGGAGAGATCGCGCTCGTCCATCTTGTGGGAGAAGGTGCGGTACATCCACACCTGATAGAGCGCTACCACCGGCACGAAGATCAGGGCCACCAGCAGCATGATGGACAGGGTTTTGGTGCTGGAGGCGGCGTTGAACGCGGTGACGGAGGCTGCCGGGTCCAGGCTGGAGGGTAGGATATTGGGATAGAGCCCGGTCACCCCGAAGAGGGTGAGGCCGGCGATGAGCCCTGCGGACAGGGCCCAGGCCTTCCAGCCCGCTCCCTTTTGGATTTCCTTGCGCACCAGCACGAGGCACCCCACGGGGATGGCCAGAAGCACCAGAAGCAGCGGGTTGGTGAGGTAGTTTCGCAAAAGGCCCGTCAACGGTACGGTCAGGACCACGAACAGGGCGATGGCCGCCGCCAGGATGGGGTAGATGCGCCCGGCCATGGCCACGGCCCGGTCATGGAGTTCTCCATGGGTGCGCAGGGCGAGCCACAGGCAGCCGTGCAGGGCAAAAAGGAGCACGAAGAGCACGCCGCCCGCAAGGCCATAGGGATTGAGCAGGGAGAAGAAATTCCCCTGAAAGATGCCTTGCTTGTCCAAGGGAAGGCCCTGGAAGATATTGGCAAAGGCAACTCCCAAAAGCAGCGCGGGCAGGAAGCTGCCGATGACCATGGCCCAATCCCATAGCGCCCGCCAGCGGGGACAGTCGTGCAGATGACGGAACTCGAAGGCCACGCCGCGGATGATGAGGGCGATGAGCAGCAGCATCAGCGGCGTATAGAGGCTGCTGAACATGATGGCATAGGCCGTGGGGAAGGCGGCGAAGGTGACGCCGCCGGCAGTGATGAGCCACACCTCGTTGCCGTCCCAGAAGGGGCCCATGGCGTTCAAGATGGTGCGGCGGTCGGTATCGGTTTTGCCCAGGACCGGCAGCAGGGCGCCTAGACCCAGGTCAAAGCCGTCCAGCACGAAATACACCGACCAAAGAATTCCCCAGACGAGAAACCAGATGGTCTCCAGCATGGCACGTCCTCCTTACGCAGGCTTGGGGCCCTTGCGGGCGTAGATGGTGAGCATGGCGATGTCCGCTGCGCCGAGCAGAGCGTAGAGCACCGTGAGCGCCACCAGGGAGAAGGCCACTTGGCTCGTGGCCACGGGGGATACGGCGTCGGCGGTCCGCATGAGGCCGTAGACGATCCAGGGTTGGCGCCCCACTTCCGCTACCATCCAGCCTGCTTCAATGGCCAGATAGGGGACGGGGATGGCGTAGGGCAAAAGGCGCAGGAGTGTGGAGGACTGCTCCAGACGGTTGCGGGAGAGCCAGGCCCAGGCCGCTAAAGCGATCATGAGGGTGCCCAGCCCCACCATGGCGCGGAAGGAGAGAAAGGTGACGAGCACCGGCGGCCGGTCTTCCTTGGGCCATTCCTTGAGCCCTTGCACCGGCGCAGTGAAGGAGCCGTGGGCGAGAAAGGAGAGACCACCGGGAATGCCCAAGGCCTCGATGGCATTTTGCTCGTTGTCTTCATCCGGGAGCACCAAGAGATACATGGGCGCGCCCTCACCCTTTTGTGGGGTCTCCCACAGAGCTTCCATGGCCGCCAGCTTGGCCGGCTGGATGCGGGTGACTTCCTGGGCGTGATGATGGCCCTGGGTGGCCACCACGACGGAAAAGATCAACGCAAAGAGAGAACCCAAGCGGAAGGAGCGGGTGAAGAAATCGGTTTCGTTTTTGCGCAGCAGATGGAATGCCGAGATCCCCATGACGAAGAAACCGGCCAGGGCAAAGGCTCCGGACAGGGTATGCACGTACTGCTGCCAGGCGAAACCGTTGGTGATCACGGCCAGAAAACTCTCGAGCTCGGCGCGGCCGTTTTGCAGGACGTAGCCCACGGGGTGCTGCATGAAGCCGTTGGCCAGCAAGATCCACAGGGCGGAGATATTGGAGGCTGCGGCCACAAGCCAGATACAGGCGGCGTGCATCTTGGGAGAGAGTTTGTCCCACCCGAAGATCCAGGCCCCAAGAAAGGTGGATTCCAGGAAAAAGGCCAGGGTCGCCTCGATGGCGAGCAGCGAACCAAAGATGTCGCCCACGTAGGCCGAGTAGCGGGACCAGTTGGTGCCGAACTGGAATTCCAGGGTAATGCCCGTGACGATGCCGAGCACGAAGTTGATGACGAAGAGTTTGCCCCAGAATTGGGTCATGCGTTTGTACACCGGGTCCCCGGTGCGCACATACTTGGTCTCCATGATGGCCACCAGAATGGAGAGCCCCAAGGTCAGGGGCACGAAAATGAAATGGAACATGGTGGCCATGGCGAATTGCAGACGCGAGAGCCACAGTACGTCCATAGCAATCTCCTTAGGGTTGGGGGTGGGAAGGAGCGGGCTTGCCCAGCGTGGCGAGGGCCTCGGCGGCCAGGGCGCCGACCGTGGTCGTGCTCAGGGTGCGTTGGCGGTAGATCTCCAGGGACGCGGGGTCGTGGACGCAGGCCCGAAGCCCTGGCGCGGCCTCGACAAGACGCAGGCTTCCTGCGGTCCATGCGGCAAGGCCGCGGATACCGGCATCGGGCTCATGGAGGGCGGCGATGATATCCGGGGCTGCGTCCACCACGTGTTCCGGCCGTACCTCGGCTAGGCGGCCCAGACCCCAGAAGGCCCCGCGGCGCAAGGGGGCGTACTCCAGAAAGCAGTCCGGGCAGTCGTTTGCGGCTTCGTGGATGTAGGCCCGCAGGATCTTGGCGTACTCGTTGGCCATGCGGGGACTTTGCGCCATGATTTCGGCCATGGCCTCGGGCGCTCCCCAGCCGATGCCGCCGGACTCGTCGTTGAGGCTCCACAGAAAGCGGCGCATGACCACCCGGGCGGATTCCGGGGCGGCCTCGGCCATGGCGGCCACCACCAGGCCAAAGGCCGTCACCGCATGCCAGCGCACCAAGGGATCTGGATGGAGGAGGGCCCCAAAGAGCCCTCCTACCACGTGTTCGCCGGGCACGGCCAGGAGTTCGTCCAGTCGCGCCTCCCATTGGGGATGGGCGAGGAGTTCCAAAACCCAGGTTTTGCGCTGGCGGCGGTTCATGGATGTTCCTTAGGCGCGGCTGTCCACGCGTTCGATGATGGCCTGGCCCACGCGGCGGCCCAAGTCCTTGCACTCGGCAAGCTTGGCGTGATCCGGCACGTTCTTGGCCTTGACCCCGGGTTCCACCACATCCACCTTGGCGCTCTTGAGCCATTCCGCGATGGTGGCGATGGCCTCACCGCTCCAGCCGTAGGAACCGAATGCGGCCCCGACGCGGCCCACCGGCCGCAGGCCTTTCATGTAGGTGAGGAAGTCGGCCATGAGGGGAAGGATGCCGTTGTTGTGGGTGGGAGAGCCGCACACGATGCCCGTGGCTGTGGCCAGCTCCGCCATGACATCGCTGTGGTGGTACTCCTTGAGGCTCATGATCCGCACCCCCACGCCGGTTTCCGCAATGCCTTCGGCGATGGCCTTGGCCATCTTTTCCGTGGAGTGCCACATGGTGTCATACACCACCACCGCGCGCTTGCCGGTCTTCTGTTCGGCGTAGTCCTTGTACGCCGCCAGGATGTCCGCCACGTGCGAGCGCCAGATGATGCCGTGGTCCGGGGCGATCATGTCGATCTCCCAGCCGAGCTCGCCCACCTTGCCCAAAACATCGAGCACCCGCGGAGAGTAGGGGAGCACGATGTTGTGGTAGTAGTGGGAGGTGGCGCTCATGAGGCGACCGAAGTCCACCTCGTCGTCGAAGCGTTCGCTGGTGGCCAGGTTTTGGCCGAAGGCGTCGTTGGAGATGAGGAGCTTGTCCTCCGGGATGTAGGAGAACATGGAGTCCGGCCAATGAAGCATGCGCGTCTCCAGGAAGTGGACGGTACGCGCGCCCAAGGACAGCGTGTCTCCTGATCCCACCACGTGGTAGGGCCAGTCGGGCTGGTGGAAGTGATCGAGCAGCATGCGATGCCCCATCTTGGAGCAGATGACTTTCTCGGGCCGGATATGCTCCATGAGGAAGGGCATGGCGCCCGCATGATCGGGCTCGATGTGGTTGCAGACGATGTAGTCGATCTTTTCCAGGGGGATGATGGAGCGGATCTGGTGGTAGAGATCCCACTGGAACTTTTGTGGCGCGGAGTCGAAGAGGGTGATCTTGTCGTCCAGCACGAGGTAGGCGTTGTAGGTTGTGCCTTCCGGAGAGCGGGAATACCCATGGAAATCATGGATGTTCCAATCGACAACACCGACCCAATAGACGTTTTTTTTGATCTCAATGGCAGCCATCGTGGTCCTCAATTAGCTTTCTTTAATTAGCTTTCTTTGACGAAATCCGCTTTGCTTGCCCCACATACGGGACACTCCCAGTCTTCGGGTAGGTCTTCGAAGGCCGTTCCCGGCGCAATGCCGCTGTCGGGATCGCCTTGGGCGGGGTCGTACACATAGCCACACAGGGTGCACACGTATTTGCTCATGGTTTGCTCCTTTAGATGAAGTTGAGGGTTGAAGGATAGTTCTCCATATAGCTCAACGGGGTGGCACTATCCAGCATTTTTTTCTTGAGGAGGATTGGATTCGTCCTGGCGCTGCTGGCATTGGGGGCAGATGCCTGTCAGCTCCAGCTCGTAGCCCGTAACTTGGTATGGAGTGTCCAGGGCGTGCAGATCCACAGGAAGAGGAAGCGGGCGCCATATGTCGTCCACCCGGCCGCATGCCTGGCAGCGGATATGATGATGCGGCCGCATATCCGCATCGAAGCGCTTCTGTTGGGAGGCCATCTCCAGCACGCGCACCAAGCCCAGATCCGCCAGCACGTCCAAGTTGCGGTACACTGTCCCCAGGCTGATGCGCGGCAGCCGCCGTTTGGCCATGGCGTAGACCTCTTCGGCCGTGGGATGTGTTGTCACGCGGCGAAGTTCTTCCAGGATCACTTGGCGCTGGCTGGTCAGGCGCATGTCTTTTTTGAGATATTCGCGCATGGCGACCTCCTTGATGTTGATGATAATCTTTATTGGTAAAATCGAGGCTCGTCAAGACGCAAAGAAAGCTTGGGGACTACGGCAGGACGCGGGCGCGCCAGCGGAGGATGCTGGCGGCGATGGATTGGGGATCCAAGCGGTCAAGACAAGTGGCGCCGTCTGGGCAAGGAGTTTTGCCGTGGAGCGAGCACGGGGCTTTGGGGCATGATGCGGTAAGGATGTGGTGACGGTCTCCTTCCGGGACGAATCCCCAATGGGCCGTGGTGGGGCCAAAGAGGGCGAACACCGGGGTGTCCACTCCCCAGGCCAGGTGCATGGGGCCGGAGTCGCCGGTGACAAGTCCCTGGCAGAGGGAAAGCAGCGCCATGGTCTGCCGCAGGCTGTCGCGGCTGGTGCGATCTACGGGGCTGTGGGCGATGAGCGGGGTGGAACTGTGGCCGATGACGAGGCAGGGGACGTCGGCTTCCTGGAGGGTGCACAGCAGGGTGCGCCACCAGGCGGGCTTTGGGGTCTTGGCGGGATGGGTGGCGTAGGGGTGCAGGGCCAGGGGGCGGCAGAGCCCGAGGTCCTTGAGCAGGGCGCTCGCCCAGGCAAGTTCTTTGGGCGAAGGAAAGAGGCGGGGCACAAGGCTCGTGCGCTCCGGGGCCTGATGCTCCAGGGCCAGGGCGTAGCGCTGGGGCACGGAGGAGGCGAGGAGACGTACGCCCATGCCGGGGTGGTGGGTGGCGCGAAAGAGGCGTCGGCTCAGGCTGAACTTGGGATAGCGATGTACTGGGCCGTGCCAGAGCATCTGGAGCAGGCGGGTGCGCAGGGTGCCGTGGAGGTCGATGAGGGGGAATCCGGCAAAACGGCGCGCCAGGGTGCGCGCGAAGCACAGCCAGCCATGGGGGCTGCGGTGCGCGTCAGTAACCGCGATGACGTCGCGCACCGCTGGGTGGCCGGCAAAGAGGGGGGTGAGGGGGTCGCGGGTGACCACGGTGAACGTCATGCCTCGGGTTTGGTGCCAGAAGTGGAGCACCCCGGTGGTGAGGGTGACGTCGCCCAGGGCGCTCAGGCGGACCATCACCGCGTGCATGGCGCCTCCAGGAGCTCCCGGTAGATGGCGGCGAGGCGGGCGGCCACGGCCTGGGGGTGAAAGTTGGCGACCACATGGGCGCGGCCGGCCTGGCGCAGGTTTTCGGCCAGGGCGCTGTCTTCGAGGACGCGGGCCATGGCCTGCGCCAGGCGTTCGGCATCCGCAGGCGGGGTATAGATGGCCCCAGGGCCGCCGGCTTCGGCAAAGCAGGAGCCAGTGGAGGTGACCACCGGGGTGCCGCAGGCCAAGGCCTCCACGATGGGAAGGCCGAAGCCTTCGGCCTCGGAGGGGTAGGCGAGGAGCTCCGCTGCTGCGTAGAGCCCGGGCAAAAGCTCTGCCGCCACATGGCCGAGGAACGTCGCCGATACCCCAAGGCGCTGCGCCTGCTGGCGCAAGGAGGCCTCCAGCGGTCCGGTGCCCGCCAGGACCAGGGCCGGGCGCTGGGAACGCGGAAGTCTTCCCAGGGCTTCCACCAGCGTCGCCGCGCCCTTGCGGGGGATGAGGCTTCCTACGAAGAGGACGAAGCCTTGCGGGAGGTCCATTTGGCGGCGGGCCTCCTGGGGGGGGACCGGGGGCGGACCGAAATAGACCTCCGGGCAGGCCTGGTAGACCACGCGGATGCGCTCGGCAGGGACGGCCAGGCGGTCCATGAGCTCCTGCCGGGTGGCCTGGCTGATGGCCAGGACGCAGTGGGCCTTGGCGATGCTCGCCTGGTATTTCACGCGGTAGAGGAGCCGGTCCACTGCCGGGTAGCGGTGCGGGTGGGAAAGGAAGAGCAGGTCATGCACCGTGACCACGGAGCGCACGCCGTGGGGGAGCGGGACAAGCGGCAGTTCGTGGGACAGGCCATGGTAGATGTGGACCCCGGCGCGGGCCACGTCCCTGGGCAGGGCGAAGCTTCGCCACAGCGGGGCGAGGCTTCGGGGAAGGCGCGGGGAGATCACCGTTGCTTCCGGGGGGACCTGGTGGGCATAGGGGCCGCCGGCCTGGGGGGTGTAGAGTATCAGGCGCAGACCTTTTTGGTAGCGGGCCAGGGCCTGGATGGTGGTGCGGGCGTAGGTGCCCAGACCCGTGGCGTTGGTGAAGAAGCGCTTGGCGTCCAATCCGATGATCACCGCTCCTCCCGGGCAGTCAGCAGGGCTTTGAGCACTGCGGCAAGGCTCGAGGCCTGCAGATCAGGCCATTGGGGGTGCGCGGGAAGCGCCATGAGGTCACCCGCAAGGGGCGGAAGCCCCAGGCGCTTGGCGTGCGCCTCGCCGTGGCCGGTGCGCACCAAGGCGGTCATGCAGCCTTGGCTTCGACCCAAGGCCACGTCCGAGATCTTGTCCCCCACCACCAAGGTGGAGCCGGGATCAAGCCCGTGCTCCTGGTCCAAGGCCTCCCATTGGCCTGGGGCAGGCTTGCGGCAGCGGCAGCCCTCTTCTGGGGCGTGCGGACAAAAGGCGGCGCCGGCAAGGGTAATGCCTTGGGCAGCCAACAGCTCCGTGAGGCGGGCCTGCACGCGGACGAGGTCCGCCTCGCGGAAGATCCCCCGGCCGATGCCACTTTGGTTGGAGACGAGGAAAAACCGCACTCCCAGCTGGCACAGACGGGCCATGGGGCCGGTCACTTCGGGGATGAGGCGCACGGCATCCGGGTCGCAGAGGTAGTGGCACTCCTCGATGAGGGTGCCGTCCCGGTCGAGCAGTACGGTATCGATGGCAGCAAGCGGCATGGGGGGCCTTGTGGCCGGGGATGCGGCCAAGGTCAACTGTCCACGGGGCTAGCGGAGCTGGAAACGGATGGGGACGCGCACCCAGGCGGCCACGGCTTGGCCGTGGTGCCTGCCCGGAGAAAACCGCCAGCGCGAAAGCGCTTCCGTCACCGCCTCCTCGAAGATTTCGGGCGGGGTGGCGGACTCGATGACCACCTCCTGCACCGCGCCGGTGGTTCCTACGAGCACCCGGGCCGTGACCATGCCCTGGATGCCTTGGCGCCGGGCCATGAGGGGATAGACGGGGTCACGGCGGCGGATAAGGCGCGGCGGGGTGTCGATGCGCCCTGCGTCCCACGCGCCGCCGTCACCGCCGCCCCTGTGGCCCGTATCGGTCACTTCCCCGCGGCCAGGACCCGTGCCCCATGGCGATCCTGCCCCCTCTGGCGAGCCTGTGGCAGCGGCTCTTCTGCCGAGCCCGGCGTCCGTTGCAGGGCTTGGGGGCGCGGCTTCGGGGGACTTTTGGGCGGCAGATGCAGTCTCTTCGATTTTTTGGGGAGAAACGGCCGGCGTGGGCTTGGGGGCGGAGCGCCGGGGGGCTGGGCGGGGCGTGGTGGCCGTGGCTTTGGGGCGCGCTGGGGATGGGGCGGCAACGGGTTTGGGGAGCGGCAGCGGCGCTGACGGGCTGCTTGCCTGGGGAGCGGAAGCGGTGAGGGGGGCAACAGGCGGCCTTTGGGGGTGCGGCGCTGCCAACGCAGGTCCTTGGGCCATCGAGGCCCCTGGGGAAGAGCCCTTGCCGGGAAAGGCAGGCGACGTCCCCGGGCCAAGACCCCAGGAAAGCACCAGGACTGCGGGCGGGGAAGATGGCTGGGGCGGCTTGCGGCAGTCCACGGCCGCTACCACAGCCAGGTGCATGAGGAGCGCGGCCGCGAGGCATGCCAGCGCCGGGATGCGGCGCGGTGCGGGGGCGTGGGGTTCCACCGGGCCGCTTGGGGCCGCAGGCGCGTCTGCCAGTGCAGCACCATCCAGGTCCATTTCCCACGCATCGAGCATGTCGTCTGCGAGAGGGAGATACGGCATGTCCTGGTGGGTGGAAGAAGGATGCGCGCTGGGCATAGCCGGAAGAATTCCCTTGATACCGAATGTCGCATCCGTGCTACGCGGCGGCCTGGTCTGTGGTCAAGGCGTGGGGTCGGCGCTTTGCCGGGCGCAAAAAACGCCCCGGAGGTTGGGACTCCGGGGCGTTTGTGGGTATGGGGGGTATGGGCCGGGCTACTTGTCGTTGAGGTGGGCGGCCAGCACCTCGGCGATATGCCGGACTTCGAAGCCGTGGCCGTGTTGGATGGCCCCGCCGCGCAGTTGCATGACGCAGCCCGGACATTCGGTGACCAAGGTCTCGGCATGGGTGCGGGCCACATCGGCCAGTTTGAGCTTGAGGATGTTCTCCGACACCCCCGGGAACTTGGCGGAATAGGTGCCGCCAAAACCGCAGCACACCTGTTCGAGCTCCGCCGGGGCGTACTCGTAGCCCGCGGTCTTGAGGAGCTGCCGTGGCTCTTCGGTGACGCCCATGCCGCGGCACAGGTGGCAGGGGGCGTGGAGCGTGGCCCGTTCCATGGTCTGCTGGAAGCGCTCCGGAGCTACGTTCAGGCTGGAGACGAATACCGAAAAGGGCATGACCTTGGCGGCAAAGGCCTGCACCTCCGGGCTGTCTCCGAGGAGGTGCCCGTAGCCATGGGCAAGGTGCGAGGCGCACGAGGCGCACAGGGTGACGATGGCGTCATAGTCGCCGGCAAGGGCCGCCATGTTCTGCCGCGCCACGTCCTGGGCCGCGGCCTTCTCGCCCATGGTGGAGAGGGGAAGCCCGCAGCAGCTTTGCTCCATGGGGAAATCCACGGCCACCCCCAGGCGACCCAGGACCTGCAGCGCGGCTTCCAGTTGTTCCGGATACACGAAGTCCTGCACGCAGCCCGAGAACAGGGCGATGCGCTTGACGGGCCGCTCCACCTGGGGACGCAGGCGGGCAAAGCGGTCGCGGAAGGGGACCTCGGCAATGGCGGGCAGTGCCCGAAAGCCGTGATCCTTGGCGAAGATCTCCGGCAGGTGCCGGATGTAGCCGCCCTCGGCCACGGGTTTTTGGGCGAACTTGGCCGCCCGCAGAAGCCCATGGAAGAATTTGCGGTTCTTCATGGCCATGGACAAAAGCGCCGAGCTCATGGGTCGGCCGTCTTCTTCGTTGATGCGGGCGCGGATCTCCTGGATGAGCAGGGGCAGGTCGATGCCCGCGGCGCAGATGTTCTTGCAGGCCTGGCAGTTGATGCAGTTTTGCGCCAGGGTCTTGGCCTTGTCCTTGCCGTGGAAGAAGTAGGTGAGGATGAGGCCGATGGCACCGATGTAGATATGGCCCATGGCGTGGCCGCCCACCATGCGGTACACCGGGCACACGTTGGCGCAGGCCCCGCAGCGCACGCAGCGCAGCACCTGTTTGAAGAGCGGGTCCTTGGCCAGGGCGCTTCTGCCGTTGTCGAGGAAGATGACGTGCATCTCCTTGGTGCCGTTGGGCGCAGCCGCACAGGGATTGGCCCCGGTAATCCAGGTGACGTAGCTGGTGATGGCCTGGCCGGTGGCGTTCTTGGGCAGCACCCGGAGGATGTGCAGGGCGTCTTCCAGGGTGGCGCACAGCTTGTCGATGCCGGTGAGCACCACGTGCACCCGTGGCAGGGTGGAGACCAGGCGGGCGTTGCCTTCGTTGGTGACGATGCCGATGGTGCCGGTCTCGGCGATGGCGAAATTGGCGCCGCTGATGCCCATGTCTGCGGCTGCGTACTTGGGCCGCAGTTCGCGGCGGGCCACCTTCACCAGGCGCTGGATGTCCGTGGGCTGGGTCTGGCGGGTCACTTGCGAGAAGAGGTCCGCCACCTGGTAGCGGGAGAGGTGGATGGCGGGCATGACCATGTGGCTCGGGCCTTCGTGGCGCAGTTGGATGATCCACTCGCCGAGGTCCGTCTCCGTGACCTCGAAGCCTTCGGCCTCCAGGGCGTGGTTGAGCAGGGTCTCTTCGGCGGTCATGGACTTGGATTTCACCACCGTGCGGCAGCCGGCCTCCTTGCCGATGCGGGTCACCAAGGCGTTGGCTTCGGCGGCGTCCTTGGCCAGATGCACGTGCACCCCGCGTTTTTCCGCCTCGGCCTTGAACTGGGCAAAGAGCCCGTCCAAGCGCTTCAGGCCCTGGTCTTTGACTTCCGCCACCTTGGCGATGAGGGCGGCCACGTCGTATTCCCGGAAGGCGTTGGCGCGGCCCGTGGGATAGGCGGTGGCGAACTTGTCCATGGCCTCGCGCAGGAAGGCGTTGTCCAGGGCGGCGCGGATGTCTTTGTTGTAGTCGCGAAGGGTCTTGGCGGTATGCATTAGGCTTCCTCCACCAGCAGGATGTGCAGTTCCAAAGGTCCATGGACCCCAAGGGCCAGGACGCGCTCGATGTCCGCCGTGCGGCTGGCGCCGGTGATAAAGGCCAGGTAATTGGGGTTTCGCCCCAGCATGCGGCGCAGCTCGTCGGCGATGCTTTCCGCCGTGGGCGCGATGCGGTTTTTGGGTAGCACCGCCACGTGGATCTCGCCGAGCATGGTGGCCAGACGCACTTCCTCGCTCACGGAATCGAGCACCAAGGTGCCGGTTTCGGCAATGCCGTACTGGCAGACGGTAAAGCCGATATCCACCCCCCCGAGATGCTCGCGCAGGCCGTTTTCGATGACGGAGATGCCGTTTTCCTTGGCCCGGGCCACGAGAAGCTCGCGGGTGGCGGCATCGATCCCAGGGGCGGCGATGATCTTGCCCCACTCTTTGAGGCCACACAGATCCCGTCCCACCGGGGAGAGGGATTCGTCGCAGCCGGAGACGAGGATCTGGCAGGCCTCCTTGTGGACGCACAAATCCACGGTGTAGGCCACAGCTTCAGCCATGGTCTCCACTTCACTCACCACGGCCGAGACCGCTTCGGCCTTGGCGCGAAAACGCGCCACAATCGCACTCTGTTCCATGCAGGACTCCTTCTTCAGCAAAGGTTTGCCGGGGATCTTTGCCGGAATCGTGCCAGAGTGCGTGGAGTAAAAATCGTAAGAGATATTTGGTTGTTGATCGAAGGAGCCGCCCGCTTTCCAGCGGGCGGGCCATCCGCGCTGGGGGATTTGCCCCAAGGGGTTGGGGCAAATCACGCAGTCAGGAGGCGCCGAGCTGCATCTGGGCGATGGCGCGGTAGAGGGGGCAGGAGGCGAGGAGTTCCTGGTGCCGACCTTGGGCGATGATGCGGCCGGACTCCATGACCACGATGGCATCGGCTTCCACCACCGTGGAGAGGCGGTGGGCGATGACCAGGCTGGTGCGGCCTTCCATGAGGTTGTCCAGAGCCTGCTGCACCATGCGTTCGGACTCGGTGTCCAGAGCGCTGGTGGCCTCGTCGAGGATGAGCAGCTCCGGGTTTTCCAAAATGGCCCGGGCAATGGTGATGCGCTGTTTCTGGCCGCCGGAGAGTTTGACCCCGCGCTCGCCCACCACGGTGTCGTAGCCCTGGGGAAGCTGGGAGATGAAGTCATGGGCAAAAGCGGCCTGGGCGGCCTGGATGACCGCCTCCATGGGGGCGTCGGGCCGACCGTAGGCGATGTTGTCGCGCACGCTGCCGTTGAAGAGGAAATTGTCCTGGGAGACCACACCGAGGAAGCGGCGCAGGCTCGCCAGGTCATAGTCTTCGATGGGCCGGCCGTTGAGGAGGATGCGGCCGGAGTCGTGGAGATAGAACCGGGGGATGAGGGCCGCCAGGGTGGACTTGCCGGCGCCGGACGGGCCCACCACGGCCACTTTTTGGCCGCGGGCCACGGTGAGACAGATGTCGTGGAGGGCCGGGGAGCTGGTCCCGGGATAGGTGAAGGAGACGTGCTCGAAGACGAGGTCCTGGAAGGGTGGCGTCAGCGGGATGCCGCCGCGGGGCTCTTCGGCAAGGCGTGGGTCGTCGAGCACCTGGAAGATACGCTCCGCCCCGGCCAGGGCCTTTTGGATGTCGAGGTTGGCGCTGGTGAGCTTTTTGAGGGGGTCGTAGAGCATCACCAGGGCGGTCATGAAGGAGAAGAAGGTGCCGGGCGTGGACTCGCCGGCGATCACCTTGGAGCCGCCGTACCAGATGACCACTCCCGCGCCCAGGGCGCCGATGAGCTCCATCACCGGCGAGGAGAGCTCGTTGTACTTGATCTGGCGCACGGCGATGTCCACCAAGCGGCCGTTTTCCCGGCGGAAGCGTTCGTCTTCGCGCTTTTCCGCGGCAAAGAGTTTCACCACCCGGATGCCGCTGAAGATTTCCTGCAAAAAGGAGGAGATGTCGGAGATGCGCGCTTGGTTTTTGCGCCCTAATTGGCGCAGTTTTTTGCCGAAGTAGAAGAAGGGATAGGCCGCCACCGGCAGCACCACCACCGCCAAGGTGGCCATGGCGGGATCGCGGTAGAAGACCACCCCCACCAGTCCCACCATGGTGAGGGCCTCGCGCACCAGCATCACCATGCTCGGCAGGCTCGTGCGCACCATGGTGACGTCACTGAGAATGCGCGACATGAGCATGCCGGTCTGGTTTTCCTCGAAAAACCCCACCGGCAGACGGATGATGCGGCTGTGGAGCTCTTCGCGCAATCGCTCCAGCACCTTGAGACCGCAGTAGTTCATCTCGTAGTTCTGCAGAAAGCGAAAGACCCCCTTGATGAGAAACACGGCGATGAGGGCCGCAGGGATGAGCACCAGGGCGTCTTCGTCCTTGCGGATGAAGATGTCGTCCAGAGCGGGCTTGACCAGGAAGGCCGCTGCCGCAGAGCAGGCGGCCACAATGCCCATGGAGACGAGAGAGACGACGATGCGCGTGCGGTAGGGGAGAAAATAGCGTAGCGTGCGGCGCAGCAGCTCAATGCTGCTTGTGTTCTGCGCTTCGTGGGAGAGTTTCATGCAAGAGGTACCTCGAAAGAGTGCAGATCCGGGTCGGGAGGAACGTTGCGGAAGCGTTTGCCAAAGAGTCGCGCCCCCCAGGTGGTGGCGTGCATGGCCAGACGCCGGCGCAGCCAGCCCACGCTTTTGCGGCGGCCCACGCCGATGCGCTGCACCCGGAAGGGGTCGGTGCCCGGCGCGTTGGGCCCGCGCTCCAGGGTGAAGGCCCCCGCGTGGCCGCTTGCGCGCGCCGCCTGGGTGGAGGCGGCGTCGAAGTGCCCCCACGGCCAGCAGAGCCATACCGCCGTATTGCCGGTGACTTCTTGGATGACTTCCCGGGAGCGGACAAGCTCCGCCAGGCAGTCCGTGGCGCGGGTCTCTGGGCTTCGGCGGGTGAGACGCACGGCGTGCGGCAGTTCCTCGGGCCAAAAACCGTCGTAGGCATAGGCGCTTCCCAGGGCAAAGACCGGGTAGCGCGGGTCTTCGGTGCGGTAGATGCCGGCCACGGCCCAGTGGCAGCCTTGGCCCACGGTGCCGGTGGGGACAGGGCTGATGAAGCAGCCCTGGTGCCGGGCGGTGTGGTTGTGCACCTCGAAGCCGAAGTCCTCCACCAGGGCGCGCACTTCGCTTGCGCGCAGAAAATGGGAAAAATCCTGCTGCCGCAGGGCCAGGCGCAGGCCATGGGAGAGCTTGGCCGGGGCGGGGCATTGGCTTGGGGTGCGCGCCGGCCCCTGGCCCAAAAAGTCGGTGATGGCGAAGAAGACGCCGTGCAGCCCAAGGCGCCGAAGGCGCGGGGCCACCTCGGTCCACATGCTCACGTGGCAGTCGTCGAAGGTGAGCATGAGGCTGCGCTCCGGCACCGGCGTTTTTCCCGTGAGTACGGCCAAAAGCTCCGCACAGGAGAGGGTACGCCAGCCGCTGCGCACGATCTCCTGCAGATGGGCCTCGAAGAGCTCGGCCGGGTGCCCGCCGGGGGTGCCCACGTCGTGGTAGCAGAGCACGGGAATGGATCTCGGGATCACTTTTCGGCTCCGTCAAGACCGTAGATGGCAAGAAGGCGCGCCACGCGCGTTGGCACGGAAAAGTCTTCGGCACGCCTTTGGGCCGCAGTCGCCAGCAGGATGCGCTCGCTGGGGACATCCAAAAGCCGGCCCACGGCCTGGGCCATGGCCTCCGGGTCTTCGGAGGCCACGAGGATGCCATCGCGACCGTGGGTGAGGATTTCCGGCACCCCGCCCACAGCGGTGGCCACAGGCGCGGCCCCGCAGGCCATGGCCTCCAAGAGGGCGTTGGGCTGGCTTTCCTGACGCGAGGCGAGCACGAAGATGCTGGTGGCGGAGAGCACACGCAGCACTTCCGCGTGGGCTACGGCGCCGTGAAAGCGGGTGCGCTCCAAGGCCGGCCCCAGGAGGGCTTCCCACCGGGGATCTGCGCGGGTCCCCACGACGTGCACCGCGAAGTCGCGGCGACGCTGGGCGAGGCTGGCCATGGCCGAGAGAAACACGTCCAGCCCTTTGTAGGGCTTGGTGCCGCCCACGAAGGTCACCCACGGCGGGCTGGGGCGGGTGGCGGGATCGGGACAGCCCTCGGGTATGGCGATGGCGTTGGGGATCACGTGGATCTTGCGCTTGGGGATCCACAGGCGGCGCAGCACCGTGGCTGCCGCCTCGGAGTTGCAGATGAGGCCGTCGAGTTGCGGGAGGAAGAACAACGGAAAGCTCCCTGGCACGAAGACCACCCCGCGGTTGAGAAACAGCCGAAAGCGCGCGCCAAGCAATTTGGCGAGGAGAAAGGCTTTGTACACCCGGCTATGGAAACAGTGCACCACGTCCGGCCGGATGTCTGCCAGGATGCGGCGTACTTGGGCGAGGCTCAGGCGGGGGCCTGACGGAATGCAGGTGACCGCGGCGTCCAGGGTGCCGCTGAGCTTGCGTCCCGTGGGGGCAACGACCGCGACCGAATGCCCGCCTGCCGCCAGGGCGTTGGCCGCCAGCGCCAGCTGGCGATTGCCGCCGGAGAGCTTGTCGGAGTTGGTGGCAAAAAGGATGGAAGGCACGTAACGACTCCAGTGCAGATCATGGCCGGGGGTTCGCGCCCCGGCACGGCTCGCATGGTCAAGGCCGGGCCCGAGGTCAAGGGGCAAGCGCAGACATCGGAGGAGTGCGATGCAGTGTTTTTTTCTTTATGATGTTTCCGTTGGACTATGCTGCGTTGTCCTCATTTGATAGCATCAGCGCAGACAAGCGCTTTTTCTGGCTGCTCGTCGCAGCGGGGATGGTGGAAGTGAGCTGGAGGGGATGATGGCGTTGGGTGTGGAAGTGTCGGTGTTCGAGCACGATCAAGCTGTGGGATGCGCGGTTGCGGCTGCCGTGGCCCAGGCGGCGCAGGCGTCCATCGCCTCCCGCGGGCGGTTTTGTGTGGCTTTTTCCGGCGGCTCGCTGGTGAACTTGCTGGCCCCTGCCTTCGTTGGGCTTGTGAACCGCCGGGAAATCCACTGCGCTGCGTGGCGTATTTTTTGGGTGGACGAGCGTTGGGTGCCGCACGCCAGCCCGGATTCCAATTACGGGCGGTTTTGCAGCGCAGTGCTGGATCGCGTGCCTTCCTGCGCACCGCAGGTGTATCCCATGCCCACCACCGGCTCCCTGGAGGCCGCTGCCCGTAGCTATGCCGCGACCTTACGCCAAGTAGTGGGAGCGAATCCCGGTGCTGCGCCCTCTTTGGACATGGTGCTTCTTGGCCTTGGCCGCGACGGACACACCGCCTCGCTCTTTCCCGGCCATCCAGCTTTGGAGGAGACCCGGCGCTGGGTGGTCCCGGTGCGCCATGCCCCCAAGCCCCCGGCAGTGCGCCTGACTCTGACCCTGCCGATGATCAACGCCGCCCGCCGTGTGCTTTTTGTGGTTGCCGGGGCCGGCAAGGCAGACGCCGTGGAGCGGGTGCTGCATTCTCCTGGGGATGCGCGTTTTCCGGCATCCCTGGTTGCGCCTGCAGGCGGTATGGTGCAATGGTTTCTCGACCATGAGGCCGCCCGCCGTGTGTCGCCTCGCCTGCGGGCAGCAGGCGCAGTCCACTGCGGAGAATGACCTGTTTCGTGAAGGAGGAAACCATGACCAAACTCCATGCCCTTGCGGCATTGGGCCAGTCCATCTGGTATGACAACATCCACCGCTCCCTTTTGGAGAGCGGTGGGCTTGCCGCTCTCATCCAGGCCGGAATCCGCGGGGTGACCTCCAACCCTTCCATCTTTGAAAAGGCCATCGTGGGCAGCACCGATTACGATGCCGCCATTGAGGCCTTGGCGGCCCGCGGCATGGGCGCAGCACAGATTGCCGAGACCTTGATGGTGGAGGACATCCAGCGCGCCGCGGACCTGCTGCGCCCGGTCTACGAAGAAAGCGCAGGTGAGGACGGCTATGTGAGCCTCGAGGTGAGCCCCGCCCTTGCCCATGACACCCAGGGCACCATTGCCGAGGCCCTGCGGCTTTGGCGCGCCGTGGACCGGCCCAACCTGATGATCAAGGTCCCGGCGACGCCTGCGGGGATCGCCGCCATCACGGCCCTTATCCGTCAAGGGGTGAGCGTCAACGTGACCTTGATCTTCGGGCTTGGCGCCTACCGCGCCGTGGCCGAGGCCTATATCGCCGGGCTTGCACAGTGGCTTGCCGCCGGAGGGAGTGCCCGGCAGGTGGCCTCGGTGGCCTCGTTTTTTGTCAGCCGCATTGATTCCGCCGTGGATGCGCTGTTGGAGGCGCGTGGCGCCCGTCACCTGCAGGGGACCATCGCCATCGCCTGTGCCAAGGCGGCTTATGGCCTGATGCAGGAGATCTTTTCCGGCCCGCGCTGGAGCGCCTTGGAGCGTGAGGGCGCGCGGGCGCAGCGCCTCCTTTGGGCGAGCACGAGCACCAAGAACCCTGCCTATCCGGACACCCTGTACGTGGACGCCCTCATCGGCGGCCGCACGGTGAACACCCTGCCTCCGGCCACCCTGGAGGCCTTTTGGGATCACGGCACCGTCGCGCCCACGCTGGCCCAGGGCCTGGATGCGGCGCACGAGCAATTGGCGGCCTTGGCCGCCCTGGGCATTGACCTGGAGGCCGTGGAAAAGCAGCTCCAGGAGGAAGGTGTGGCGGGGTTTGCCCGCTCCTTCGAGGCGTTACTGGCCAAGGTCGCGGCCAAGAGCGCCCGGCTCGCCCCTGGAGCGTGATGGGCGCGGCGCCGTGCGAAAGGGGGTCGTCCCCAAAGGGCGGGGCAGCGCAGCCCACAGGAGGTGTGCATGCATGCGCCTGGCATAACCACATTGGTGATTTTCGGTGCCTCCGGGGATTTGACCCGGCGCAAACTCATTCCGGCACTGTTCAATAACTTCTGTAAGGACCGCCTGCCACAGCCCCTGCGTATCGTCGGCTTTGCCCGGCGGCCATGGACGGATGACCAATTTCGGGAGCACTTGGCCGGCGGCCTTTCCCCGCAGCACGAAGGCCGCGCCGCCTGGCCTGCTTTTGCCCGAATGCTCCACTACTTCCGCGGAGATTTGGAGAACCCTGCGGACCTGGCGGCGCTGCACGCCTTTCTCCAAAAAGGGGAGTCCGGCCGGGCCAACCGCTTGTATTACCTGGCCACCGCTCCGGAGCTCTACGCCACGGCCTGCGCGCATCTGGCTGCTTCCGGCATGAACCTGGAGACAGCAGGCTACCGCCGTATCATCATCGAAAAGCCGTTTGGCCACGACATTGTCTCCGCCAGAGCGCTCAATGAGCAGGTGCACGATGTCTTTGCCGAGCATCAGGTTTTTCGTATCGACCACTATCTCGGCAAGGAAACCGCCCAGAATATCCTCTTCCTCCGCTTTGCCAATACGTTTTTCGAGCCTGTATGGAATCGGCATTACATATCCAACGTCCAGATCACCGTGGCAGAGAGCGTGGATGTTGGGCGGCGGGGGGCGTACTACGACCGGGCGGGCGTGCTGCGGGACATGTTCCAGAACCACTTGATGCAGCTTTTGGCCCTCACGGCCATGGAGCCGCCGGCGTCCCTGGACGCCGATGCCATTCGGAACGAAAAGGTGAAGGTCTTGGGCGCAGTGCGCCCCATCGCCCTCGGCGATACCGTGCGCGGGCAGTACGCAGGCTACCGGGAGACTCCGGGCGTGGCCCCGGATTCTTCAACCCCCACCTTCGCGGTGCTCAAGCTCTTCATCGACAATTGGCGCTGGCAGGGGGTCCCCTTTTATCTGCGCTCCGGCAAGGCCATGCTGACCAAAAGCAGCCTTATTGTCGTGGAATTCCAGCCGCCGCCCGACGTCATCTTCCATTTGGGACGCAAGGATTGTTTTCGTCCCAACTTCTTGTCCATCTGCATCCAGCCCGACGAAGGCATCCACCTGCGCTTCGAGACCAAGGTGCCGGACACGGTGGCGGAGTCCCGCTCGGTGCACATGAGCCACACGTATCGGGAGGCGTTTCCGGATGTGGCGCTCCCTGACGCCTACGAGCGTTTGCTGCTGGACGCCATGAAGGGAGATGCCGCGCTCTTTGCCCGCAGTGACGGCATCGAGACTGCGTGGCGTTTGATCGACCCGGTGATCTCCGGGTGGGACGGCGATCCCCACGCCCCGCCGCTTTGGATCTACCCCAAGAACAGCTGGGGACCGGAGGCGGCGGATGCGCTTCTGGCCAAGGGCGGCCACGCCTGGCGCATGGGGTGCTGTGGATTGCCCTGCGAACGGTGAGTGCGCGGGGCCCTGGCGTTTGCATCGACATACCAACTCCAGGAGGGGGGCGTGCGCGGACAGGCCGATATCGGTGTCGTGGGCTTGGGGGTGATGGGAGAAAACCTCATCCTCAATATGGAGCGCCGTGGGTTCACGGTGGCGTGTTTCAACCGCACCCCGAGCAAGGTGGACGCCTTTGTTCAGGGCCGGGGCGCGGGGAAGAACATCATCGGGTGCCATGACCTGGGCGGGCTTGTGGCCGTGCTCAAGCGGCCGCGTCAGATCTTGTGCATGATCCCTGCGGGTCAGGCGGTGGATGCGCTGCTTGCCGAGCTTCGGGGCCTTTTGAGCGCCGGCGATGTGGTCATCGATGGCGGCAATTCGCATTTTCTGGATACCGCCCGCCGCGTGCAGGAGATGGAGCGCGCCGGGTTTTGGCTCGTGGGCGCTGGGATTTCCGGGGGCGCGCAGGGGGCGCTCCTGGGCCCATCCATCATGCCGGGCGGATCCCCGGCTGCCTGGGAGGTGGTGCGTCCCGTTTTGCAGCGCATCTGCGCGGTGACGGACGCGGGGGTGCCGTGCTGCGATTGGGTGGGCGAAGGCGGGGCAGGGCATTTCGTGAAGATGGTGCATAACGGCATCGAGTATGGCGACATGCAGCTCATCGCCGAGGTGTATCATCTCATGCGCAGCGGCCTTGGGCTGCGCCCCCAAGAGATGGCCCAGGTCTTTGCCCGCTGGGATCGAGGCCCGCTGCAATCGTACCTGATTTCCATCACCAGCCGGATTTTGGAGCATACCGATGCCCACGGTCGGCCCACGGTGGACGGGATCCTCGACGTGGCCGGGCAGAAGGGCACCGGCGCGTGGAGCGTGGCCACAGCCCTGGAGATGGCCGTGCCCCTTTCGCTCATCGCCGAGGCGGTCTTTGCCCGTGCTCTTTCCGGCCTCAAGGACGAGCGTGCCGCAGCATCGCGCAGCTTGCGCGGTCCAGGGGCGCGGGGGGGCGAGGATGCGAAGTCCGTTATCCAGGATCTCATGCAGGCGCTGTACGCGGCCAAGATCGTCTCCTACGCCCAAGGGTTTCAGCTCATGCGCGCCGTGGCCCAAGCCCAGGGATGGCGTCTTGACTATGGCCGTATCGCGCTTTTGTGGCGGGAAGGTTGCATCATCCGCGCCGCTTTTTTGGAGGATATTCACCGGGCATTTGGCGCGGCCCCGGACCTGTCCAACCTGATGCTGGCCCCGTTTTTTGCGGACGCCTTGCACCGGGCTCAGGCAGGGTGGCGCCGTAGCGTGACCCGGGCGGTACAGTGGGGTATCCCCGTGCCGGCGCTGAGCGCCGCCTTGGCCTATTACGACGGCTACCGCACCGAGCAGCTGCCCGCCAATCTGCTCCAGGCCCAGCGGGACTATTTCGGCGCTCATGCCTACGAGCGCGTTGACGCCCCGCGTGGCATGCTGTTCCACACCGAGTGGACGCGCGCGCCCCAAAACCCTGCGGCGCCAGCGGATCCACCACTGCTTTCGCGTCGCGGACAGACGGGTGTTTGGTGAGGAAGACATTGCAAACATGTTGCTGGAACGATACGCGGTTTTCGTTCCTTCCCGTTGTCTTGGGGGGAGTTTGACTGCGGAGCGGCCTGCATGCAGCGGCCCTTTCTGGGGGCGACGGATGTGGTGTACCGGCTCCTGAGCACACGCAAGCAAGGAATGATCATGGCGGCTCCAACTTATTACGTGGGTATCGGCGCCTCGGCCGGGGGGCTGGAGGCCATCGAGCACTTCTTCCAGGCCATGCCTCGGCACACGGGCATGGCCTTCATCGTCATTCAGCATCTGTCACCGGATTATAAGAGTCTCATGGTGGAGCTCCTCTCCAAGAAGACCTCCATTCCCGTGTGCCGCGCCGAGGATGGTATGGAAGTGGAGGCGGACACCATCTACCTCATCCCGCCCAAAAAGAACCTCACCATCTTCCACGGTCGTTTGGTGCTCAACGAACAGGAGACAGCCCGGGGCATCAACCTCCCCATCGATATCTTTTTGCTTTCCCTTGCCGAAGACCAGGGCGAAAAGGCCATCGCCGTCATCCTCTCCGGCACGGGCAGCGATGGCACGCGTGGGGTGCGGGCGGTCAAGGAGCATGGCGGCATGGTCATGGTGCAGGACGAGGCCAGCGCCAAGTTCGACGGCATGCCCAAAGCCGCCATCTCCACCGGCGTGGCGGACTTCGTCCTGCCGCCGGAAGCCATGGCGGCACAGCTCTTGGCGTTTGCCAAGCACGAACCCCTCTTGGTGCGGGACGACTCCGAGCAGGACTCGGCCGAGTCCCGCGGCATCACCAAGCTGTTTGCCTTGGTGCGGAACAAGACCAAGGTGGATTTTACCTACTACAAGCCAGGTACGGTGACGCGCCGCATCGAACGGCGCATGATGGTCACCCACGCCTCGAGCCTTGAGGAATACATCGAATACGTCCAGTCATATCCGGCGGAGATCGATGCGTTGTACAAGGAGTTCCTCATCGGTGTGACCAGCTTTTTCCGGGACGTCGAGGCCTTTCGCTACCTGGCCGAGGAGTGTCTGCCTGCTCTGTTTCGGAATGCTGGTGACCGCGAGGTGCGCTTCTGGGTGGCAGGATGTTCGTCGGGGGAAGAGGCCTATAGCCTTGCGATCTTGGCGCATGAGTACATGGACGCCACGGGCGACCACAAGCCGGTGAAGATCTTTGCTACGGACTTGGATCAGAACGCCATTCAGGCGGCCGCCGCCGGGGTATATCCCGAGAGCATCGCCGCTGACGTGAACCCCACCCTTTTAACCAAGTACTTCCACAAGAACGGCGACTCCTTTCAGGTGGCCCGCCGTATTCGCGAGCTCGTGGTTTTTTCCCGGCATAACCTTATTGCGGACCCGCCCTTTACCAAGATCGATCTCATCAGTTGTCGTAACTTACTCATCTATCTCCAGCCAAAGGTCCAGCAGAAGATCTTCGAGTATTTCAATTTCTCCTTGAACCCCGATGGAATCCTTTTTCTTGGGTCCAGTGAGAGCTTGGGTGACGCTTCGGTGTATTTCCAGCCGGTGCACCACAAGTTCAGGATTTTTCGCTCAGTGGGTAAGAGGAGCGGGCCCAAGGCCATGAGCGTCACGTCTGTGCCCAGCCCCACTCCAGGAAGCCTTGCCTTCAATCCGTACGTTCAGAGGGGATCCCGGGCCGGATTCATGGATGAACGGGTGCTCGAGCGTTTTCTTCTGGGTATTGAGGGCGATATCTTGCCGCTTTCGGCCATTGTTACGGAAGACCTGCAGGTGATGCACATCTTCGGAGATGCCTCGCCCGTGTTTCGCATCCCTTCCGGACGGTTGTCCATGGAGCTCTCCTCCTTGGCGCGCAAGGATATGACCATCCTGCTGACGAGCCTGGTGCAAAAGGCCTTCCGTAGCGGCGAGGAGCAGGAGACTACCGTCATGATGGATGAAGGGGAGGCCCGACAGGCCATGACCATCCGCGTGCGGCTGTTGCCGCAGCGCAAAGGACATCCCAATTTGGCGGCGATGATGTTCTTGCCGGCGGCACAGCGTCCAGGCAGCCCCACAATCGTATACGACCTCAGCAAGGAAAGCGAGGAGCGTATTCGGGATTTGGAGTCCGAGTTGCAGCTTACCCGGGAAAATCTTCAGGCCACCATTGAGGAGCTGCAGACTTCCAACGAGGAGCTTCAGGCCACCAACGAGGAGCTTCAGGCCACCAACGAGGAGCTTCAGGCCACCAACGAGGAACTGTATACCGTCAACAGTGAATACCAGAATAAGATCTACGAACTCGTATCCTTGCATCATGATATCGACAACATCCTCAACGCCACGGGGGTTGGCATTCTCCTTTTGGACGAGAACAAGGCCATCCGCCGGTTTTCGCCGCCCATTACCCGGATCTTTTCCGTTTTGGAGCAGGACGTCGGCCGTCCCTTCAGCCACATCGCGCATGACCTCGAAGACGTGGATTTGCCTGCCCTGGTGGATGCAGTCATGGCCACCCAAAAGACGCTGGAGCGCGAGGTGCGTGCGGGCAATAGCGGCCAAGTGTATCACATGCAGATTTCCCCGTATTCCGTGGGGCCTTCGGACTTTGCCGGAGCTGTTCTGTCTTTTTGGGATATTACGGCATCCGTGCGTCTGCGCCAGGAGCTGTCGGCCTTGGAGCGGCGCCTTCATAAAACCGTACGCCTGGCGCTCTTGGGCTTTTGGGTGAGTCGGGGCACGGAGGGGGACCAGTATTGGGGGGAAGAAACCTTTGCAGTGTTCGGGATTGCCCCCAAGAAAACCATGGACCTTCCCGAGATTGTGGCGCTCTTCGACCCCGAATTTCAGGCCCATGTGCGGGACGCGGTGCTGCGCGTGAACCGGGAGCATGTGGCCGTGGATACGATTGCTCGCTTGCGGCCGGATTTGGGCGCCAAATGGATCCGTATCCTGGGGCGATGGGAAGAAGGACCCGATGGAGGGGAGGTGAGTGGAATCTATCAGGATGTCACCTGCCTTCAGGACTGGAAAACCGTATGATCTGCCGACAGGCGGCGGGTGCGTTTGGCGGAAATCCATGCGTCCGTGCGTGATGTCGTCGGCTACAAGGGCAAAGGAGCACGTATGAGCGAATCTCGACGTCAGCGTCTTGATGCATTGCGGCTCCGCGTGGAGTCCTTGGCGCGTGACGGGCGTATCAGCCCCGAGGACGCCGCGCTGGTGGAGGAACTGGTCACCGAGCTTGCGGTGTACAAGGGTGAGCTGGAGGTGCAAAACGAGACCCTGCGGGAGACTCTGGCGGAGCTGGAGGCCTCGCGCGTCCGTTTCCAGCGTCTCTTCCAGTATGCGCCCATCGGGTATGCGGTGCTCGACAGCGCCGGCGTGGTGCGCGAAGCCAATCTCGCCTTGGCGGATTTGGTCCGGAGGCCCCAGGGGCGGCTCGGTGGCCAGCATTTTTTTCGGTTGCTGGCGCCGGATTCGCGCCCGGCTTTTGTGGAGCGCCTGCGCGGGGTAGTGGCCCGGGGCGGGGAGCGCAGCTTCGATGCGTTGTTGCTCCATCGCCGCGGCGCAAGCACGCCGGTGCGGCTGGTGTTTTTTTGTGATGCCGAAGCCTGCGCCGGGGAGAATACCCAAGTGCTGCTGGCGGTCATCGACATGACCCTGGTGCGGCGGCGGGAGGCCGAGCTCGTTGTCGCCCTGGAGGCGGCCAAGGCCGCGGACCGGGCCAAGAGTGAATTTTTGGCCACCATGAGCCACGAACTGCGCACCCCGCTCAACGGCATCTTGGGGATGCTCCAGCTTCTGGAAGGCACGGCCCTTTCCGAAGAGCAGCGTTTTTACGTGAGCCAGGCCGGGAGCGCCTCCCGGCATTTGGTGCGGCTGCTTTCCGATGTCCTGGATTTTGCCCGTCTGGATACCGGGCGCCCGGAGCCGGTGGTGGAGCGTTTTGCCGTGCGCGAGGACGTGCTGGAGCCGGTGCAGGGGTCCTTGGGCCTGGAAGCGGCGGGCAAAGGGCTTGCGCTGCGTCTGGAGACGGCCCCGGAACTTGCGCCCTGGTGGCGGGGGGAGGCTAGCCGGTTGCGGCAAATCCTCCTCAATCTCGTGGGCAATGCCATCAAGTACACCTCCGATGGCGAGGTCTCGGTGTGGGTGGAGGCATGCCCTCGGGGGCTTCGGCTCTGGGTGGAGGACGCGGGCCCGGGCATGAGTGATGCCACCTTGGAGCGGCTCTTCGAACCCTTTTGCCGCGGCGAGCAAACCCAGCGGACGAGCGGCGTCGGTCTCGGCATGGCCATCGTGGCCCGGCTGCTGCGCCTGATGGGCGGAAGTCTCTGCGTGGAGACCGCCCTCGGCCAGGGGACGCGCATCGTGGTGGTGGTGCCGGCCCAACCCTGCGAGGGGCGGGAGGACCTGCAGCCCGTGGCCGTGGAGCCTATATGCGCGGAACGGGTGCGGGTGCTGGTGGTGGAGGACGATGTCGTCAACCGCCTGGTGGCGGTGCGGCTCTTGGGCTCTCGGAACTACGAGGTGCACGAGGCCGCGGACGGCGGCGAGGCCCTTGCCCGGCTCGCGGAGGAGTGTTTCGACGTGGTGCTCATGGATGTGCAGATGCCGGGCATGGACGGCGTTGAAATCACCCGCCGTATCCGCGACTCTCAGGCGCCGTACCGCCATATCCCCATCATCGCCATGACCGCCCATGCCTTTGCCGAGGACCGGCAGCGGTTTCTGGCCGCAGGTATGGACGAGGTGCTCACCAAGCCCTTCGATATCTCCATGGTGGAGGCCACCATCTCCGCGGTATTGGCGGCACGTGCCGCGGAAGGGCGGTCATGAAGGGTCGCCGTGCCATTTGACGACCTGGAGAAGCTGTATGGCCTCGTTCTATAGTTTTGCTCGGCGCCCAAACCGCGTCCCGCGGGTGCTCATCGTGGAAGATGAAGCGTTCTCCCGCGCTCAGCTTGCGCACATGGTGGCGGGCTTCGGCTACCAATGGGTGGCCGTGGCCTCCGGCGAGGAAGCCTTGGATACATTGGACCGCAGCTTCGATGTGGTCCTTTTGGACGTGCTCATGCCTGGGCTCGGCGGTTATGAGACCCTCAAAGCCATCCGGAGTCTGCCCGAAACGCGAGATGTTCCGGTGGTCATGGTTTCGAGCCTCGATGACGCCAATTCGGAATTGCGCGCCGTGAAGCTGGGGGCCAACGATTACGTCATCAAGCCGATACGCCCCTTGGAATTGCGCCTGCGTCTAGCCAACTGGATTCGTATGAAGGCCATGGCCGACGAAAATGCTGATATCCGCCGCCACTTGGAAGGGGTGGTGCTGGAGCTGGAGTGCTCCCAGGCCCATGTGCGCGAACTGCTCGAAGAGCGCACCCGGCGTCTGGCCCAGGCCCAGAATCAGCTCCTCCAGGAACGGACCTCCCTGGAGGAGACGCGGCTGCAGCTGCGCCTGCTGGACACGGTGCTCTTGCACTCCTTGCAGGGCATTACCATCACCGATGCTCAGGGCACCATCGTGCGCGTCAATCCGGCCTTTACCGCCATTACCGGTTATAGCGCCGAGGAGGCCATTGGCCAGGATCCGCGGATCCTCAAGTCCCATGTGCATCCGCCCGAGTTTTATGCCGACATGTGGCGCACGCTGCGCGAGACCGGCTTTTGGACCGGCGAGATCTGGAACCGCAAAAAGAGCGGGGAGGTCTATCCCGAGCACCTCACCATCACCGCCTTTGCCGACGATCATGGCCGGGTGAGCCATTACGTGGCCATCTTTCATGATATCTCCGAATACAAGCGCCAAGAGGAACGGTTGCGCTTCCAGGAGTTCCACGACCTGCTCACCGGTCTGCCCAACCGTGCCCTGTTTTTGGACCGCCTGCGCAAGGATCTGTCCGTCGGCAGGCCCGCTGCGGTGTTCTTCGTGGACGTGGACAATTTTCTCCACGTCAACGAAAGCCTGGGATACACCGCCGGTGACGAGGTGCTGCGGGTGGTGAGCAAGCGTCTGGTCGCAGCAGTGGGGCCGGAGCATACCGTGGCGCGTCTGGCCGGTGACGAATTCGGCGTGCTGGTGCTCGGCCTCTCCCGCACCGAGGACGCCCTGCCCCTCGGCGATCGTCTCCTTCAAGCCTTCCAGCGCCCCATTGTCGTGGCAGGAGAGCCTGTGGTGCTTAGCGCGAGTATCGGGGTGGCCTTGGCCCCCCAGGACGCCACCGAGGCTGAGACCCTCCTGGGCCGGGCCGAGATGGCCATGCTGCGCATCAAAAAGAGCGGCAAGAATCAGCTCATGTTCTTTGACCCGGAATTGGCCGAGCGGGCGGGATTGCGGCTCAAGCGGGAGATGGACGTGCGCCGGGGTATGGATGCCGGGGAGTTCGTCATGTACTACCAGCCCAAGATCCGTCTTGCCGATGGTACGATCGCCGGTTTCGAGGCCCTCGTGCGCTGGCGGCGGCCGGACGGCGCCATGGTGCCGCCGGGCGAGTTCATCCCCCTGTGCGAGGAAACCGGGCTCATTGTGGACTTGGGCGCGCATATCCTGCGTCTAGTATGCCAGGACATGGGAATCATGGCCCGACATTTGCCCACAGCCCTGCCGGTGGCCTTCAACGTCTCGGCCGTGCAGTTCGACCACCCGCAGTTTGTGGAAACCTTGGAGCAGACCGTTGCCGCCTTTGGCGTGCCCCCGCACCTACTGGAAGTGGAGATCACCGAGACGAGCATCATGCGCGATTTCGCCCAGGCTTTGGCTCGGCTGGAGCGCTTGGCCTCTTTGGGTTTTCGCTTGCATCTCGATGACTTCGGCACGGGGTACGCCTCCTTGGGCTATCTCAAGCAGCTGCCCATCCACGTGCTCAAAATCGATCAAAGTTTCATGCGCGGCATCCCCGGAGACCCCAAGGACGAGCGTTTAGTGCGCACCATCATCGACTTGGGTCGCAACTTTAGCCTGACGGTGCTGGCCGAGGGGGTGGAGACCGCCGGGCAGGTGGCGTTCTTGCGCACGGGCGGCTGCGACGAGGCCCAGGGCTACTTCTTTGCCCGCCCCATGCCCTTGGAGGAGGCCCTGGCCTTTGTGCGCTCTTGTCCCACCTGTCTTCTGGCAGAAGCAGAGTCGGCTTCTTTGGGAGATGGCTGACGTCCTTTATCTTCTTGGCCACGGCGGGCAGGTGCGGCAGGCGGCGGTGAAATGCGCCGCCAGGCGGGGGTTGGAGCCCAGGTGGAGGTGTACGTAGGTGCCGCACACCTGGGCCTTGACCCAGCCGGTATCCCCTTGGGAGCTGCCAAAGAGGGGCCGCGCCTCGGGGTCGTGGCCGCAGACGCGGGAGTAGTGGAACTCGTGACCCCGGGCCGTTTCTCCTTCCTCGCCCAGAGGGCAGGGGGTGGCGATGGTCACCTGGCGGTAGCCCAGGGCCTGACGCGTGGACTCCATGACCGTATGCAGCTGAAAATGTCCCACCATGGGATGGCTATGCCCGTGGATGTCGGTCAGGGTTTGCCCAAGATACATGAAGCCGCCGCATTCGGCCCACACCGGCCGGTGGGAGGCGCAGAAGGCGCGGATTTCTTCCCGGAGGCGGCTGTTGGCCGCCAGGGGTGCGGCGTGGAGCTCGGGATAGCCGCCGCAGAGGTAGAGCCCCTGGATACCGGCGGGAAGGCGCGTATCCCGCAGGGGAGAGAAGGGGATCAGGCGTGCGCCCGAAGCTTCCAAGAGGCGCAGATTTTCCGCATACGCGAAGCAAAAGGCCGCGTCCTGGGCCACGCCGATGGGGACCGCGGGCTGGGGACGCTCTGCAGGCGCGGGCAGCACGGCAGCAGGGGCGGGCCGCGTTGGCACAAGCGCCAGCAGGCGGTCCACGGCGCCGCTTGCCTCCACCCATTGGGCCAGGCGCTCGAGGTGGGCGCGTGCCTGCGGCAGGTCTTCGGCGGTGACGAGTCCCAAGTGGCGGCTGGGCAGGGTGATCTCGGGGGCGCGACCAAGGCAGCCCAGAAGGGGCGGGCCTGAGGGGAGTGCGGCCAGGGCCTCGGTGAGGATGGCCTGGTGGCGGCTGGAGGCGACCTGGTTGACGAGGACGCCGGCGATGGCAAGCGTCGGGTCAAAGGAGGCGAACCCGTGCACCAGGGCGGCCACGGAGCGGCCCATGGCGCGGGCGTCCACGACGAGCACCACCGGCAGGCCGAGGAGGGTGGCGATCTCGGCGCTGGATCCGCGCTCGCAGGCTCCTTGGCCGTCGAAAAGCCCCATGGCCCCTTCCACCACCGCCACATCCGCCCCGGCGCAGGCGCGGTGGAAGAGTTCCTGGAGCGAGTGGGCCGGGAGCATCCAGGCGTCGAGGTTGTGGCTTGTCCGGCCTGTGGCGAGAGCGTGCAGCCCTGGGTCGATGAAGTCCGGTCCGCATTTGAACCCTTGCACCGTAAGCCCGCGCCCTCGCAGGGCGGCCATCAGGCCCAGGGCCACCGAGGTCTTGCCGCAGCCGCTATGGGTGCCGGCGATGAGTAGCGCACGCAGAGCGCTCATGGCTGGGGCTCGGGGTCGGCGGCCTTGGGCGGTGGCGCCGTGCGCTCGGCACTGGGGACCAGTACCAGGGTGAGGTAGGGCCGCGGGGCGCCGTCTTGGGGAAGCTCCAGGGAGATGTGCTCTCCGGGCAGTCCTACGGCCGTGGCCAGGTGACTGCGTTCTGCCGCCCCGGCGGCGGTCAGTGCCTCGTGGATTTGGGCAAAGCGCTTGCCGGCCTTGAGGATGACGAGGCTTTCCGTGGCGGCGAGGGCGCTTGTGACTTCCTGCGCCCCGCGTACCGCCGGCAGGATGAGCAGGCGTTCGCGCCCTTCGGCAAGAGGCACGCGCATCCTGGCCGCTGCGGCCTGAAAAGAAGTGATCCCCGGGATGACGCGTACCGGAAACTGCGGGTCCTGGGCGAGCAGGGTACGCAGGAGGTAGCCGAAGGTGGAGTAGAGCAGGGGATCGCCAAGGGTCAAAAAGGCGCAGCGTTCGCCCTGGCGCACCGCCGTGGCCACCTGGTGGGCGTTTTCCTGCCAGGCGGCCTGCAGAGCGCTTTCCTGGGTGGTCATGGGAAAGCGCAGCAGCGTCACCGGCGTGTCCGGGGGCAGGTGGGGCCGGGCGATGGACAGGGCGATGGAGTCTTCGGCGCTGCTGGAGGCTGCGGCAAAGACGTGGGTGCATCGACCAAGGGCCTGGACGGCCGCCAGGGTGATGAGCTTGGGGTCGCCAGGGCCGACCCCGATGCCGATGAGTTCGCCGGGATACATCAAGGTTCTCCATGTTCCAGAACGCGCGCTGCGTGCTGGATCCAGGTGGCGAGTTGTTGGGTGGCCGCCACAGCCCGGGGGGTGGGGCGGGAAAAGGCCGCTTGCTCCGCCTGGAACACCAGGCCGCGGCGCACGCACGGCAGGTTTGCGAAGATGGGGCCGCGCTCGGGCAGGGGCTCGGGGTTGGGGTGCATGGGGCCGCGCAGCAGGACGCAGACCTCCGGGGCCAGGCGCAGGAGTTCTTCTTCCGAGAGGCGCACGATCTTTTCCGGCGCGGTCACGGCGTTTTCTCCCCCGGCAGCGAGAATCATGTGGTGCACGATGCTGGCCGTGCCGCTCACCAGCAAATTGGGATAGCGCAGCTCCACGAGCACCCGGGGGCGGCGCGCGGCAGAAGCCGCAGCCACGGCGGCAAGGGTGCGCTCCATGGCCTGGACTTGCGCCTCGGCCTGGGCTTCGGCGTCCAGTTCGCGGCCCAGGCGGCGCAGGGAGGCAAAAAGATCGGCAAAGGACTGACCTGGAAGCGCGAGGGTGCGGATGCCGGCGGTCTGAAGCAGGGCGCAGAGCTCGGCGTGGGGCGCGTCTTCGAGGGTGAGGACCACATCCGGGTGCAGGGCCAAAATGGCCTCGAGGTTGGGCCGCAGATGCGTGCCGATGCTGGGAAGCTGCGGCAGGATCTCGGCGTCGGCCTCGGTGCGGCCGACGAGCAGGTCCCCGCGCCCCAAAGCCAGGACCATCTCCGCCAACGCCCCGTGCAAGGCAATGATCCGGGGATGCCCCGCCGCTTCAGTGGGCAGGGGTGCGGTCAGCAGACACAGGAAGAGGCAGAGCTTGCGGCACATCCGCCACGGGATGGCGCAACAGGTGAAACGGCGTGCCATAAAGGTCTCGCAATCGGTTGGCGGTAAAAAAGTCGCGGGTGGGGCCGTCGTACGCCACGCGGCCGCGGTCCAAGGCCACGAAGCGGGGGCAGTAGAGGGCCGCGCCGTTGAGGTCGTGGGCCACGAGCACGATGGTCTGGCCCTTTTGATGGCGCCTGGCCAGGATATCGAACACGGTGATGGCCCAGGACGGGTCCAGATGGGCGGCGGGCTCATCGAGGAGCAGCACCGGGGTCTCCTGCGCCAGGGCCTGGGCGAGGAGCACCCGGGAGAGCTCGCCTGCGGACAAAGTCGGCGCTAGGCGATGGGCGAGACGTGCCGCCCCGGTCTCCGCAAGGCAGGCCTCGGCCACGGCGTGGTCGTGACGGCTGGGTGCGCGAAACGGGCCGCTGTGGGCAAAGCGGCCCAGGAGGACCAGGTCCAGGGCCGTGAGCGGCGGCAGGGTCGGTGGGCGTTGGGGCACCATGGCCAGGGTGCGGGCGCGGGTTACGGCAGCCATGCGGTGCACGCAGGTGCCGGCCACGAGCACCGTCCCTGCCTGCGGTCGCGTGAGGGCGCAGATGGTGCGAAGCAGGGTGGTCTTGCCGCAGCCGTTCTTGCCCACCACCGCGATCCATTCGCCGCGGGCAACATGGAGATGGATGTCTTCGAGCACCATGCGGCGGCCAAAGCCCACGCAGAGGTTCTGGATGGTGATCACGCCTGCCTCCGGGAGCCCAGGAGTACGAAGCAGAAGGCCGGCGCCCCGGCGAGGGCGGTGATGACGCCCACCGGCAGCTCGGCCCCGTGGGCGAGTACGGTGCGCGCGGCCACGTCCGCCCAGAGGAGCACCACCCCGCCCATGACCGCACAGGCCGGAAGCAAGAGCCCGTGACGGGGCCCCAACAGAAGGCGCATGCCGTGCGGCACCACCAAACCCACAAAGCCGATGATGCCGCATACCGCCACGGACGAGGCCGTGAGCGCCGCGGCGGCCAGCACCAGCAGGGTGCGGCACACCGCCACCCGTACCCCCAGGGTGTGGGCATACTCTCCCCCCAGGGCGAGCACGTCCAGGATCTTGGCGGAGGCAAGGATCACCGTCATACCCGGCAGGCTCAGGGGGAGCATCATTGCCACATGCGGCCAGGAGCGGTTTTGCAGGCTCCCCAAGAGCCAAAACACGATGGAGGCCACCGAGTCTTCGTGCAGGGACTTCATGAGGGCGATGCAGGCGGCGAGGAAGGTGGAGACGATGATGCCGGCCAGCACCAGGCTTTCCCGGGAAAAGCTGCGCGCCGCCCAGCACAGGCCCAGCACCACGGCCACGGCCCCGGCGGCCCCCATAAGGGCGGCAAGGGACACGCCAAGCCCCCCGCTGGCTCCGCTGACCAAGGCCAAAGTGGCCCCGAGGCCGGCCCCGCTGGAGACCCCCAAGGTGAAGGGGTCGGCCAGCGGATTGCCGAGGATGGTTTGCAGGACCGCGCCCGCCATCCCCAGGGCGGCGCCGCAGGCAAGGGCCAGAACCAGCCGCGCCAGGCGCAGATCCACCACCAAGCTGGCGGCGTCGTTGCCTGGGCTTGTCAGCGCGGTGAGGACTTCTGACCAGCCTATGGGGTAGCTTCCTGCCTTGAGGGCGGCCACGGCGGAGAGGACGAGCGTCGCCGGCACGGCGAAAAGGGCGGCAGGGCGCGGCGTGGAGGGCATGGCGTTTTTCCAGGCGGTTGTCAGGGGAGCTCCAGGGCGCCCCACGCACGCGCCAGGTGCTCCATCCAGAGGGCGCTTACTTCCGGGGAGGAGGCGAGGCCTTCCAGGACCGGCACCGACTTGATGCCGCGAAAGCGCAGGCGCGAGGCCAGAGATTCCGGGTCATCGCCGCTCATGTCGTTGTGGGCGTGGTCGCCGGCCACGGCCATGAGCGGCACCAGGCGGGCCTGGGTGGCGCCCAGGGCAGCCAAGGAGTGGACGGTCTCGTCCATGGAGGGCGTGCCTTCCACCGTGGTGACGGTAAACCAAGGCGAGATCTGCTGCAGGGTACGATCCAGGGCGCTGTAGAATACGTCGCCGCCGTGGGCGGTGCCGTGGCCGAAGAACACCACGGCCTCGCGCCGGTTGCGGTCGGCGAAACGGCTGGTCAGGGCGGCGGCGAGCCGGCGCACGTCAGCACTGGTGGCCACAAGCGGGGCGCCCACGGTGATGCGCCGAAGGCCCTTGGGCAGACCCTCCATGCGGGAACAGATGGTCAGGAGGTTGTGGAACTCTTCACCCGGAATGACGTGCAGGGACTGCACCGCCACGTGGGTGAAGCCGTCGTCCGCCAGCCGCGCCAGGGCCAGGGCCGGGGAATCCACCCGCACGCCTTGGGTGCGGATCTTCTCGCGCACCTGTCGGGCGGTGTAGGCCCAGCGCACCTCCACGCCGGGGTAGCGCTGCCGCACCTGGGCTTCCAAGTGCTCCAGGGCCGTGCGGGCCTCGGGAACGGTGGTGCCGAAGGCCACGAGCAGGATGGCCGGCCGGGGCGGGAGCTTTGCGCCGTGGCCTGCCCACGCCGGGCATGCAGCCATCCACAGGCACAGAAAAGCCAGCACAAAAAAACCGCGAACCGGGAAAGTCATGAGGACCTCCATGGGTTTGCGGGGGCAGAAAGCACACGGGCACGACGCCCAAGCTCAAGGCCAAGACCCCCGTTGGCGCTCAAGCCGTAGTCCTATGGCCGTGGATCGGTCTTCCGGCTTGTCCCCCTCGGTTTCCGGCCTTCCCAGGAGCATCCCAGTGGCCAGACCGCCCGAAGGCGGGGAAACGAGGTTGCAGGGACTTACGGCGGCGGGCCCGCTCCCGATTTACACGGGATTCCCAAGCATCCACAGCAGGTTTGTGTCCTAGGGGCGAGGCGGGCAGTGTGTCAACGCGCTCTGCTGCATCCACTCCATGGCCGCTTGCGCCACGGCCTCGGGGGAAAGGTCGGTCAGGCAGCGGGTATGTCCGTGCGGGCAGACGTTGTGGTTACACGGCTGGCAGGCAAGGCCCAAGGCCATGTCCTGATGTATGTCCGCAGGATAGCGCCAGCCGCCGCTGGTGGCTCCGCGGATGGTGAAGGACGGCACGCCCACGGCCACGGCCATGTGGCGCGGGGCCGAACAATTGCCCATGTGGCCGCGGGAAAGGCGCATGACGGCGGCCATCTGGCGCAAAGAAAGGAGGGTTTTCGGGACCACCACGGCCTGCGGCGGACAGGCGGCGGCCAGGCGGCGCACTTCCTCCTCTTCGCCGGGGCCGTAGAGGAAGAGGGCGCGAAAATCCGGCATCCGGCGGTGGATCTCGCGTACCAGTGCCGCGAAATGCGGCCAGCGCCGGGCGGGTCGGCGGTGGGTGGGGTCCACGGTCCAGAAGCCGCGTTCCTCAAGCCCTGCCTGTTGGATCCAGTGGAGGGCGGCGGTCATTTCCTCGGGGGAGAGAAAGATCTCCGGGGCCTCTCCCTGCCAGGTGATCCCCAGGGCCTCCAGGATGCCGGCCTTGAAGGCCGCGGCGTAGGCGCCGGCGCGCGGCGGGTGGGTGTGGGTGTAGAGCAGACGGTTGTACCAGGGCGCGGGGTAGGAAAGGCGCACGCGCGCCCGGGAAAGCAGGGTCGCCATACGGCAGCGGGGAAGCTGCTGGAAGTCCACCACCAGGTCGAAGCCTGTGGCGGCCAGACGGCTCCACAAGGGGAGGGCCCGGCGCAGGCTGCGGGGAACCGTCCAGATGTGCGAGACATGGGGGTTGTGCTCGAGGATGGGGGCGCATTTGGCTTCGGTGAAGACGTGGACCTCTGCTGCGGGAAAGCGTTGGGCCAGAAGCCGGATGCTGGGGGTGGTGAGGAGCACGTCGCCGATCTGGCGCAACTGGCAGACGAGGATGCGGCGGGGGGAAAAGGTGGCGAGGTTCATGGAAGCGCGTCTCGTGTTTTCTGTTGGATGAGGCCGCCAAGAAGGTCCCGGTAGGGGGCAAGGCCCATGGCGGGCCGGAAGTCCGGGCGCTGGGTGCTTTTGCCCAGGTTGGCGGCGATGGCGCGGGCCACCTGCATGGGGTCGGCGGGGTCCTCGATGATCGCTTGGGGCCGGAGAAAGGCGCTGCTGCCGTTCCAGCGGGTGGAGATGGTGGATAGCCCCGTGGCCAGGGCCTCGAGCACGGCGTTGGCGCAGGCGTCGTAGAAGGTATTGAGCACGAAGCCATCCAAGGCGGCGTAGAAGAGGGGCATGTCGTCCACCCGGCCGAGGAAATGCACCCGGTTTTCCAGGCCGTGGCGCCGGGCGTGAGCGAGCGCTTGGTGCGGGGAGCGGCCGCCTGCTACCCAGAGGTGGACTGCCTGCGGCAGATGGCGCAGGCTTTCGATCAAGGGAAAGATCCCCTTGAGGCGGAAATTGGTGGCCGCGGTCCCCAGGGCGACGCAGCCCGGCGGGATATTCCAGAGGCTGCGGGCGCGGGCGCGCGCTTGCGGCGAGGGCAGGGCAAAGCGGCTGGTGTCCGGGGCGTTGTAGATGACCGGGATGGGGCGGTCTTGGAGCTGGGGGAAGCTCTCGCGCATGAGGTCGCGCACCAGGTGGGAATTGGCCACGAGGATGCGGGAGCCGGAAAGCTGGAGCCGCTCCACGGCCATGGCCAGCAGGTGGCCGGGGTTGGCCCAGCGGCGCAGCATCTTGGCGTGCCGCGGCCATCCGTGGCCGTAGGCCGGGGCGGTGAGTTCCCAGAAACGCCGGGTAGGGGCGCCGCTGATGCGCAGCACGTCCTGGAAGAGGGTGGCGCCCATGCCCATGGCGGCCGCGTATCCGCCGGTACGCCGGGCCCACTCCGCGGCCAGGGCGAACCAGAGGATTTTGCCCGCCCGTCCCGGAAGGGGCCGGCCCAGACGCACCACCTGCACCCCTTCCGGGGCGCGGCCGTCCTGCTGCATGCAGAGCACGTGGACGGCATATTCGTCGCGCAGGTATTCGGCCAGACGCCAGGTGAAGCCTTCCATGCCGCCGTAGCGGCCAAGGCGCGGTACCATGAGGGCGATGCGCGGCTTCATCGCGGTCGCTCCACGCGGGTGAGGGCCCTCGCGTACACCTCCATGGTGGCCGCAAGGAACGTCTCGCTGGTGAGCTCCGGCAGGCGTTGGTCTTGGAGGTCGCGCAGGCGCAGGCGAAAATCCGCGTCCATGGCCTTTTCGATGCGCTGCGCCCAGGCCGCCACGTCCCCCGGGGGCGCCAAGGCCTCGGGGGCGAAAAGGTCCGGCAGCACGCCCACGGTGCTCGCCAGGGTCGGCACGCCGCAGGCCATCCATTCCAGGGCGGCGCGGGCGATGGCCTCGGACCACAGGGAGGGGACCACCGCCAGGTCCACGGCGTTGAGGTACTCCGCCACCGGCTCCACGCGGCCGGTGATGGTGATTGCGGCGTCCAGATCGGCTGCGCGGATCCAGTCCTGAACCGTGGCCTCGGCAAGGGCCGAGGAAAAGCCGAGGAGCAGCAGGCGCAGGTGCCGATGACCGCGGTGATGGAGGGTCCGGAGGGCCTCGATGATCTCCCGCTGGCCCTTGACCGTATCCAAGCGGCCCAAGAGTCCGAGCACCAGGTGGTCTTCGGTGAAGCCGAGCTTGGCCCGTACACGCTTTCGGGCTTCGGGGTTGGGGAAGAAGGTCTCGGTGTCCACCCCGCCGAGGACACAGAAGATGCGCTCGCGCGGCAGCCCCATGGCGAGAAAGCGCCGGGTGGTGGCGGAATTGGTGCTGATCACGGCGTCCGCCTGCAGGTGGAGCCAACGGTTGATGGGGTCGTTTTTGGGGGGGCGCTGATCGCCGCGGGTACGGATGAGGGCGAAGTCCCGGCGCAGACGGCGCAGGGCGGCCCACATCCAGAAATGCTCTCCCCGATGGCAATTGACCACCTGAGGGCGAAAGCGGGACGTGAGTTCGCCGATGGCTCGGGCCAGGCGCGCCATGCCCCAGGGGGTGCGGGTATTGTGGTCCAGACGGACCAAGGATAGGCCGCGCTTTTCGCCTGCCGCCTCCGCCAGGGTTCCGGGGAGGACCGCCACGCGCACCTGGTGGCCGGCGGCTTGCTGCAAGCGGGCCAGCTCCATGGCATACCATACCGTGGCGTTGAACCAGCGTACATTGGCAATATGGAGGATACGCACTGTGGTCTCCGTGATTCTTCCGGTCCGCAATCGTGCCGCGGTGGTGGAGCGCGCGGTGCGCTCCGTGTGGACGCAGACTTGGCAGGATTGGGAACTCGTGGCCGTGGACGACGGTTCCGACGACGCCACCCGTGCCGTGCTTGAGGACCTGGCGGCCCAGGAGCCCCGGATGCGCGTTCTGGCCACACCGCCGCGTGGGGTGAGCCATGCCCGCAACCGGGGGGTGGAGGCAAGCGCCGGCGCGTGGGTCGCCCTTTTGGATTCCGACGACCTGTGGCTGCCGCGCAAATTGGAGGCGCAGATGCGCTTTGTGGCGGACTCGGGGTTTTCGGCCTGCCAGACCGAAGAGATCTGGATCCGCCACGGCCGCCGGGTGAACCCGTGCCGCAAGCACGCCAAGCCTGCGGGATGGTTTTTGGAGCGGGCCGTGGCCCTCTGCCTGATCAGCCCGTCGTGCGTGCTCTTTTCCCGCGCCCTCTGGGAGCAGGTGGGGCCGTTCGACGAGGACCTGCCGGCGTGCGAAGACTACGCCTTGTGGCTGCGGCTGCTCCTCGTGGCCCCGGTGGGGCTTGTGCCCCAAGCCTTGGTGGTCAAGACCGGCGGCCACGAGGACCAGCTCTCCCGCCTTTTCGTGGGGCAGGACCGGTTCCGCCTGGAAGGCCTGCGCCGGGCCCTTGCCCGGGCGCAGCGCGCCGAAGACCGCCGCATTCTGGCCGCGGAAATGGTGCGCCGCGGCCGCATCTACCAGGCGGGCTGCCTCAAGCACGGGCTGGTGGACGAGGCCGTGCTCGTGGGTCAGTGGATGCGGCAGGCCCGTGTGCTCGTGGAGTCTTAGGCGCAAACCTCCCGCTTGGCGATGGCTTCGGCCTTGATGCGGTCCAGGAGCTCCGCCAGGGCGGGTTTGACGTTTTCCCGGATGTCTCCGGCCACGATGAGAAAGAGCAGGTCGTCACCCACCTGCAGCACGCCTTCCTTGGCCTCCACCACGACGCGGAAGATGCCGGGCCGGGCCTCGATTTCCTTGCGGATGGCCTCGATCTTGGCGCGGTCCGGATGGACTTCCACCTGGGTGACGGCCGCGCCGTCCTTGCGCGACCAGGCGCGGACCACGCCGTTGTGCACGAGGATCATGCCCACGTGCTCGGCGAACCCGGGTTCCTGCTTCAATTGGGCGATGGTGCGGGTGATGTCCATGATGCCTCCGTGGTTGCGGTGAGTTCTGTGAGGTGCTGGCGGGCAAAATCCAGGCTGGGGTCGATGGCGAGCGCCCGGGTGAGAATGTCGCGGGCGAGGTCCGTGTGCCCCAAAAGCTTGTGGCAGACGCCGAGGTTGGCCAGGTCCATGATCGAACCGCTGTCCAATTCCAAGGCCAGCTCGAAATTGGCCGCTGCCGCCGCGTACTGACTCTCCTTGAAGTAGGCCACACCGCGCAGATTGTAGTATTCCTTGACTTCGGGGCACGCGTCGATGGCCCGGTCCAAGATGGGGATGGCCTCGCTCCAGCGCCCTTCCTGGGTGAGGGCGTACGCCTGGTAGAAGGCGGCAAGGCCCCGGTCGTCGGCGTCTTCCTGCAGGGGTTCGGCCTGGGCGAAGAGCTGGGCAGCCCGCGGCAGATCTCCTTCCCGCAGGGCCACGAGGCCGCAGAAAAAGGGCAGGTACGACGCATCCGGCCACAAGGACTCCAAGGTCTGAAGTCCGGCGGTGGCGGTTTCGGGCTCCATTTCTTCGGCCAGGATGCGGCCTACGAAAAGCCCCACTGACGCCCGGGGGGTACGCTCGCGAAAAAGCAGTCCCGGGGCAAAGGTATAGGCCGTGGGGATCCCCAGGCGCGGGTGGGTGGTGGCCACTGCCAAGGGCGGATGGCCTAATTGGGCGAGCCCGCGCGCCACGGCGCGCAGTTCCTCGGTGATGTCGTCGCACGTGATGCTGGGGAGGCTTTGGATGGGGACTTCGGGACCTTCTTCCACCCAGGCGGTGTCCTCCATGCGGAGAAATTTGGGCAGCCCCGAGGCCTCGTAGTTGCTTTCGGTGATGAAATCCCCCGCCAGCTGCGCCACTTCCGTGAGCGCCCGGATGGCGGCCTTCTCCGGGGAGCTGGCGGTGCCTGCGGTAAAGACGATTTCGCTTTGGAGTGGAAAGGTTGCCGGATCGTAGGCCAGGGCCGCCACGGTGGGCACGGGCATGCCCAGGGAAAAATCCTTGAGCCAGACCCGCACTCCGGCGGCGGCGAACTTGGCGAGCAGTTCCCGCAGGACCGGGTCCTTGGCGCTTTGGGGGGCGATGGTGGGGGTTTGCGGGCGGGTGCGGTCCCATAGGCAGCACACGTGGCGCTCCACGAGTTCACACACCCCCTGCAGCAGCGCCTCCTCCATGGAGTTCCCCGCGCAGGACCCGTTGAATTCATTGAGCTTCTTGAACCAGGCGATGGGCACCCACAGCGGGCGTTCGCCGGCGAGGTCCGTTGCCTCGGCAAAGCGCCACGGCACCAGGTCCAAGGCGGTGCGGGCGGCCTGTTTCGTGGCCGGGTCGGCCACGGAGTGGAGGATCCATTCCACGGGGATGAGGTCGGTGCCGAAGCGGGCTTCGGCTTCGGACCAGGTGAGGCTGGGCAAGTCCGCGTCTTCCCAGAAACTGAAGAAGCTGAAGCGTTCCACGAGCTCCATGAGGGCCGAGGCTTCGGCCTGCGCCGGCGAGGAGCCTTTACCCATTTGCTTGCGGGTGGGCATGATCTTTCGGGCATGTTCGCCGCAGACGGACATGTACACCGGGATCCCCAAGCGTCCGGTGTCCACGCGGCGGGTTTCGGCGAGAACGTCCATGCCGCTTTGGGCAAGGGCGGCGCGAGCTTCGGCCACGGTCTGGGCCGGGTCGCGGGTCTTGTCCAGATCGGCGGTGAAGCCTTTGGGGCAGGGTTGAAGCTGGATCATATGAGTCTACTTTGGTTGGAGGAGACAAAAAAGGCCAGCAATGCTGGCCTCCAGTTTTTTATGTGGAGCGGGAAACGGGATTTGAACCCGCGACTTCAACCTTGGCAAGGTTGCACTCTACCACTGAGTTACTCCCGCTCGGCGTGGAGGCGGCATCCAGATTTGAACTGGAGAATGGAGGTTTTGCAGACCTCTGCCTTACCACTTGGCTATGCCGCCTTGATGTGGAGCGGGAAACGGGATTTGAACCCGCGACTTCAACCTTGGCAAGGTTGCACTCTACCACTGAGTTACTCCCGCTCAACGGAGGTCGGTCTCTATAGAGCCCCGTCACGGCTGTCAACAGGAATTTTTTCACGCGGGGATGCGGCCGGGTAGTAGCCCCGGGGGGTCAGGATGCGTGGGCCGACCATGCGCGAGGAGGAGCTTCCCACCAGCACGATGGTGCGCATGTCCACGCCGTGGGCGGTGGCGTGGGCGATGGTGGAGGTCCACATGGTTTCCCCGTGCCGGTAGGCGTTGCGCACGAATCCCACCGGAGTGGTTTGCGGACGGTGGGCGGCGAGGATGCGCAGGGCTTCGGGCAGCAAGGTGGTGCGCCGGGTGGAGCAGGGGTTGTAGAGCACGGTGACGAAGTCCCCCTGGGCCGCGGCGAGAAGACGGCGGCGGATGGTCTCCTCCGGGGTAAGCAAGTCCGAAAGGGAGATGACGGCAAAGTCGTGGGTGAGTGGCGCCCCCAACCGGGCTGCGGCTGCGGCCAAGGCAGGGATGCCGGGGATCACCTCCCAGGGGATCTGCTCATGGCAGCCGCGGCGCTCCATGGTCTCCAGGATGAGCCCGGCCATGCCGTAGATGCCGGCATCCCCCGAGGAGACCACGGCCGTGGCCGTGCCGTGCTGGGCGTGATCCACCGCGGCCTCTGCCCGGGCACGCTCCTGACGCATGGGAGTCTCGACGATGGTTTTGCCCTCAAGGAGTTCCGGTGGCACGAGATCCAGATAGGTGCCGTAGCCCACGACGGCCTGGGCCCGGCTCAGGGCGTCTCGGGCGAGGGGGGGCAGAAGGCTTGCGTCTCCAGGTCCGAGTCCCACCACCCACAGGGGAGCTGGGCCACGGCCACCGTCACCGGGCCGTGGATGGTCTTGGGGATGCGGAGTTCGGCTTGGGGATGACTGGCAAGGGCTGCAGCTTCGCATACGCTGGATACTCCCATGTGCTGGTAGACCCGCGCCGAAGGATGGGGCGCGGGCTGGGCGGAAAGGACGTCTGGGGGAAAACACCGAAAAGGGACATCAAGGCTGCGCGCGGCCTCGTGCAGCCCCGGTTCCTGGGTCTTGGCGTCGATGCTGCACACCAGGGCCGCGGCTTTGGGACTGAGCCCGTGGGCGTCGAGAGTGGCGTTGATGGCTGTGAGGATGTGGCTTCCGGGCACACCGCGGCGGCACCCCACGCCGATGGCCAGGCATGGGGGATGCAGGCGCAGGGCCGAGGCAGCGGTGGTCTCCGGCCCCACCCAGATGGCCGCAGCCTCCGGGGCGTCTGCCGGGATGACCAACGAACGGGCGTTTTCGGGAAGCCTCAGCCACCCTGCAGGGTCCCACAGGGCAAGGCGCTCGCCTTCCAGCCAAGCTCCTTGCAACCGGGCCAGGGCTTCGGGGTTGCCGATGGCAAGGCCGCTGGCGCGGGCGAGAAGGTCCAGGGCCGGGGTGCCGGTGGTTTCCGAAGCGGTGGTGATGACTTCCGTTGCCCCCAGGATTCGGGCCGCCACCGAGGCCAGGGCGTTGGCCCCGCCCAGATGGCCGCTGACGAGGCTGACCACGAAGCGGCCGGATACGTCGCAGACCACCACCGCCGGGTCTTGGGTCTTGCCGCGCAGATGGGGGGCGACGGCGCGCACGGCAATGCCTGCGGCGCCTACGAAGACATGCCCGGCAAAGGCGTTCCAGGTGTGCGCCATGGTTTCGGCCAGGCGCGTGATGTGCTGCATTCCGTGGCCCGCCAGGCGGCTGGGGGCGAAGATGGTGGCGGGAAGCGCCGCGCTCAAGCGTTGGGCGATCTGCATCCCTTGCGGGCAAAAGGTATAGATGGCTACCGGCGAGGGCGGCTTCCCGGCGGCGCCTCTCCGAAATCCGTGGGCAAAGGTGGGGTCGTAAAGCCTGGAGGCCGGGTGTGGGACTTCGTGTCCCGGGAGCACCAAGAAGACGGCCTGGCGGGTGAGACCGCGAGCGTCGGCCGCAAGGTCGTGGAGTGTGGTGTGGCGGATCTCTTCTTCCGGGTGTCCCACGCGGGCCGCCACCACCACGGGGGTTTCCGGAGGAAGTCCGGCGCGGCTGAGCTTTTGCGCCAGTTTTTCGGCCTTGGGGGCGGAGAGGTAGACGGCCATGGCCGCCCGGGAGCGGGCAAGCAACGTCAGGTCTTCTTCCGCAGGCACGGGGGTGCGGCCGGGCAGGCGGGTGAGGATGAGGCTTTGCGGGCCTTCGGGCAGGGTGAAGGAGACCTTGGCCGCGGCTGCGGCGGCAAAGGCCGCGGAGACCCCGGGCACCACCTCCCAGGGGATGCCTTCGGCGTCCAGCAGGCGGGCCTGTTCCGGCACCGTGCCATAGAGACTGGGGTCGCCGGTGTGCACCCGGGCAACCATGAGGCCGGCGTGGGCGGCCTCGGCCATGATCCGGTGGGTTTCCTTGAGGGTGAGGGGGGCGGAGTCCACCAGACGCGCTTCGGGCCTGGCCCCTGCGAGCACGGCGCGCGGCACCAAGGATCCGGCGTACACGATGAGGTCTGCCTGGGCGATGATACGCTGGCCGCGCACGGTGATGAGATCCGGGGCCCCGGGACCGGCGCCCACGAAGATCACCTTGCCGCGGGAAGGGGTACGGTCGGTCATGCGGGCTTCTCCATGAGGGCGAGAAAGACGGGGTTGGCGGGCACCAGCCGCGTGCCGCCTGCCAGGGGTTCGGCCTGGCAATGCTGGAGGTGGTGGATGCACAGGCCAAGGCCCAGGCGTGGAGCGTGTTCTTCAAGCATGTGGAGGACCTCCAGGCGTACGAAACTCGCCACCATGCGGCCGCCGGGACAAAGACAGCGACTCAAGACCTCGAGGTTTTGGGGATGCATGCCGCCGCCCCAGAAGATGTGACTGGGACGCGGCAGGGTGGGCGCAGTCTGGGCCATGGGGCCGGAGACGATCTCCACCATCCACGCGCGGGCGTGGATGCGGTTGGTGTGGATGGCTGCCAAGCGCCGCGGGGAGTGCTCCAGGGCGAAGACCATGCCGTGGGAGATGCGCGCCGCGGCTTCCAGGGCCATGGTGCCGGCGCCGGCACCTGCGTCCCAGAACACGGCCTCCGGCCCTGGGGCGAGCAGGGCCATGGCCAGGGCGCGGGTGGCGGTCTTGGAGATGGTGCCGTCGTGGCTGAGGGGCACGTGGTCCACGTTGGGCGCTGGCCCTGGGCCGAGGCGCTCCGCGAGCACCACGTTGGGCTGCTGGAAGGCGGCGTGCGCCGCCGCGGCTGGAGAAAGATGCTGGATGCGTTCCTCGGCAAGGCCCAGGCATTCCCCCACGTGGAGCACGAAGGACTCGTCTGCGCCGCGTTCGGCAAGGAGCGTCCCGATCCATGCGGGATCGTGCTTGGGGTCGGTGAGGACGAAGGTCTCCTGGGCGTGGGTGAGGCTTGCCAGGAGGGCGAAGGGGTCGTCTTTGCCGTGGAGACTGGTGACACGCCACTTCCACCAGGGGCGCTTCAGGGCGGCGGCCAAAAGCTGCAGGCAGGAAGGCGCAGGGTGCACGGCGGTGGGGCATCCGCAAAGATGAGGAAGCAGGGAGGCGCCGAGGCCGAAGAACAGGGGATCGCCGTTGGCGAGTACGGCGACGGACTGGCCTTGGGTGTCGAGCTCCCGCATTCGGTGTCCCAGGGCCGCCATGTCCCGGCCCATGGGCAGGCGTTTTTCCTTGGGGACGCCCAGGGCGTCCAGGATGGCCGGGGCCCCTGCCACGTGTGCGGCTGCGGCAAGAAGTTCCGCCTCGTGGGCGGGCAGCGTCTTTCCGGGAAATGTGCCGAGGATATGGATCATGGCGTGCTCCATTGGCAAAGGAGGGTCCCGTCCAGGGCAAAGAGGCTGTAGGTCAGCTCCAGGGGCGCACGGGCAAAATCGCGGGCGTGGCGGGCGGCTTGGACCATGAGGGCGCGGTAGAGCTCCGGGGCGTGGGCATGGCCGCGGAGCATGTCGGAAGCTGCCAGGGCCGTGGGGGCGGAGGAAAGCGGCAGATTGATGCCGCGCTCGCGGGCAAGGCGGGCAAGAAGGCCAAGGTCGACGGCTCCGAAGCGGGCATGGGTGCACGGCATACCTTGGGCCTGCTTGAGGAGCTTTCCCAGAAAAAGCGCCCAGTGCACGTGGGTGAATCCCTGGCGGGCAGCTTCGCGCAGGGCGAAGGCCACGTGGTCGGCCACCTGCACGGCGGACGCAGGTGCCGGGAAGTGGGCGCGGAAAAACCGTTCGGATCTGCCGCCGGTGGCATAGAGCACCTGCTTTGCTCCTGCAGCCCGGGCCACGGCGAGTTCGGCGCGGATGGTGGCCCGCCAGGCGCCGTGGCTGAAGGGTTTGACCGTGCCGCGGGTGCCGAGGATGGAAATGCCGCCCAGGATGCCGAGGCGCGGGTTCATAGTCTTTTGGGCTATGGCTTCGCCGTTTTCCACGCTGATGGTCACGTGCACCCCGCCGTGGGGGAGTACTTCGCGCACCGCTGCGGCGATTTGACCCCGGGGAGCGGGGTTGATGGCCGCCTCGCCCACAGGGAGCACGAGGCCCGGACGGGTGACGCGCCCCACTCCAGGTCCGCCGTGGATGACCACCTCGGTGCCTGTGGGGTCCCAGGTGAGCTGGGCGTGGATGCGGGCCCCGTGGGTGGCGTCCGGGTCGTCCCCGGCGTCTTTGATGACCACGGCTTCCGCAGTGTCTGCAGTGCGCAGGAGGCGCGCCACGGGGATGCGCAGCCTTCCGCCCGCAGGCAAGGGGACGTCCACCTCGGTGGGGGACGCCTCTTCCAGCAAGACCAGGGCCGCGGCTTTGGCCGCGGCCGCTGCTGCGCTGCCGGTGGTGAATCCCGTACGCAGGGCAGGAGGCATGGGCGTGGGATTACTCTTTGGGGTTGGGGAGGATGAGATTGAGGACGACGCCGGTGATGCCGGCCAGGCCGATGCCGCTGATGGTCACCTCGCTGATGCCAAAACTCATGCCGCCGATGCCGAAGACGAGGATCACCGCCACGATGGCGAGGTTGCGGGCCTGCATGAGGTCTTCACCAGCCCGCACCAGGGTGTTGATGCCCACCACGGTGATGGCGCCGAAAAGCAGGATCATGATGCCGCCCATGACCGGTGCCGGGATGCTCTGCAGGCACGCACCGAGTTTTCCCACAAAGGCGAGCAGGATGGCGGTGATGGCGGCCCAGGTCATGATGGCTGGGTTGAAGGCGCGGGTCAGGGCTACGGCGCCGGTGACCTCGGAGTAGGTGGTATTGGGCGGCCCCCCCAGGCAGGATGCCAGGGTGGTGGCCAGGCCGTCGCCAAGCATGGTGCGATGCACGCCGGGGTCTTTGAGAAAGTTTTTCCCCGTCACCGAGCTGATGGCCAGGATGTCGCCGAAATGTTCGATGGCCGGGGCAATGGCCACAGGCACGATGAAGAGCACGGCCTCCCAATTCCATTGCGGAAAAGTGAAATTGGGGATCGCAAACCACGGTGCGGCGCTGATGGCGTCGAAATGCACCATGCCCAGGAAGAAGCTCACCGTGTATCCGGCGACGATGCCCACCAGGATGGGGATGAGCTTGAGGATCCCGCGGCCGAGGAGCGATGCGGCGATGGTGGCGACGAGGGATATCATGGAGACCGTGAGGGCGTCGGCGCGGGGGAAGAGTTCTGCGCTGCCATCGCCGGTCTTGCCCACGGCCATGAAGACCGCCACCTTGGCCAGGATGAGACCGATGACCATGATCACCGGCCCGGTGACCACGGGGGGCAGCAGCCGGTGCAGCACGCCGACCCCGCGCCAGCGGATGAGGCCGGCGAGAAGGACGTAGACCAACCCTGCGGCCGCAAGGCCGCTCAAAGTCTGGGGGATGCCCCAGGTCTGCGCCCCGTAGATGATGGGCGCGATGAAGGCAAAGGAAGACGCCAGAAATACCGGGACCTTTCCTTTGGTGATGACCTGGAAGAGCAGGGTGCCGGCCCCGGCGGTGAAGAGCGCCACGTTGGGATCAAGGCCGGTCAAGAGCGGGGCAAGGACCAGGGCGCCGAATGCCACGAAGAGCATTTGGGCCCCCAGGAGGCAATCCTGGAACCGAAAGGAATAGTCCGTGCTGCCGGTTGTCATGATGGAACCTCACAGGGTTGAGGGTGGAACAAAAAAGCCGCCTCCAGGCGGCTTGGATTACTTGGTGCCGAAAATCTTGTCACCGGCGTCGCCAAGGCCGGGGAGGATGTAGCCGTGCTCGTTGAGGCGTTGGTCGACGGCGGCCACGTAGATGTCCACGTCCGGATGGTTTTGGGTGATGCGGGCGATGCCTTCCGGCGCGGCCACCAAGAAGAGGCCGCGGATACTGGTGCACCCTGCCTTTTTGAGGCAGCGGATGGTGGCGTCCAGGGTGCCGCCGGTGGCGAGCATGGGGTCGAGGATGATGGCCATGCGGTCATGGATGTTCTTGGCCAGTTTCACGTAGTATTCCACGGGCTCCAGGGTGGCTTCGTTGCGGTAGAAGCCCACCACGCTCACCTTGGCCCCGGGGATGAGATCGAGCACCCCGTCGAGCATGCCGAGCCCCGCACGCAGGATGGGCACTACCGTGACCTTCTTGCCCTTGATGACATCCACCTCCACCGGGCCTGCCCATCCCTGGATGATGCGTTTTTCCGTCTGGAAGTCCTTGGTGGCCTCGTAGGTGAGCAGCCGCGCGACCTCGGAGGCGAGCTCGCGAAAATTCTTGGTGCTGATGTCCTGTTTGCGAAGCAGCCCCAGTTTGTGTTTGATGAGCGGGTGTTCTGCCACGTACACGGCCATGGGAAACCTCCAGGAATGGATTGCGGTCAAACCGATCTCTGTTAGCTTGTGGGGGTGTTCGGGTCAAGGAAGAAATCTGAAGAAATTTGTGGGACGCCGGTGCCCCGGTGACGGTGGACAGCCGAATTTTTTGATGTTTTTCGGGATGTTCGTGGACGCATGGGGAAAAAGGGGCGCCCAGCGGCGCCCCACGGGAGCCGCTATACCTGGGCCCCTTGGTTCTGCATGGCCTGTTCCCGCACCTTGGCCACGATGTCTTCCTTGACCGCGTGCATGCGGTCCGCGGCGTGGAGAAAGGCGTCCAGCGGGATGGCGATGCGAAATCCCGGCTCCAGGGTGTATTCTTTGGTCTCGGGATTGACGCTGCCCAACCGGGCGAATTCCATGCGGACGATGCCCTGGTGGATGTGGATGTTGGTCAGGCGTTCGGTGAACATGTCGAACATCGATGATCTCCTTGAATGAGAGTGATTGAACGTTGGGGCTTCGTGGCATCCTCACTTGGGGGCGTCAAGGGTGTTGTCGGCGGCCTCCTCGGGGAGGGCGTACCGCCGCAGACGCTGCCACAGTTGGGCCACGCCAAGGCCGGTGCGGCTGGACACGGCAAGGGGCGGTTCTGGCCTGCCGAGAATGTCCGCCCAGCGCCGTGCAACCTGAGCGCGCTCTTTGAGAGACGTCTTGTCCGCCTTGGTGAGTACGGGAAGGAGGGGGATATGGTGTTCTTGGGCGTAGGCTACCAGGTCCATGTCCAGTTGCTGCGGGGCAAGGCGGCTGTCGAGGAGCACCACCAGGGCGCGCAAGTGGGGGTTGTCCGTGAGGTAGGCGTGGATGAGGCGCGCCCAGGCATCGCGGTCGGCGTGGGAGGCGCGGGCATAGCCGTATCCGGGCAGGTCCGCGAGATAGAAGTCCCCCGGAGTGACACGGTAGAGGTTGATGCTCCGGGTCTTTCCCGGGGTGCTGCTGGTTTTCGCCAGTGTCCGTCGTCCGGCCAGGGCATTGACGAGGCTCGACTTGCCGACGTTGGAGCGCCCTGCCAGGGCCAGTTGCGGGGCGTCTGGCAGCTGCATTTGCGAAGGGGTATAGATCGTGGATTCGAGAGACAGGGTGTGGTGCATGATCGGGAGAATGGTTGACGCTTCCCGGCCTGTTGGGGCACAGCAAGCAATATTTTATTGAGGATTGATGTGGAGACCATACCGAGCAACCCTACGGGGGGCAACCACAAAACCAACGGGGGAACCCATGCGGATGGGAAAGATTCTTGGATTGTGTCTGGCGGCGCTGCTGGCGGCCTGCTCTTCGGCTCCCATGCAGGGCGCGGACGGTGTGTCGCCCGCGGCCTCGTCCTGGATGACGCCGGATTTGCGGCATGAAGAATCCGCGCAGGTGACGGTGCGTATCAGTCCGCAGGAACTGCGGGGAGTGGTGGACCGCGATGCCGAAATCTGGCGTCGGGGGCGGCAGACGGTCATTGCCAAGCTTGCCACGGACTTCTTGATGCGGCGCATGGTGCTGCCCATTACGCCTTCCGCCAATACCCTGGGCGAGATGGAAACCTACAGCCAAAAGGGCGCCCTGACTGTCGCGCCGGAAGAGGCTACTGGGGACTTTGTGCAGTCCTTTCAAGGTCGTTTGGTGCTCGATGTTGGTGCGGCAGCGGCAGGTCGCGTGGTGGGCCTGGAGACGGACGGCTATATGGCGGGCAGCCAGCAGCGGGTGTATGTGGCCTTGCCCGTCCAGTCCCTGGGACTGCCCACCTATGTGGCGCTGTTCAAGGCGCAGCCGGAGGCCGGTGAGGGATGGTACCGCCTGGGGGCCATCGGTGAGGTGACGCAGGTCAACGAAGCGTTCATGAACGGCAACATTCCCGCCGTGTTGGGCAATGTGGAGATCCTCATGGCAGACCGGGAGACCGAGGTGGGAGATGTGGCAATACCGCTCTTTGCCTCGGTGGAGGTCGTGGAGCAGAATCGCGGCGCATCGGCCGCCTCGGACGAGGTGGTGGTGACTCCGCACTTCATGCCCACGGTGACCGAGCCGAAGATCAAGAAGTAGCCTTTCATCCGTAGAAGTCCCATGGCGTTTGCGCCTGTCTGGATCTTGGGGGCCGTGGCCGGAGCCTACGGCCCCCATGTGCTGTGGCAGCCGCTGTGGGTCTCCATGGCGCTGGCAGCCGCCCTCCTGTGGCGCATGGCGGTGGAACGCGGCCGCCTTCCGCAGCCTCCCCGCATCGTTCGTTGGATGCTTGCCGGTGCGGCCATGGCCGCCGTGGTGGCCACTCATGGCCGTACCTTTGCCCTGGATGCGGGTACGGAGCTTTTGTGTCTGGCCGCGGGCCTTAAGGTGCTGGAGGCCCGGAGCCGGCGGGACATGGTGCTCGTGGTGTTGGTGGCGTACGTTTTGGCCGCCACCCACGTGCTTTTTGCCCAACATTTGGCGGCGGCCGTCTATATGCTGGCAAGCGTCGTGCTCTCCACGGCGGCCCTTGGCAGTATGACGGCGCGCCGTCCCTGGCGTGAGGACCTGCGCGTCGGCGTCTTGGTGGTGCTGCAAGCCCTTCCTTTGGCGCTTGTGGCCTTTGTAGCCATGCCCAGGTTGTCCGCAGGGGTGGTGGGACTGCCGGTGGGCCGTGCCCCGCAGGGGGGCACCGGGCTTGCGGAGACGGTCCAGCCCGGAAGTATCGGTCGCCTCGCCCAATCCTCGGAAGTGGCCCTGCGGGTGGCCATGGACGGGGAAACCCCGCCTCGAACCGATTGGTATTGGCGGGCCGTCGTGCTCGACAGCGTGGATGCCGGTGGGGTGTGGCGCCAGCGCCGCAGCCCGGCCCTGTGGCAGGACGCGCCTGCTGCCCGCTGGCAGGGACGCATCACCTTGGAGCCGCACCAATTGCCCTGGCTCATCGCCCTGGACGTGCCGGTTGCAGCGCCCCCGGGGGCCCGGCTGGATCAATGGGGGCGGGTACGCTGGCCGCGCCCGGTGCGCGACCGGATCGTCTATGGGTGGCAGAGTAGCTCGGTGCCGCCGCCTTGGGACGGGGATCCTGCCTGGACGTCTCTGCCTTCTGGGCTTGCCCCACGCACCCGCCGGCTTGTGGCCACGTGGCAGGGCGGCCCTGAGGCCGTGGCGAAAGCCGCCTTGGCCTTCTTTGCCCATGGCGGCTTTCGCTACACCCTGGATCCCGTGGCTGCTGCGGGCGACCCGGTGGACGGGTTCGTGTTGGGGACTCGCGAGGGCTTTTGTGAGCACTACGCTGCAGCCCTGGCGGTGATGCTGCGTGCCGCGCGCATCCCGGCGCGAGTGGTTGCCGGATACCTGGGCGGCGAGGTCAATGCGGTGACCGGACATATCACTGTGCGTCAGTCCGATGCCCATGCCTGGGTGGAGGCGGTGCTGGACCCAGCGTACGGCTGGCAGCGCCTGGACCCCACCCTTGCGGTGGCGCCGGAGCGCGCCCGGCACGGCCTTGCAGAAGGCGTGGGGGCGGTTGCCCCACGCATGGAGTCGTGGGGGGGGCACTGGTTGCGCACCCTCTGGGATGCGGCGGACCACACCTGGAGCCATTGGGTGCTCGATTTCACGGCCGAGCGTCAGCGGCGGCTCGCTGCAGCGTTGGGGAAGCGGCTGTCGGTGGTGGCGGCGGCGCTCGTTCTGATTTTGGGGATGTACTCGGCTTGGCGGTGGCGTCGGCGGCCCTGCCCTGATGAGCTTGCCGCAGCGTATGCCGATGTGCGCCGCTGGCTTGGCCGTCAGGGGATGCATTGTCCGGCGTGGGAGGGCCCGCGCTCCCTGAGACGCCGGGTGGAGGCGGAGCTTCCGGCGGCGGCCCCCTGGGTGGTGGAACTCCTTGGCCGCTATGAGGTCTTGCGCTATGGCGGGGCTGCGGACGCGGCAGCAGCGGCGCAACTGCGCCGGGAAATTCGCCGCCTGACACGGAGATCCCTATGAAAGACCACGATCAGCATTTGCCCATGATTCCCCGTTTGGAGGAAGCGGATACCGAACGGCGCTACCAGCAGGCCAAAGAGTATTTTCATCAATCCGCCGGGGCGGCTGCCCGGGTGAATGCCGCCCTGGTGGTGTGTGTGGGCGTGTACCTGGTGCGTCTGGCGCGATTGGCGTGGGAGGGGTTGCGGGCGGCTTGGGCCCGTTGGCGGAGGTAGCCGTGCGCATCGCCGTGCTTGCGGACGTCCACGCCAATCTGGAGGCCCTGCAGGCCGTCTGGGCGGACCTTGCCGCCTGCGGCGCGGATCAGGTGGTCTGTTTGGGGGATCTGGTGGGCTACGGCCCGGACCCCGAGGCCGTGGTGCGCTTTGTCCAGGAGCATCAGGTCACCTGCTGCCGCGGCAATCATGATCAGGCCGTGGTGTGTCCGGCATCGGCCATGCATTTTCATCCCCAAGCCCGCCTCACCCTGCCGGTGGTGGCGGGTCTGCTTTCCGAGGCCTCGCGGGCCTATCTGGAAGGGCTTCCCCGCAGCCTCGAGTTTCAGGGCGCCTGCGGCGTACACGGATTTCCGCCGGAAGACGTGTTTACCTATCTGCACGACGTGGACGACGATCGGGTGGCGGCGTGGGCGGCCCGAAGGTCACTCACCTTCGTCGGCCACACGCATGATCTGGCCTGGGTAGCGGTGTCCGGCCGCGAGGTGGTCCGGCATCCGCTTGCGCCGGGCGCGGTGATACGTCTCAAGTCTCCATCTTTGATCAATGTGGGCAGTGTGGGGCAGCCCCGGGATATGACCCGGGATGCCAAGTATGTGCTCTGGCACGTGGAGGCGTCCCAGATCCAGGTGCGGGCGGTACCGTATCCAGCCCAGCGTACCGCGGCCAAGATTCGGGCTCGGGGGCTTCCGGAGGCCTACGCCCGGCGGCTGTTATGAGAACCATCGGTCCCTATCCCATTGTCGGCCTTTTGGGGCGTGGAGGCACGGCGGTGGTCTACCGGGTGCTCCACCCGCGCTTGGGCTTTCCCATGGCCCTCAAGTGGCTGCGTCCCCGGCCCCTTTTGCTCGACCTTTGGGGCGAAGCGGAGGTGCGGCGGCGTTTCGCCGCGGAGGCCGAACTCTTTGGCCGCTTGCGCCACCGGTACTTGGCCATGGTGTATGATGTGGGGGAGCACCAGGGCTGGCCGTACCTGCTCATCGAATATCGTTGCGTCCACTTGGGCTTGGTCTTGGGGGAACCCTTGGCTGCAGACGGCCCGTGCCGCACCGTGGAGCCTGCGTGGGCCCTACGGGTGGCGCGGCAGGTCTTGGAGGTGTTGGGGATGCTGCACGCACAGGGGCTCGTGCATCGGGACGTGCAGCCCGCCAATATCCTTTTGACCGAGGATGGGGACGTGCGCCTCATCGATTTGGGCTTGGTCTTGCGGCCGGGGCACGGCGAACTGGTCCCGCCCCAATTGCAGGTGGGCACCCCCTTTTATGCGGCCCCGGAGCAGGAGGATACCCCTGGCGCTGTCGGCCCCGCGGCGGATCTCTACGCCGTGGGGGTGCTCGTGCACCGTATGGTGAGCGGCCACCTCCCGGACGGGCCGGGGCGCATGCACCCGCACCCGCTCTTCACCGCGCCGTGGCAGCAGTTTTTCGCCACTGCCTTGGCGGTGGATCCACGGCGGCGTTTTGCTTCTGCCGGGCAGATGGACGAGGCGGTGGCGGCGCTGGAGGCGGTGTGGCGCACCCAACAGGAGGCTGCGTGTGCTTTGGAGACTCCGGCGCAAGGCGCCCAGTCTGCGACGGTACGCCACGTCCCCATCCGCACCGGGGTGCGGCCCCGGCAGCCCTTTGGGTTTCTCGATGCCTTGGGAAGACCCCAAAGTGCGCCGGCCTCGCTGACGCACAAAGACGATGGTTTGTGGGACGCGGAGACAGGTCTTCTTTGGCAACCCCGGGTTTCCCCGTGGGCCATGACCTGGGAAGATGCGCGCCAGTTTGCGGCCGAAGACGGCTGGCGGCTTCCCACGGTGGAGGAAGGGGCGCGCCTTCTTGGACAGAGCCACTGCCCCATGTGGCCGGCGCTGCCTCACGTGGCGTGGCTGTGGACTGCGGATCGGCGCAGTTTTACTTCTGCATGGTGTCTGGATGTGCGCGGCGGGGCCGTGACCTGGCAGGACTGCGGCCCTGTGGGCTGTCTTGCCCATGTGCTTGGGGTGCGCGGCCCTCTTTAGCCATCCAGATGGACTCCCCATTGGTGCCGGAGCACGGTTTCCGGCAGACGCCAGAGGCGTTGGTGGAGGATGAGCATGCGCTCGGGGTCGAAGAGCAGTTCTTCACGCTCCGCCGGGGAGAGTGATCTGGGACCTTGCGTGAGGGCGCGCTCCACCAACGCGTCGCGGCGGGCGGCGATGCTCGGGGCAAGGGTGCGGGGGGCGCGCAGTAAGGCCCGGTGCAGCAGGTTGATCTCCGGGTCTGCCACTGCGCGCACGAATCCGGCCTCCGGACTTATGCCCAGCCGGGGGCGCTGACTTGCCGCTTCCTCCAGATAGCTCTCGATGTCTTGGTACTCTTGGGGAAGCTGGACTTCTTCCGGGGTGCAGAAGATGCGCAGGCGGCGGAGTAGGCGCCCGGCCTCGGCCCGGCTCGAGACCATGGACACCGGGATGGAGAGCACGAGGGAAAACACGAGGGGTGAGATCCACCAAAAGAACGGGGGATTGAGGACGAGCATGCTCCCCCCCCAGAGAAGCGCCAGGAGGGTGCCCCCGCCGTGGAAGCGGAGGGCGTCGAGGAAGGGGGTGCCTTGGTCGTCGCGCTGTTGGGTGCCCCAGCCGATGCCCCGGCCAAGGAGGGTGAGGAAGACGAATTTGCTGTGAAAGAGCATGCGGATGGGTGCCAGGAGGGTGGAGAGCACCACTTCGGCTACGACACTGGCCGTCAGGGCGAAAAATCCACCGAACAGTCGGCGGCGGCCTTGGATCACGGCCAAGAGCAGGGCGCAGACTTTGGGTAGGAAGAGCACGGCGGCGGTGGCGCCAAGGAGGATGAGGGCGGGCCAGGGGTCCCACACCGGCCAGGACGGGAAGAGCGTCTTGGTGGAGGTGGGAAAATAGATGGGAGTGCGCACCGCCTCCACCACGGCCTCGGCGGTGGACAGGGCAAGGAGCAGAAACCAGAGCAGCGCCGAGCCGTAGCTCATGACGCCATTGAGAAACAGCGCGCGGTGCCCGGGAAAGATGCCGCGGGTGAACACCAGGCGCAGATGCTGGAGATTCCCCTGGCACCAGCGGCGGTCGCGTTTGAGCTCGTTGAGCAGATTGGGCGGGACCTCTTCGTAGGAGCCTTCCAGGTCGTAGGCCAGCCAGACGGCGTAGCCCGCGCGGCGCATGAGGGCCGATTCCACGAAGTCATGGGACATGATGTCGCCGCCCAAGGGCGGCTTGCCGGGGAGCCGTGGCAGGGCGCAATGGCGCATGAACGGGGCCACGCGGATGATGGCGTTATGCCCCCAGAACTGGGCGTCTCCCAAGAACCAATGGTGCAGGCCCGCTACGTACATGGGGCCGTAGAGCCGGTTGGCGAATTGTTGGGCGCGGGCGATGAGGGTTTCCCGGCCTGTACATGCCGGAGCGGTTTGGAGGATGCCGATGGTGCGGCGGCGCTCCATGATGCGCACCAGTTCCACGAGGGTGCTTCCGGTCATCACGGAATCGGCATCGAAGACCACCATGTAGGTGTAGTGGGCGCCGTAGCGACGGCAAAAATCCGCCACATTGCCGCTTTTGCGTTTCAAATTGATACGCCGGCGGCGGTAGAAGATGCGGCCCTCGGCGTCGAGGCTGGTGGTGAGCTGTCGCCACATGGCCTCTTCCTGCACCCAGCGTTCGGGGTCGTTGGAATCGCTGAGGATATGGATGTCGAAGCGGTGGTTGGGATCGGCGCGCTCGAGGGAGCGCCACACGGCGTGGATGCCCGCCTGGATGCGCACGGTGTCTTCGTTGCAGATGGGGAACAGTATGGCGGTGCGCACATGGGGGCGGATGGGGGCGTCGTCGGGCCGCGGTCGGGTCACGGCGAAGGGGTCGTGGCCGCGCACCAGCGTCCAGAAGCCGGCCATGGCGGTCCAAAATCCCAAAGAGATCCACACGAAGAGCACCCCGTACACCACGAGGATGGCGGCCTCCAGGGCGGTGCCTCCGCCGTGGGGAAGGAGGGTGCCCATGATGCGGGCCGCCAGGATCGCCGGGAGCACCACCAGGAGGATGAGCAGCCAGCGCCGCCGGGCAGCCACGCGGCGCCACGGCATGTGGAGGTATTCACGGGAAGCAAAGGTAGCCATGGATTATGGGGTGGGCGCCAGGCCCAGGGCATGGAGGATGATGGTGATGATGGCCAAAAACACGGCGTCGGTCCAGGCAGAATGGAACACCCAGGCGGCGACGATATATGCAGGGGTGCCGTAGCGCTGGACGAATCGTACCCAGGGGCGGCGGTCCATGGGCTCTGGCCGCATGTGCCGACGCACGAGCTTCGGCCCGGGATGCACCTCCGGCAGCACCACATGGCGCACCAGAATTTCCTGCAAAAGCTCCATGGCCCGTGCCTGGGCCTCGTCTGCGGGGAGCGGCAGTTCCATGGTCAGGCGGCGCAAGGTGCGCAGGGCGAGCTCATGGCGTCGGGTCTCGGGGATGGGCAGGGCCCGCAGGTAGACGGAAAGGCGCCGGCCTGCGGCCTCGAGCACGGCTTCCGCTGTGGTCATAGCTTGCAGGCGTAGCTCCAGGTTTCCGAAATGGGCGTGATGCCGTGTAGGAGGATGACGCGCATTTCGGTGTCGGGCTGTTTGTCGGGCAGCATGCGGGCAAGGGGGGAGTCTTTGTCCGTGGTGACTTCAAACACCACGCGAAAGCCTCCGGTTTCGGGGTTCCGCGTGATGTGCTTGTCGGTGACCCGACCGCCCTCGCCCACCCAGATGGAGGCGTCGAGCACGGCATCGGCGGGGAGCGCCTGGAGGACCGGGCCGGCAAAATCCAGGGCAAACATCCGGCTCCCTTTGGTCCGTCCTTGGCCGGTGCGCGTGGCCGTGACTGCGGCGAGCGGCGGCAGCACCGCCTGGGCGTCGCACCAGCGCATGCGGTAGGAAAATGCAAGCGGTTTGCCCGCTTCCGCGGGGGAGGCAGGTTTCCAGTAGGCAACGATGTTGTCGTGAATTTCTTCAGGCGAGGGGATCTGCACCAGCCGGACTTCCCCAGGGCCCCAATCGCCCTTGGGTTCGATCCAGACACTGGGGCGTTTGTGGTAGAACGCTTCCAAGTCCTGGTAATGGTCAAAAAGGGTATCCCGTTGCAGCAGGCCGAAGCCCCGCAGCCCCGGGGCTTCGAAGACGTTGACCGTAAGATTGGCGGGGTTGCGCAGGGGGCGCCAGATCCATTCGCCGTTGGCCAGATGGATGGCGAGTCCGTCGGAGTCGTGCACCTCGGGCCGGAAGTCGTCGAAGGTGCGCGGCCAGGTGTTTTCCCCAAAGATGAACATGCTGGTCAGGGGGGCGAGGCCCACATGGGTGAGCGTGGCGCGCGGGTAGAGGACGGCGTCCACATCGATGACGGTCTCGGCGCCTGGAGTGGCCACAAACCGGTAGGCGCCGGTCGTCCTCGGGCTGTCCAGCAGGGCAAAGATGGTGATGGATTTATCTTTTTTCTTTGGCTCTTGGATCCAGAAGGTGCGGAAGAAGGGGAACTCTTCCCCGGACGGCTCTGCGGTGTCGATGGCTAACCCCCGCGCCGAGATGCCGTAGTGCTGCCCTCGGGCCACGGCCCGGAAATAGCTCGCCCCGAGAAAGACGAGGAATTCGTCTTTGTAGTTTTTGGTGTTGATGGGGGTGTGCACGCGAAATCCAGCGTAGGCGAGCTCAGGGAAGCTCGTTGGGACGAGGCCGGTTTTTCCGTAGTCGAATGCCTCCGGCCGGAAGGGGACAAGGGTGGCGTTGTCGGCTCTCAGGATAAAGACGTCCACCGCGCGGTCGTAGAGCATGCCGGGGTGGAAGAATTGGATTTCAAAGGGGAGCTTGGCGTTGCGCCACAGACTTTCTTCCGGGCGGAAGCGGATGTCCCGCCATGCGTCATAACTCAGCTGGGCGAGTGGAGTGGGGAGGGCGAGGCGCTGCTCTGCATGCGGGGCTTGGGCCAGTTGTCGGGCCTGTTCCTGCAAATTTTCCCAAGAAAAACCTGCAGCGTGGACGGACGTGGCGCAGCACAGGAGCAACATGAAAAGAGCACGAAACGGCACGAGAAGTCTCCTTGGAGCACGGTCAAGACGAGGGACGCAGAAAAAAGGAAGATCTGCCGGCGTCTCTCCGGCATCCGCTCTTTGGGGCCTTTGGGCTTCGGCGTCAAGAGGAGGGGCGCCGGAGCGCCCCCGGAGAGGAATTATTCTTGGATATGGCAGCTATTGCAGGCCAGGGGCGCGTCGCCCAGGCCCTGTTTCTTGATGTCGCGGTGGCAGGCCACGCAGCTACGCTTGTCCTGGCCGGTGTGGAAGGCGCGGTAGACGGAATTCTCGTCGGTGCGGGTGGCGATGTTGTCGTGGCAGCCTTCACTCGTGCAGCTCTGGAAGGTGTAGGTGTCGGGCACGGTGTGGTGGCAGGTGACGCAGGAAACGCTCATGTGGGAGGCATGGTTGAAGGTGACCGGGCCTTTTTTGGGGGTGTAGTTGGAAAACTGCTGGGTGCTCATGGTGACGCTTTCGGGCATCTGCATGGGCGCAGCTGCCACGGAAGCCGCCATGGCCAGTACGGATACTGCAGCCAGACCAAAATGTTTCATCACTTCTCTCCTTGTGCCATGGATTTGTGGGCCGGGGGATTCCCCATGGGCCGGCCCTGCTACCGGGAATGCGGCCACGAAGCAAGGGAAAAAGCCATGATTGGAAACAACGCCCGGGGTCTGGATTGTCTTGGGGGGCAATTTGCGGCAGGAGGGGCCTTCATATCCTCAAGGTTAAGGAGGCCATATGCCATCCCATCCGTTGGAGCCGCTTGTCTCGGTGGAAATAGTCCGGGTCACGCCGGAAAAGGCGCATGGCCAGCACGACGTGGTGGCCACGGAGGTGCCGGTGACCATCGTGGCGGGGAGTGTGGAGATCGCCACGCTGATGGCCACCCCCGAAGCATTGGACGACCTCGCCCGGGGGTTTTTGGTGACCTCGGGGCTGCTTGCCCCGGAAGACATCGCCGCTGTTTTTGTGGATACCGACCTGTGGCGGGTGGAGGTGGAGACCGCCCGGCCGGTGGATGCCGCGCTGTTGGTGCGGCGGACGTACTCGTCGGGATGCGGCAAGGGGGTGGTGTTCGCCTCGGCCCTGGAGGCGGATCTCTCGGCGCTTCCGGTGACCTGGCAGGTGGATGCCTCGGAGCTGTTTGCGCTGGTGCACGCCTTCCGCCGCCATTCGGAGCTCCATCAGGCCACCGGGGGGGTGCACTCCGTGGCCTTGGCGCGCGGCGGCGAGGTGCTCGTGACCTGCGACGACGTGGGCCGGCACAATGCCTTGGACAAGGCCGTGGGGCAGGCCTTGCGCCGGTCCCTTCCCGTGGCCCAGACCATGGTCCTGACCACGGGGCGCATTGCGGCGGAGATCGTCCACAAATGCCGCCGCGCCGAGATCCCCATGGTGGTCTCCCTGGGTGCCACCACCCATCAGGCCGTGCTCACGGCCCGGCGCCTTGGGGTGACCTTGGTGGCCTTTGCCCGTCAGGGCCGGTTTTCCATCTTCGCCGGGCCAGAGCGGGTGGCGGGCGTTTCCCAGGACTTAGTCCCGTGAGAGGAGGTATTCGCGCACGGGCTGGTAGCGCGGCCCCTGGGGGCCAAGGATGCTTTGCCACAGCACCATCCGGTCCACGGCGAAGATGGGCAGCTGCAGGGCGGCCACGGCTTGGGCCGCCTGCATCCAGGGGTCTCCTGGGGCTGCGTCCTTGATGCGCGCCAGCGTCACGTGGCCGGTGAAAGGCCGGGTTTCCGGCGCAAACCCCAGCGGCTCCAGGGCGGCTTCCAGGCCCTGGGCGAGGTTGCCAAGCTCTGGGGCGCCCTTGCCAAAACCGAGCCAGAAGACCCGCGGCCGTGCTGCGGAAGGAAAGAACCCTGCGCCTTGCGGGGCAAGGGAAAAGGCAGGCGCAGTCAGCGCTTCGAGGGCGCGTTGAGTGGCGGGCACTTGGGCCTGCGGGACTTCGCCGAGAAACTTGAGGGTCACGTGCATGAGCGCAGGCTGGACCCACGCCACGCGGGAGCGAAGTTTCCGCGCCCAGGTTTGGCATACTTCTCCCAAGGCCTGGGCCATGGCCTGCGGGATGGGGACACCGACGAAGAGCCGCATCACCATTCCTCCTGCATGAGGCCGGTCAGGGTGCGCACGCCAAAGCCTGTGGCGCCTGTCTGCACGAGGGATACCTTGTCGTTCGACCAGGCCGGTCCGGCGATGTCCAGGTGCGCCCAGGGGACCCCTTGGGGGACGAAGTGGCGTAAAAAGAGCGCCGCGTACAGCGCCCCGCCTTCGCGGTGGGCGATGTTTTTGAGGTCCGCCACCTCGCTTTTCAGGTCCTTTGCGTAGAGGTCGGCAAGGGGCATGGGCCAGAAGGTTTCGCCGAGGCTTTGCCCCAGATGGAACACGCGATCCTGGATGGCGGTGTTCGAGGCGAACAGGCCAGCGATGCGGGTGCCCAGGGCCACGACGCAGGCGCCGGTCAGCGTGGCCACGTCCACGATGGCGCAGGGCTGCAACTCGCCGGCCAGGTGCAGGGCGTCGGCGAGGATGAGGCGGCCTTCGGCGTCGGTGTTCTGGACCTCCACCCGGAGCCCCGAGCGGGCAGTGATGACGTCTCCAGGCCGCATGGCCCCGGATCCCGGGAGGTTTTCCGCCAGAGGCAGGATGGCCACCGTGCGCCGGGAAGGCCCCCCAAGGCCGTGGATGGCGGTGATGGCCCCGAGGATGGCCGCGGCCCCGGCCATGTCGGCCTTCATCTCGTGCATGTGCCCTGCAGGTTTGAGGCAGATGCCGCCGCTATCGAAGGTGATCCCCTTGCCCACGAGGACCAGCGGCGGTTGGTCGCTGTGCGGGGCGCTGTCGAGCACCACCACCCGTGGCGGCACGCGGCTTGCCCCTGCCACGGCGGCAAGACATCCCCAGGAGGCAAGGGCGTCGCCCTCGAGGATCTGCACCGTCCACCCGGCCTGCTGGGCTACGGCTGCGGCCGTCTCGGCCAACGTGGCGGGACAGAGGAGGTTGGCCGGGGTGTTGCCGAGGTCCCGGGCCAAGGCCACCCCGCGGGCGATACTTTCCGCCCAGCGCGCGTCTTCCGGCTGGGCGGTGACGAGGACGAGGTCCGGCAAGGGCTCGGAAGCCTCGGAGGCGGCAAGGGAAAACCGGTAGCCGCACAAAAGTCCGGCTGCGGCGGCCAGCAGGAAAGCAGAAGGGGCGAATCCGGCCTCCACGAAAAGATCGGGGTGCAGGACGAGTTCTGCTGCCGGGCTCATGCGACAGAGATCCATGGCCTGGGTGATGAGACGGTCCACGGCGGCTGCAGTGCGCTCCTGGGGCAGGGGCACGGCCACCACCATCCCGTGCTCGCCGAAGAAGATCCGGGCGGTGTCGTGAGGCAGTCCCGCCTCCGGGGCTGTTTGGCCCAGAGTCGCGTGCCAGAGTTTTTGGGTGGTGGACGGCAGGGGCGCTTCTGGGCTACACAGAAGCAGGAGGGCGCGCTCGCGGTTGGGCTCGTAGCGGGGAGTATGGCGAAGTTCCATAGGCCTTCCTTGGGTGAATTGGGAAAGATGGGATGTGCTTCCGTGTACGTCCTTGTCTGGGCATCGTAAAGGAGTTGCTATGGCGGAACCCATCGCGGTGTTGGGGGCTTCGGGGTATATCGGCGGGCGTTTGGTCCCCGCCTTGCTGGAGCAGGGATTTGGGGTGCGGGCCTTGGGGCGTTCGGTGGCCAAGCTGGCGTGTCGGCCGTGGGGTCGGCACCCGCGGGTGCAGGTGGCGGTGGCCGATGCCTTGGATCAGGCAGCGCTGGCCCGCGCTTTGGAAGGTTGCCAGGCGGTCTATTATCTGGTGCATTCCATGACCTCCACAAAGGGCGATTTTGCCCAGCGTGACCGCCAAGCTGCACAGACCATGGCCCGCGCGGCCCAAGCGGCTGGAGTTCGGCGGATCATTTATTTGGGAGGCCTGGGAGACCCGAAGACGGAGCTCAGCGAGCATTTGCGTTCCCGCTTCGAGGTGGGGGAGGTCTTGGGTGCTGGAACGGTGCCGCTCACCTGGCTGCGGGCCGGGGTGGTCCTGGGCTCTGGCAGCGCTTCCTTCGAGATGATCCGCTACCTCGCCGAGCGCCTCCCCGTCATGCTGGCACCGCGCTGGGTGGACACGCCGTGCCAGCCCATCGCGGTGTCCAACGTCATCGAATATCTCGTGGGAGTCCTCGCCGAGCCGCGCGCTGCAGGGTGTATGTTCGACATCGGCGCCCCGGAGGTGCTCACCTACCGCCGCCTGCTGGAACTCTACGCCGAGGTGGCCGGCCTTCCCCGGCGCTGGATCATTGGTGTGCCGGTGCTGACCCCCCGGCTTTCGTCCTGGTGGGTCCACCTGGTGACTCCAGTGCCGGCCTCCCTGGCGCGGCCTTTGGCCGAAGGGCTGCGCAATCCCGCCGTGTGCCAGGAGCACGCCATTCGGGCCTTGGTGCCGGTGCGGCTCCTTTCCGCCCGCGAGGCCATGGCCCGAGCGCTCATGCGCACCCGCCACCAGCAAGTGGCCACGTGCTGGTCCGATGCCGGGCCGCTGCCCATGCCGGAGTGGCTTTCGTGTTCCGACGCCTCCTTCGCCGGGGGGACCCTCCTGCGCGCGGCCTATGCCATGGATTTGGATGCGCCGCCGCAAGCGGTGTGGGATGTCCTGACGCGCTTGGGCGGAGACTTTGGCTGGCTCTTTGGAGATGCCTTGTGGTCGCTTCGGGGTGAAGTGGATCGGTTGCTTGGTGGTGTGGGGCTCCGTCGCGGCCGGCGGCACCCCACGGAGATCCGGGTGGGCGATGCCCTGGATTTCTGGCGGGTGCTCGACGTGGTGGAGGGCGAACGCTTGGTGCTGGGAGCGGAGATGCGACTCCCGGGCGAGGCAGTGCTCGATTTGCGGGTGCATCCGGCAGCTGGCGGCTCGCGGGTGGAGCTGCGCGCCCGCTACCGGCCCAAGGGGCTTTGGGGGATTGTGTACTGGCAGTCCCTCGTGCCCGTCCACCGCTGGCTCTTTCAGGGTTTTTTGCGGCGTTTGGCCGAGAAGGCCGCAAGCCGCCAGGTGCAAGGCCCCTATCCCATTGCCCCCTCTGAGGAGGACGTATGTCCGATTTCCTAGACACCGATATGCGCACGCGGGCTCTGGCGCTCATGGGCGCCGAGCGTTCGGCGGTGCTGGCCCTCTGCCATGAAGGCCGTCCCCGATGTTTTCAGATGGCCGTGGCCTTGGGGGTGGACGAGCAGCGAGTGTATCTGGCAACGTCGCAGGATTCCAGCAAGTACTCCATGCTTCTGGCCTGCCCCTGGGTGTGCCTCTTTTTTTCCACGGCGCGCAACCGGGACACGGACCCGCAGCACGCTGCAACCCTCGAAGTGCAGGGGGGCATCGAGCCGGTGGCCGGGGAGCGTGCGCTGCAGGCGCGGCAGCTTTTGGTCGCGCGCCACGGGGCTTTGGAACAATTCTTGTGCGATCCCGGGACACGAATCCTGGCCGTGCGCATGACGCGCTTGGTGCTGACCGAGCGCTTCCAGCAGGTTGCCGTGCTGGACGTGGATTCTTGATCCATTGGCGGGGGCACAGAAAATTTGCCTTGCGCGTCCGCTTGGGCTAGGGGCCGCCCACCGTTTGCGGGGAAGGAATGTCTGTATGGAACCTTTGAGCACGATTCGTCTGGGCATCAGCCGCTGTCTTTTGGGGCATCCTGTGCGCTACGACGGCGGTCACAAGCACGATCCTTTTCTCACCCAGACCTTGGGGCAATACGTCCACTATGTACCGGTGTGTCCGGAGGTGGAGTGCGGCCTGCCGGTTCCCCGGGAGGCCATGCGCCTGGTGCGCACCCCGCAGGGGGTGCGGCTTGTGACGCAAAAAACCGGTATCGATCACACGGATCGCATGCTGGCCTGGGCCGCCCCGCGTCTGGACGCCCTGGAAAAAGAGGGGCTTTGCGGTTTCATCTTCAAGTCCAAGTCGCCGTCCAGCGGCATGGAGCGGGTGAAAATCTACGGGGACACGGGCCAGGTGGTGGATCATGGCTCGGGGATCTTTGCCGGGCTCTTCATGGCCCGTTTTCCGCTCCTGCCGGTGGAAGAAGAGGGGCGCTTGCACGATCCCTTGCTGCGGGAAAACTTTATCGATCGCATCTTCTGCCTGCAGCGCTTTCGGGAGAGCGTGGAAAAGGAGCCCAGCCTGGGGGCGCTCGTGCAGTTCCATGCCCGCCACAAGCTGCAGATCCTCTCCCACAGCACCGAGCATTACCGCGCCTTGGGGCGGCTGGTGGCCCACGCCAAAGGTCAGCCCCTGGCCGAAGTGGTGCGCGCGTACCGGGAGCTTTTGCTTGCGGCCCTGCGCCTCAAGGCCACGGTGCCCAAGAACCGCAACGTGCTCCAGCACATCATGGGGTACTTCAAGCTGGACCTCACCCACGAGGAAAAGCGCGAGCTGGAAGACATCATCCGCCAATACGCCCGGGGGATTTTGCCGCTCATCGTACCGGTGACCTTGCTTTCCCACTACGCCCGCAAGTATGAGGTTCGCTATTTGCTGGAGCAAACCTATTTGAACCCGCATCCGTTGGAACTCAAACTGCGCAATCACGCCTGATGGGTCTTTTATGAACGATACTTCTTACGCTCAGAGCCTGGCTGCCGACCTCTTTCGCATGGTCATGCAGGCCAAGGAGCGCGGCATTGCCGTGGACCATGGATTCCGCAACCATGCTTTGGAAAGTCCTCAGCTTTCCATTACATATCTGTTTTTGCCTCGGGCGGAGCTTCTCAAGGTGCCGGCCTTTCCGCCGGCCTTACGGCGTTTTGTGCGGCGCATGAACGCCTTGGTGTGCCTGGAGGCCAAAAAAGACAACGGCCGTCGCAAGACGGTAGGCATCCATCTCCTCTGGGCCACGGACGCGCCGCTCACTGAGGTCTGCGGCCCAGAAGCCGTGCACGAAGAGTTGGTGCTCTCCGGAGTGGCCGCGTATACGGAGCAGGTGCGTGGGCTCCTGCGGGCGGATGTTGCTCGGGCCGCGAAGACGGATGCTTGAGGTCGTTGGTATTTCCACGGTCGTGTGTGCCCTGGTGGGCTGGGGGACCAACGTGCTCGCCGTGCGCATGCTCTTTCGGCCCTACCGTCCGTGGCGCGTGGGGCCGTGGGCGCTGCAGGGGGTCTTTCCCCGGCGCCAGGCGGCTGTGGCCCGGCGGTTGGGGGAACTCACCGCTACCGAGCTCCTTCCCCCGCAACGGCTGCGGCAGGCCGTGGCCGCCCCGGCCACCGTGGAGGCGGTGCGGCAGGCGCTCGTGACTGCTCTCATCCAGCGCGTATCTCGCCTCGTGCATGGGGTGCCCAGCGTTTTGAGACCGTTTGAAAAGCGTCTGCTCGCTGGCTTCGAGGACTCCGTGGATGCGGAACTTCGCCGCCGCCTTCCGGGACTCATGGAGCAGGTGGCGGGTGCGGCAGTAGAGGAGCTCCACGTGGCCCAAGTGGTGGAGGAGCAGGTGGCGGCCCTGCCTCCGGAGCGCCTGGAGGAGATGCTCCTTTCCGTGTTGCGCCGGGAGCTGCGTTTTGTGGAAGGCGCAGGCGCCCTGCTCGGGGGCCTGGTGGGAATGGTGCAAGGAGCTTTGTGGGTTGTATTTATGAATTAATGATAAGAGGCTCGATGTACGATGATGACCAATGAAATCTTATGGCTTTCATTTGCTCTGGTTGACCTGTCTATACTGCTTATTTTGTATCGTTTTTTTGGAAAACTTGGGCTTTATACCGGTATAGTTATTAGTATTATTGTATGTAATATTCAGGTGCTCAAGACGATACAGTTGTTTGGTTTGACGACGACATTAGGAAATGTTCTTTATGCGTCGGTTTTTCTTGGAACGGATATTCTCAGCGAGATGTATGGCAAGGAAGATGCCCGCAGGGGCGTCATCCTGGGATTTGTCGCCTTGGTGTTGAGCACACTCTATTTGCAGGTAGCACTGCTATTTATTCCCGACGCCAGTGATTTTGCACAGCCGCATCTGGAAGCCTTGTTCGGATTCTTACCGCGAGTGGCATTGGCGTCGGTGACGGCGTACCTCGTATCGCAGATGTACGATGTGTGGGCATTTCACGCCATTCGCGAAAAGACCGGCAGTCGGCATTTGTGGCTGCGCAACAACGGTTCCACGTTGGTGAGCCAGTTTTTGGATTCCCTGGTATTTTGTAGTATTGCCTTTATCGGTGTGTATCCCATGGCCGTGTTTTGGGAGATTCTCATCTCCACCTATGTCATCAAGGCCATCGTGGCGGTTCTGGATACGCCGTTCATGTACCTGGCGCGGCGCATAGGCGCCAAGCAAGCCGCCCTTGCATAACTTTTGGGGCATTTGTTGGCGAAGCGAAAGCGGGGCGCTTGTTGAGGGCGCCCCGCCTGTCATTGGCAGGAAGGGGAGAGGAACTCTCGGAGCCACTGCGGGATGGCCACGGGCTTGCCGCGGCTATCCACCACCGCGTGCTGGGTGCTTCCTTGGGCAAGGAGCCGGGTCTTGGTTTCGTCCATGAGGCGGTAGGCGAAGGTGAGGCTGGCGCGGCTTTGGGCGTCCAGCCAGGTTTCCAGCCAGATGAGCTCGTCGTAGCGTGCTGGCGCGCGGTAGCGGCATTGGGCCTCGCGCACCGGCAGATAGATACCTTGGGCCTCGATGGCGGCGTAGCTGTGCCCGCGGGTCCGGATCCACTCGCTTCGGCCGCGCTCGAAGAGGTGCAAATACTCGGCGTAGTACATGACGCCCATAGCGTCGGTCTCGCCGTAGGAGACGCGGTGGGCAAGCCAGACGTTCATCCGCGCCCCCGGGCAAGGACGAGCTGCAAGAGTTCCGGGCCCGAGGAAAGCTGTACGCCGCTGCGGGTGGAGGCTTCGGTGAACACTTCCGGGCCGTGGGCGGCATGTTCGCTCTGGTACACGAGGAAGGGCACCGGGTCGGCCACGTGGGTGCGCTCGGCCACCGGCGTGGCGTGATCGCAGGTGACCACCAGGACGAAGGGTTCGCCCAGGGCGCGTAGGCCCTCCAGCATGGGGGCCACGATGCGGGCGTCGAAACGGGCGATGGCTTCGGTCTTGAGGGCGGCGTCCCCCATGTGGCCGCACTCGTCCGGGGCCTCCACGTGGAGATAGGCGAAATCGCCGCGCTGCAAAAAATCCAACGCCGCCGCAACTTTGCCTTCGTAGTTGGTGTCGATGAGTCCTGTGGCCCCCGGCACTTCCAGCACCTCCATGCCCGCGGCCCGGCCCAGTCCCCGCACCAGATCCACGGCGGAGATCACCGCCCCGCGCAGGCCGAAGCTGGCCTCGAAGGCGGGAAGCTGCAGTGGCCGGCCCTGTCCCCAGGGCCAGATGGCGTTGGCACGGGAAGCGCCTGTCTGAGCGAGCAGGGTATGGGCCGTGCGGGCAAAGGCGGCGAGATTGGGATCTGCGGTCAGGGCCTCCAGGTCCGGGGCGATGCTTTCGCCGAGGATATCGTGGGGCGGCCGCACGTGGATGCGGGCTGAAGGCCCGTGGCCCGCGTTTCGTTCCACCAAGAGGTGACGGTATTGCACCCCGCAGAAGATCTCCAGGCCTTCCGGAAGGCTTTGTCGCAGGCGCTCGATCAGGGCCGCTGCCGTGGGAGTGTCGATGTGTCCGGCGCTGTAGTCTTCCATGCGGCCTTCTGGGCCGTAGGCGGATACGGTGACCAGGTTCATGCGCCACACCAGGTCGTCGGCGTCCAGATCCAGTCCTTGGGCTGCGGCTTCGATGGGTCCCCGGCCGGTATGGTAGCGCTCGGGGGCGAAGCCCAAAAGGGCCATGTTGGCCACATCGGAGCCCGGCGGCATGCCTTGGGGCACGGTGCGGCACTGGCCGGTCAAGGCGGTGCGGGCGAGGGCGTCCAGGGTAGGGGTGTGGGCCGCTTCCAGGGTAGTGCGGCCGCCGTCCATTTCTTCGGGCCAGCCGCTCATGCCATCGGCGATGAGGTAGACGAATTTCATGCGAGAATCCGGTAATGTACGGGTTTGTCCATCACGAAACTGAAGGAGGCGATGGTGGAAAGCGCCCGCTCCACGTCACGCATCTGGGCGCTATGGGTGAAGAAGACGATGGGCACGCTGCTGTCGGGGTTGGCGCCGCGTTGGACCATTTGGGCGATACTGATGTTGGATTCCCCCATGACCCCGGCAATGGCCGCCACCACGCCGGGTTTGTCCATCACCGTGAAGCGGAAATAGTGGCGGAATATGGTGAGCTCCGGGGCCAGGATCTGGGCCTGGGGCAGGCGGGTCTCCAGGAAGCCGGTGTTGTTGGGGCAGCTTCCTGAACGGGCAAGGGCCAGAATATCCGCCAGTACAGCGCTGCCTGTGGGCAGATCCCCGGCGCCTTGACCGTAGAGCATGATGGGCCCCACGGCGTTGCCTTCCAGGAGGATGGCGTTGAACGGGCCGTCCACCTTGGCCAGGATGTGGTTTTCAGGGAGCAGGGCCGGGTAGACTCCGGCCTGGATGCGGCCGGACTTGTCGCGCATCTGGGCCACGAGCTTCACGCGGTAGCCGAACTCCCGAGCCAGGGCGATGTCTTGGGCCGTGACCTCGCGGATGCCTTGCACCACCAGTGCGGGCAGCGGCACGTCCTGGCCCGTGGCCAGGCGGATGAGGATCACCAGTTTGTGGGCCGCGTCCCAGCCGTCCACATCCAAAGTGGGGTCGGCCTCGGCGTACCCTTTCTCTTGGGCCTTTCCGAGGGCGGTGGCGAAGTCTTCGCCGTGCTGGGTCATTTCGCTCAAGATGAAATTGGCCGTGCCGTTGAGGATTCCCGTGATGTCTTTGATGCGGTTTCCGGCGAGGCTCTCTTTGAGAGTCTGGATGACCGGAATGCCGCCGGCCACGCTGGCCTCGTAGTAGAGCCCGAGGCCTTGAGAAGCGGCCAGTTCGAAGAGTTCCGGGCCGTGTTCGGCAAGCAGGGCCTTGTTGGCCGTGACCACGGATTTGCCGTGCCGGAGGGCCTCGGTGATGAGGTGGCGGGGAAAGTCGATACCGCCGGTGAGCTCCACCACGATGTCGATGTCCGGGTCGGTGTAGAGGTCGGCCGGGTTGGTGGTCAGCCGGGTGGACGGGGAGGGGGTGATGGGGCGCGGCTTGTCCATGTTCCGCACCAAGATGGTCTTGACCTGAAGGCGCCTGCCGAGACGCCGGGCGATCCAATCGCCGTTTTCTTCGATGATGCGCACGAGCCCTGATCCCACAGTGCCAAGTCCCGCCAGCCCCAAATGGATGACCGATGGTTCCACGCGTTCCTCCTCATCCGGCCTTGCGGCCACACGATTTTCGGGCCCTGTATCGGGAGGGCGAAGCGGTGTCAAAACGCGGGGAACAGGAATTTTTGGGAGCTTTTGGGCGAGATTTCGGTTGACGGCCGGTGCTCATTTTGACTAGAGATCGGCCTCTCAACGCATGGAGAGGTGGCCGAGCTAGGCTGAAGGCGCTCGCCTGCTAAGCGAGTATAGGGGCCTAAACCCCTATCGAGGGTTCAAATCCCTCCCTCTCCGCCAACACCACGTGGAGGGTTGGCAGAGTGGTTGATTGCACCGGTCTTGAAAACCGGCATGCCTTCACGGGCATCTGGGGTTCGAATCCCTAACCCTCCGCCATAGAAACTTCATTCCTGAACATGAGCCAAAACGCCCCCATCTTGGGGGCGTTATCATTTGTGCGCCCCTGCTTGCGGGGGTCTGCATTCCAAGAGATCTTCCGGCTGCGTTGCACCGCAGCTTTGCGTTAGTCTTCGACACGCAGCGCCGCCACGGCCTCGCGTACGTGCTGGGCGGTGGCTGTGGCGGGAAGCGGGGCGCCCAGGCGCACGGTGATGGTGCGGCGCCACTGCCACCGCCAGGGGCGGCAGCGGGACCATAGGGACCCCCACAGGCCCATGAGGGCCACGGGTACGATGGCGGTCTGCGTGCCACGGCAGGCGAGCTCCAGGCCGCGCTGAAAGGGGGCGAGCTCCGGGGTGCGGGCAATGCCGCCTTCTGGAAAGATGGCCACAGCCCCTCCGCCGAGCAAGGTCATGCGCATGCTGCGGATGGCGCCGGCGGCCCGGCGGCTATCCACAGGAATGACGCCGAAGGCCCGCAATATCGGCCGCAACAGAGGATGCTCGGCGTAGGCGCTGTAGATGACGAAGCGCACGGGCCGGGGCAGCACCGCCAAGAGCACGGCCCAGTCGATCCAGCTCACGTGATTGGCGGCCACGAGCACGGGGCCGGTGGCGGGGAGGTGCTCAATTCCCTCACAACGCACGCGGTAGAAAAGCCCGAGGAGTGCGCGCAGGAAGAGCCTCGCGGTCTCGAAGCGCAAGGCCGCGAGGCTTGCGGCCGCCATGACGGCAAGGATCACTGCCAATACCAGGAGCATGGGTTTCGGCGGCATGTGCAGGGCGGCGGCCCCTATGGTGAGGACGAGAAAACCGAGCATGGCCGCGTTTTGAAGAAAATTGGCGGCTGCCAGGACGATGCCCAATTCCGGTGCCGGGGCGCGCAACTGGATGAGGGAGTTGAGGGGCACGATGAAGAGTCCGGCGCAGGCGCCGTAGAGGATGAGTACTGCGCCGAGAAGCGGGACGACTGTCAGCCACGGGAGGACGCCCATACACACGGCCATGCCCAGGGCACCCAGGGCAACGAGCCCAAGCTCCAGACGTCGGCGGCACACCCGCGCTGTGAGCGCCGATCCGGCCACGATGCCCGCTCCACCGATGGCCAAAAGCCCTTGGGCCACCACGGTGGAGGTGACGCCTGCGGCCTCCTTGAGGTGGGCGCCGAAGGCGGCAAAGAGCACCTGGTTGACGGCCCAAAACAGAGCAAGGCCCGCCATGGAGCCCCACAAGGCCGGGCGAGCGCGGATGCCGCGCAGCACCTGCGCAAGCGGGGGTGTTTGCGTGGCGCCTGGGTTCGAAGTGGCGGGCAGGCGCGTGGCCAGGAAGGTTTGGAGTACGGCCCCGGCCACGAGGATGATTCCGGCAGGGCTGATGGCGGTGAGGATATGGCTCGCCTGCGTGGCGGTGCCGATCCATGCCTCGAAGAGTACGGAAAAGGCGACGCTCCCCAAGAGGATGGCCACGATGGTCACGGCCTGCACCGCCGCATTGGCGGCAGTGAGGTGCTCTTCTCCGTACATCTCACGAATGATTCCATATTTTGCTGGGGAATAGAATGCAGATTGCGTGGCCAAAACCAAGGTGAGGGCGAAAGCAAGGAAGAACATTCCTTGGTGGTAGGTCATCCATATGGCAAGGGCCACAGGAATGGATGCGGCAATGGTGGCTTGAATCACCCGATGCTTGGGATACTTGTCCGCCATGCGTCCCGCTGGAACAAAAAACACGATAAAAGGTAAAAGGATACATGCGTTGACCAGGGCGGTCAGCCCCATTTGCAAGGCGCCGCTGGTAGTCTTGAACACGGTGTTCTGGATGAGGATCTTGTGTCCTAAATCCAGCATGGCGTTGATGACCACCACCGCCAGGTAGGGGAAAAATCCTGGGGAGCGCCTCAGGCACAAGGGGGGGGGGTTCGGGGAATACATGGAGGCGCCTCTAGTGGAGCAGGGAGCCGAAGGCAAATGCTGCGGCGTTTTGGTTTTGCATTGACAAGATTCCCGCTTTTATGATTTTTTTTTTTCAAAAATTCTTTGACAGAATTTTTGGGGTTCTACGGCGCGTTTCGAGGAAATTGTGGAGTATAACGATCCAACGGCAGGAGTGGACATGAAGAAATGGTTTCGGCCTGCACTTTGGGTTGGTTTGGGTGTCCTGCTGGGATTTCCGGTCTTCAGTATGGCCTACTACACCATGGTGCGGACTTCGACACCCGAATTCTGCTCCTCCTGTCACGAGATCCAGCCCGCCTACCGGGCGTGGTTGACGTCCACACATGTCAACAATCCGCAAGGATTTGTTGCCGATTGTATGGACTGTCACCTTCCGGCACCGCAGGATACGGTGAATTTCTTCTACACCAAGACCTTGCACGGTGCCAAAGACGTTCTCGCCCATTTTTTGGGAGAGGAGTACGACCGGCAGGCGATGCGTGCCCGGGCTACGCAGTCCATCAAAAACGAGCAATGTCTCAAATGCCACCGGAACATCGAATACTTGCCGCACAAGCGTGGCGCCATGCTTGCTCATCGGCAGGTTTTGTACCCCCGGCCAGGCTATGAGAAGCGGTGTTTGGACTGCCATGCCAATCTGGTGCACACGGATCGGGGCTATTACCGGTACAAAGGCATGGGATCGTGACGGAACGGATTTGGGCGAATGCTTTGCGGACACGTAAGGAGGGAAGGATGAAACGACTTGCGGTAGTGGTCTGTTTTCTTGGTGTGTGCGGGGCTGTGCCTGCGCTGGCGCAGAACCTGCCCAAGGTGAAGGAGTTTCGCATCGAGCGGGGCATGAGCGAAGAAGCCAAAGCGTGCCTCAACTGCCACAAGGAAGAAAGCCCGGGGCTCTTTGCCGACTGGGCCATGAGCCGGCATGCCTCGGCCAACATCAGTTGCTTGGACTGCCACCGGGCCGACCCTACGGATCCGGACGTGAACCAAGAACATTTCAAGCAGTATGAACGCTCGGACACCAAGTGGGGGCGGCCGGAATACAAAGTTCCCATTGCCACGGCGGTGACCCCCAAGGATTGCTCCCGGTGCCATCCGGACGAGGTGCAGCAGTATTCCCGCTCCAAGCATGCCAAGACCAATATCATCGTGTGGAAGATCGATCCTTGGATGAAGCTTGGCATGAACAACGATATCGAGCGCCAGAGCGGCTGTCTCACCTGCCATGGCACGGTGCTCAAGGTGGACGCCAAGGGGCGTTTGGACTCCGCCACCTGGCCCAATGTGGGCGTGGGGCGTGTCAACATGGATGGGTCCTTGGGCTCCTGCACCTCATGCCATACCCGGCATCGATTTTCCGTAGCCGAGGCGCGTCGGCCCCAGGCGTGCGGGCAATGCCATCTGGGACCGGATCATCCGCAGATCGAAATCTACACGGAATCCAAGCATGGCGCCATCTATGACAGCTTTGGCGAGAGCTACAACTGGGACGCCGCCCCGGGCACCTGGACTCCGGGCGTGGACTATCGTGGGCCCACGTGTGCTTCGTGTCATATGTCGGGAGCAGGTCCGGTGATGACGACCCATGACGTGACCGAGCGGCTTTCATGGGAACTGCAGGCCCCGTTGACGGTGCGGCCGCAGGATTTTGCCCCGTTGCCGGCCAAGACCGAGTGGAAGGCGGAGCGGGAGAAGATGCAAGCCATTTGTATGCAGTGTCATACCAAGAGCTGGGTGGAAGACCACTACACCAAGCTGGATGCCGTGGTTCAGAATTACAACGACGTTTACTTCAAACCTGCAAAGGCAATGCTCGACCAGCTGTATGAAAAGGGATTGATCAGCAAGGACAAGTTCTTCGATGAAGAACCCGAGATCGAGTTTTACGAGCTGTGGCACCATGAAGGAAGGCGGGCACGCATGGGATCGGCGATGATGGCCCCGGACTATGCGTGGTGGCATGGTTTCTATGAGTGCAAGCACCGCTACAACACCTTCATGCAGATGGCCAACGAGCATCTGCATTCGGGAGAGAAATTCTATAAGTGGGCGCCGTTCCCGGGTGAAGGCGGGTCCACGGTGCGTCCTCCGGAGTTGCCGGAAGAATAAAGGACGCAGCGAGAACGCATAGAGAAAAAGTTCGGCCCTTGGGACCCCAGGGGCCGAACTTTTTGATAGGGGGATCTTGTGCGCGGTTGGTCCTACCCGATGATGCTCCCCACCCGGTAGATGAGGGTGGCGACAGCAAAGGCCAGGATGGTGTTGAAGGCCACGGAGAAGCCAGCCCACTTCCAGCCGATCTCCCGGCCGATGACCGTGACCGTGACAAAGCACGGGGCATAGAGGAGTACGAAGGCTATAAGACTCAAGGCCACCCAGTGGTTCCAGGACGGGTCCGTGGCCAGACGTTCGGCCAGGGGGGCGGCGTCTTCGGGGTCTACCTCGCCCAGGGAGTAGGCGGTGCCCAGGGTGGCGACGATGACCTCCTTGGCGGCCACTCCGCCGATGAGGGCGATGTTGGTGCGCCAGTCAAAGCCCGCCCAGCGGGAGATGGGTTCCAAGGCGGTGCCCAGGCGACCGGCCAGGGAATGGCGCAGGGCGTCTTGGCGCTCGGCGGCGTCGATGGCGGCCAGGGCGGCTTCGTGCGCTTCCGGACTGTCCCAGGGGCGTTCCATGGCCGCCTGTCGTTGGTCCTGCCAATGGGCGGCGCGGTCGGCCGGCAGTCCTGGGAAGGTCATGGCCGCCCACACCAGGATGGAGATGGCGAGGATCACGGTACCGGCCTTCTTGATGTACTGCCAGACCCGCTCCCAGGTGTGCATGAGCATGCCGCGCAGGGTGGGCATGCGGTAAGGGGGCAGTTCCATGACAAAGGGGGTCGAGGTGCCGCGGATGATGGTGGAGCGCAGGAGCCGGGCCGCCAGCAGGGCCATACCCCAGGCGGCCAGGGTGATCCAAAAGAGCACCGTGCCTCCCGATCCAGGGAAGAAGGCTGCGGCCAGGAGAAGAAAGACCGGCACCTTGGCCCCGCAGGCAAAGAAGGGGGCGGTGAGCACGGTGGCGATCTTTTCTTTGGGGCTGCGCAGGGTGCGGGCGGCCATGACCCCAGGCACGGCGCAGCCGCCGGGGATGCCGCCGGAGACGATGAAGGGCACCACCGAGCAGCCGTGCAGGCCAAAGGTGCGGAATACGCGGTCGAGCATATAGGCCATGCGGGCCATGTAGCCGCTGTCCTCGAGGAAGGCGAGGAAGAAGAACATGATGAGGATGAGGGGCACGAAGCTCAGCACCCCGCCTGCGCCGTCAATGACGCCCGAGACCACGAGGGATGCCAGCGGGCCCTCGGGGAGGATTTGGCGCAGCGTGTCTCCAAGCCAGCCAAAGAGCGCCTCCATCCAGCCCATGGGGACTTCCCCCAGGGCGAAGGTGGCATGGAACATGGCGTAAATGACCGCCAGCATGATGGCCGGGCCGGTGAACTTGCCGGTGAGCACCTTGTCCAGCTTGTCCGAAAAATCGTAGCGGCTCTCCACCGGCCAGGTGAGGACGTCGCGCAGGGCCGAGGCGATGTAGCCGTAACGGTAGTCGGCCACCAAGGCTTCGGGGTCCGTGCCCAGGGTCTTTTGCGTGTGCTCCGTGAGTGTCGCCACCATCTGGGTGAGCTGGGCGTGCAGATCCGGGTGGTTGGCGCCCAAGGAAAGGATGTGGGCGTCGTTTTCCAGATATTTGATGGCGAGCCAGCGCGGCGGGATGCGCTGCTCGCCAAGACCAGAAGCCGCGATATGGGCCTCCATATGGCGCAAGGTCTCGTCCAGGTCCGGGCCGTAGGAGATGAAAAGCGGGGCAGGCGTGGGGGGATGGGCGAGGTTTTCGCGCAGTGTGGCCAGGAGTTCCTCTTTGCCTTCGCCGCGCCGCGCGCTCATACCCACCACCGGCACCCCCAGGGTGCGCGACAGGGCCGGGATGTCGATGGCAATGCCTTTGGCCCGCACCTCGTCCATCATGTTGAGGACGAGCACTACGGGCATGGCCATTTCCATGACCTGGGTCACCAGGTAGAGGGAGCGTTCCAAGTTGGTGGCATCCACCACGATGACCACCAGATCCGGCCGTTCGTCCACGAGAAAGTTGCGCGCCACTAACTCGTCGGCCGTGTAGGCGGTGAGGGAGTAGGTTCCGGGCAGATCCACCACTGCCACGTCGGTATCCCCAAGGCGCAGCACGCCTTCGTGTTTTTCTACGGTAATGCCCGGGTAGTTGCCGACGTGCTGCCGCGAGCCGGTGAGCAGGTTGAAGAGCGTGGACTTGCCGGAATTGGGATTGCCCATGAGGGCGATGGTTGCGTTCATGCCTGGGATTCCTCCGGTATCTTCACCAAGATATGGTCTGCCTCGTTATTGCGTAGCGTCAGTGTCCCCCCGCGAAGCCGCAGGGCCACTGGGTCCTCAAGCGGGGCGCGGCCGATGACGCAGATCTCGGTGCCCGGGACGAGCCCCATGTCCCGCATGCGCCGGCCAAGCTCACCTTCGGCGCAGACGCGCTCGATGATCGCTTTTTGGTTGACGCGCAAGTGGCGCAAGCCGATGCTGTTCATCGGTGCTCCTCCAGCGGTTTGAGGGAAGCGGTTGCCTCTGGGGAGGCGCAGCAGCACGAGCCCTGGGCGCATGCCGAGGACTTGGAGGAGGCGCACGACGCGCAGCCGGTATGCCGCCGGGTGAAGGAGCGCAGCACGACTCCCGCGGCGAGGACAACGATGAGTAGCACTCCAGCAAGTTGCCAATCCATGAAAAATACCTCCGTGGTCATGTTTTGTATGGCTAACTTTTTATGGAGATCGTTTTGCTTCGTCAAGAAATAAAATTAGCCGAAACAAATTTTTCTTCTCCCCCGCCAGGGTGGAGCGGGATGCTGCGGGCGCGGCGGCTGTGGACCGGCGATGCGTGGATGGAGGACGCAGGTCTGGCCGCTCGTGACGGCCAGGTGGTGGCCGTGGGGCCGTGGCGGCAATTACGAGGCGGTTACGGCCCGGCAGCGTGGGACGTGGACGGTGTGGTGGTCCCGGGTGTGGTCAATGCCCATATGCACGGGGAGCTTTCGGCCTTGGCGGGCCGGGCGCCTTTGGACCGCGGCTTTAAGGCTTGGGCCACGGCCGTGGCGCGGCCGGACTTTTGGGACGAAGCGTGCGTGCGTACGGCCGTGAGCGCCATGGATCTTGCCGGGCATCGCTTGGTGCTCGACGTGGCCACCCGCATGGTGCGGCCCATGGCGGCCGTGTGGGAAACCGCCGGTCTTTGGGAGTACGGGCTGTTGTGTGAAGGTTTGACATCTCGAATTCCACGCGCCTGGGTGCCGGCCGTGGAGCTTGCCCATGGATGGATGGCCCCGGCGGCCCATAGCGTCTATGCCACGGCGCCCACCGTCCTTGCCGGGGCAAAGGCATGGTGCCGGGCCCATGGCCGACTGTTTTCCCTGCACGCGGCCGAACGGGAGGATGAACTCTGTCTGGCGCGGGAGCGCTTTGGCGCTGGTCCGGATGGCGTCTTGGCGCGTGCATCCTCGGTGGTGGCGGCCTTGGAGGCCCTGGGGGTGCTCGATGCGGGCACACTGCTCGTGCACGGCGTGCATTTGGGGGAGGCCGACGTGGCCTTGCTCGCCCGGCGCCGGAGCGTGGTGTGTCTGTGTCCGCGTTCCAATGCGGCCCTCGGGGTAGGGCGGGCGCCGTGGGCGCTTCTTCGGCGCTCCGGCCTGCCTGTGGTGCTGGGGACCGATTCCCTTGCCTCTGCCCCGGACCTCGATGTGTGGCGGGAGGCGGCCTTCCTCAAGGAGCACCTTGCCCCGGAGCTCTGCTTTGCGGAGGCGCTCGCCCTGGTCACCGGCCAGGCCCTAGGCATGGGGCGCTTGGCGCCTGGCGCCCCTGCCGCAGTGGCCGTGGTGCCGTCGTGGTTTGCGGCGCTTTTCAGCTGAGGAAATTTTTGACGCCGGTAAAGACGATTTGCGCGGCCATGGCGGCGAGCACCAGGCCGGTGATCTTGGTCATGATGGAAAGGCCCATGGGGCCGAGCACCCGGCCGATGAAGCGGGAAGAGGCCAGGATGATGCCCACTCCGGCGCAGGCGGAAAGCAGGGCCGCAGCGCCGACGAGCCGAGGGACGACCCCGGAGAGCTCGGCACCGAGGATCAGCAAGGTGCCGATGGTGGCCGGCCCCACGGTGATGGGGATGGCCAGGGGCACCACCGCCATGTCGCTTCCCTCCGTGCTGTGGGCGCGGGCGCGGGTCCCGGTCACCAGGGAGACGCTGGAGAGAAAGAGCAGGCTCCCGGCGCCGATGCGAAATCCGTCCAAGGTGATGCCCAGGGTGCTGAAGATCGGGTTTCCGGCCCAGTAGAGCGCCATGCCGATGATGGCCACGGCCAGGGTGGTGCGTAGCGCCACCCGGCGTTGCTCAGCCGGACCCATGCCCTCGGTGAGCGACAGAAAGACGCTCAGCACGAAAAAGGGCGTGAGCAAAAAGAAGAGCTGCATGGCGAGGTTGATGTAGAGGCTGAGCATCCGTCGTCCTTATTGTTCTCCCAGAAGCGCGGCGGCGAACTCTTCCGCCAGGAAAGGACGCAGGTCTTCCATCTTCTCGCCCAGGCCCACGAAGCTGATGGGGATGCCGAACTCCAGGGCCACGCCCACGATGACGCCGCCCTTGGCCGTGCCGTCGAGCTTGGTGAGGATGATTTCCGTCACCGGTGCGGCCTGGGAGAAGAGCCGGGCCTGGGACAGGGCGTTTTGTCCGGTGGTGGCGTCAAGGACCAGGGCGGTACGGTGGGGCGCGCCGGGGAGTTTCTTGCCCAGTACGCGGGCGATTTTGGCCAGCTCTTCCATGAGGTTGTGTTTGGTCTGCAGCCGACCGGCGGTATCCACCAGCACCAGGTCGTAGCCTTCGGCCTGCGCCCGCTCCACGGCCTCGAAGGCCACGGCCGCGGGGTCGGCGCCGTGCTGCTTGGCATGGAACCCAGCGCCCACGCGCCGGGCCCAGACCTCCAACTGTTCGATGGCCGCGGCCCGAAAGGTGTCGCCTGCGGCCACCAGCACGCGCCGGCCCTGCATCTGGGCGCGGTGCGCCAGCTTGGCGATGGTGGTGGTCTTGCCGGCACCGTTGACGCCCACCAGAAGCACCACTTCCGGCCGCGCTTCTACGGGTTTCGGGGCCGGGGGAAAGACCGCGCGGATCTCTTCTTTCAAGAGCGACTTGAAGTTTTCCGGCGCCGCACCGCCTTCCTGGCGCACGCGTTTTTTGAGTCGCTCCAGGAGCTTGGTGGTGGCAGTCACCCCCACGTCCGCCACCAGAAGGATTTCTTCCAATTCCTCCCAAAAGGCGGCGTCGTAGCCGCTGGTGCGGGCAAGGAGGTTTTCGATGCGGGCGGTGAGTTGGCTGCGCGTCTTGGCCAGTCCCTGGGAGAGCTTGAGGAGCAGGCGGCTGCGCTCGTCCTCTTCGTCCTCCAAATCCAGGGCCAGGGCTAGGCGGTACTGGAGTTCCGAGCGGAAGTCCTCCACGGCCTCATAGCCCATGTCCGAAAGCCAGGAGTCGAAACGGCGGATGAAGTCCTCGGCCTCGCTTTCCGGGGCGTCGAGTTGGGAGAAGAGAAAACGCAGGCGCGCCCAGAGCTCCGGGCCACGCGCCGTGACCCCGGCCAGGATGTGCTCCATCCACACGGACAGCCGGGGCTCGGCGTCCCGCAGGGCGCGGGCAAGTTCCGCTTGCCAGGCCGGGATGGTGGGTTTTTCCTGAAAATCCAACGCAGGAGCTACGTCCGAGGCCTTGGGGGCGGCTGGCGTGGCCTCGTCCTGGGAAGGGGCGTCTTGGGGCGCCTGTCCCCAAAGACGCTGCCACAGCGATGGCCGGCGAGCCTCCGGCGCTGTGTGGGGTTCTGCCTCCTTCGGGGTCGGCTGCGGCGCCTTGGGCTTGGGAGCCGCCTCCGGGGCGGGATGCGGCGCGGCAGGCGGGGTTTGCGCAAGATGGGGGGAGGCCGTTTGAGAAGTGTTTTCCAGGGGCGGTTCGGAGGTTTTTTCGGACGCAGCAGGCGCGTCGGCCGCAACCGGGGCTTCGGGCGTGTCCCGCTCTTGCGGCGCGACAGATGGCTCGCGCTTCCCGGCGGGCGTGGGCTGCCCAGCGACTTCTGGCGTTGCCGCCGCCGGGTGTGCGACCGCCTCAGAGGCAGGAGGCGCCGGTTCTGGCTGTGGCGTGGGAGTTTGCGGAGCAGATGGTGTGGGGGAGTCGCTTGCGCTTCCGCCCCAGAGTTTTTTGATACGCGAGAAAAAGCCCATGGCAACTTCCTTGAGAGCTGAAATGAAAAACCTGCACGCGGCGTGTGCGTTGCCGCCGCCGCGGCCGTCTATGGTGCCTCAGGGCCCGCCCGATGTCCAGCCGGCGACAGGGCATTGTTACCGGACAATGATATTGTCACCCCTGTCTGGGACAATGGAAACGTCACGCTATGAAGACTTGGGCTGACGTGTTCATGAAAACGGGAAAAGCGCGGCAGGGTATCGTGATCCCACAGGCAGAGGTCGGGGCAGTGCATAGTGCATGCGCGCTCGGCTTTCTTGAGATCTGGCGCGTCGTTTTGTTCACGAGTCCTTGCTCGGATGGACGGGTGTGCCGCACGGGGCTCTGTTGGGCGGCTTTTCCATTGACCCCAAGTCCGTCTCCTCGGTAGTGGATGGGAACCTTTTTCCGAATCCTGGGAGGCAGCATGGAAGTGTTGGTGCGCGGGGTGCGCGGCTCCATTCCGGTGGCATCGGCCTCCACGCAGCGCTACGGCGGCAATACCACCTGCGTGGAGGTGCGTCTGGGCGAGGAACTTTTGGTCATCGACGCCGGCTCGGGCATCCGCGCCCTGGGCGAAGAGATCATGACCGCGGGTCCGGTGCGGCTGCACTTGTGCTTCACCCACGCTCACTGGGACCATCTTCTGGGCTTTCCCATGTTCGCGCCCATTTTCTCTCCGCACACCGAACTCCACATCCATGCCCCGCGCACCATCGGCGGCAGCGGCGTTCAGGCGGTGCTCTCCGGGATCATGGACCGCCGCTACTTTCCAGTGAAATTCGAGAGCCTGCCGGCCCAGATCACGATCCACGAATTCGAACCCGGGGAGTCGTTTTCCGTGGGCTCGGCCCAGGTGACCACCTGTCCTACGGTGCACCCGGGCGGCAACGTGGCCTATGCCATCACCCACGATGGGTGGCGGTTTGTCTTTACCGGGGATCACGAATGGCGGCCCAATGCCACGGACGCCCTCTCCCGCGGGATGGAGCGCTTTCTCGAAGGCGCCACCGTGGCCCTGGTGGACGCCCAGTACACCGAGGACGAGTACGCCGTGCGGCAGGGCTGGGGGCATTCGGCCATGGACGCCTGGCCGCAGCGTGCGGCCCGCGCCGGGGTGCACACCTTGCTTTTGAGCCACCACGACCCGGCGCGCAGCGACGAAGACGTGGAAGCCCTGGAAGACTTGGTGCGTCGGCGCTTCGCGGACCTTCCCGTCGATATCCGCATGGCGGCCGAAGGCATGCGCATCGGCCGCTGGGAAACGGGCGCCGTGGAGGTGCACCACGAACCGGTGCCGCAAAAGTGCCAGCCTTTTGCCATGGAAAACACCGCCCAAGGGGTGCTTGCCTGGCTCAATAGCCTCACCCAGGAGCTCAGCCGCTACGCGGACATGGGCGCGCTGTTGGACCGTATTCTCCTGGAAGGCCGGCGTATTACCAGCGCCGACGCCGGCACGATTTTTCTCGCGGAAAGCGGGGGGCTCTCTTTTGCCTACACGCAGAACGACACCCTGTTCCCTGGGTCTGCGGCGAGCAAATACGTCTATGTCAATGCAGTGCTCCCCTTGGATTCGTCCTCGGTGGCCGGGCACGTGGCCTCGACGGGTAAAGCCGTCAACATCCCGGATATGTACCATATCCCCGCGAGCGAGCCGTACCGCTTCAACGACGCTTTTGACCGAAAGACGGGATATCGGACGGTATCGACCCTCACGGTGCCCATCTTCGGCCAAAAAGGCCGTATCCTTGGGGTCATGCAGCTCATCAACAGCATGGAGGACGGAAAACCTCGGCCGTTTACCATCGGCATGCAGATGCGGGTGAATCTCCTCGCGGCCCAGGCGGGCGCGGCCTTGGAGCGCGGACTCATGACCCAGGCCTTGCTGTTGCGTATGCTCAAGATGGCGGAGTTGCGCGATCCACGGGAGACCGGGGCGCACGTGCAGCGGGTCGGGGCGTACGCCGCGGAGATCTACCACCGCTGGGCCGAACGCCACGGTGTGGACCCTGATGAGCTGCGCTACACCAAGGGCAAGATCCGTACGGCGGCCATGCTTCACGATGTGGGCAAGGTGGGGATCCCGGATGCGGTCTTGAAAAAGCCTGGGCGCCTGAACGACGAGGAACTCAGGATCATGCGTTCCCACTGCGTGCTTGGCGCTGCTCTCTTTGCCGATGGCTCTTGGGACGTGGATGATCTGGTGCGCGACGTGATCCTGCACCACCATCAGAAGTGGGACGGCACCGGCTACACCGGCTCGGAGGAGCCGCCCCTGGCAGGCGAGGCTATCCCGCTGGTGGCACGCATCGTGGCCGTGGCCGATGTGTACGACGCCTTGTGCTCCCGGCGATGCTACAAAGAGGCCTGGAGTCCGGAAGACGCGGTGGCCATCATCCGCAAAGACGCCGGCACCCACTTCGACCCGGAGGTCGTTTCCTGTTTCGAGGAGATCTTCGAGACCATCGAGGCCATCCGCGCCCGCTATCCCGACGAGCCCGGCGGAAGCGGCCAATCCAGCCAATCCGCTCTTGGTTCGAGCAGTGGCGTGTGTCAGCGCCCCAGGGCCTGATGGAGGACGGCCTCCAAGGTGGGAATGTCCAGGGAGACCGGGTTGCCCCGCATGCTCGATGCCCGGGCCGCCTTGGCGGCCGCCTCGGGCACTTGGGCGGCGGTGAGGCCTAGGTCTCCAAGATTGCGCACGCCAATGTCGGCGCAGAGGGCGCGGACCGTCTCCACCCCGGCCATGGCGTCGTGGCCGCAGCCCAAAAGGGCGCTGATCTCCGCGTAGCGATCCAGTGCCGGGTGGCTGGGATGCGTCGCGCGCAAGGCGGTAATGTTGGCCTCCATGACGTGGGGCAGCAGGGCGGCGCAGATCTCCCCGTGGGCCGCGCCCAGCATGGCGCCGAGGGGGGCGGCAAAGCCGTGCACGGCCCCCAGTTTGGCGTTGGCCAGGGCCATGCCGGAAAAGAGACTGGCCAGGGCCATGTCGGTGCGCGCATGGAGGTCCGTTCCGTGGTGCACGGCCTGGCGCAGGGAGCGGGCGGCCCGCATGATGCCGTCCCGGCACAAGGGGTCCGTGAGCGGGCTCGCAGCGCAGGACACGAAGGCTTCGATGAGCTGGGTGAGGGCGTCCATGCCTGTGGCCGCGGTCTGCGCCGGGGGAAGTGTCTGGGTGAGCTCTGGGTCCACCACGGCCAGACGTGGGATCATGGCCGGGGCCCGCAGGCTGACCTTGACCTCGTGCTCCGGACAGAGGAGCACGGCGTTGGCCGTGACCTCGGCCCCGGTCCCTGCCGTGGTGGGTACGGCGATCATGGGGAGCGGCGGCGTGGTAAGGGGCTTGGCCCGGCCCACCACCTCCAGGTAGTCGAAGACGTCCCCGGTGTTGGCGATGAGTGCAGCCAGGGCCTTGCCCGCGTCGAGAACGCTTCCCCCGCCCACGGCCACCACCACGTCGCAGCCGTGCTCGCGGGCCCTGAGTGCTTGCGCGGCGATGGCCGGGGCTTCGGGCTCCCGGCGCACCGGCAGGGTGTGCACGTCCTCCATGACGGCGCGCAGCCCATCCAGGAGCCACGCGCTCCGTTCGTGGCGCCCTCCAGTGACGAGAAGACAGCGTCGCCCCAGACGGGCGGCGTGCTCGGGAATCTGGGTGCGGACCTTGGGGCCGAAGAGGACGTGTGCGGTGGCGAAAGAAAAGCCCATAAGACCTCCGGGGGATGCAGGGCGGGGGCGGCGTGCGCACAGCCGCTTTTGCCTGCGGCAGCGTGGGGAAAGGAGGGACGGACGTGGCGCCTTTGCGCATTGGTGGTCCCTGCTGGCAGCAGGGGGCACGCCGAAACAAGGGGCAGCGAGGACCGATCGCGCGTAGGTCGTCGGGGGAAAAACGTCGGGAGGCGCTGCGCGTCACGAAGGATGGCGGAAGTGCATAGGAGTCGAACCTACCGAAGACTTCGTCAGCCTTCCACCGGTTTTGAAGACCGGGCCGCCCACCGGGACGAACGCACTTCCGCGTGGGGGAAGGCACTACCGATGCCCTGGTGGGAAATCAAGGGGGCGCAAAAGGAGTTTTGCCCCTTGTCTTTCTCGGGGGCGCACATAAAGATATCGCTTCGGTGGTCCTTGATGGCTTTTTTCGAATGTGGTCGTGATTTTTTGCAAGGAGCAGCAGTTTGAACAGTTTTTCCAAGAATCTTGCTCTGTGGGCCATTATCTGTCTGGTGATGGTGGTGCTTTTCAACATGTTTCAGCAGCCGCCGGCCCCGGTGAATGAACTGACGTATACCGAATTCCTCGCTAAGGTTCGCGCCGGGGAGGTCATGAGTGTACGCATCCAGGGGCCGAAAATCACTGGGATGCTCACCAGTGACGGTAAGTTCTCCACCTACGCCCCCGATGACCCCAAACTGGTGGAAACGCTGGTGGATGCAGGAGTCCAGGTGAAAGCCGAGCCTCAGGAGGAGGCCCCGTGGTATGTGACGGTGCTCGTATCCTGGTTTCCCATGCTGCTTTTGATCGGCGTGTGGATCTTTTTCATGCGCCAGATGCAGGGGGGCGGGGGCAAGGCCATGTCTTTTGGTCGTTCGCGGGCGCGGATGATCACCCAGGAGGACACCAAGGTCACCTTCGCCGATGTGGCCGGGGTGGACGAGGCCAAGGAAGAGCTCCAGGAGGTGGTGGATTTTCTGAAGGATCCCAAAAAATTCACCCGTCTGGGGGGGCGCATCCCCAAGGGGGTGCTCCTGGTGGGCTCTCCGGGCACGGGCAAGACGCTTCTGGCCCGGGCCGTAGCCGGAGAGGCTGGAGTGCCGTTTTTCTCCATCTCCGGCTCGGATTTCGTGGAGATGTTCGTGGGCGTGGGCGCCGCGCGGGTGCGGGACCTGTTTGTCCAGGGGAAGAAGAATGCGCCGTGCCTCATCTTCATTGACGAGATCGACGCTGTGGGCCGGCAGCGCGGGGCAGGGCTCGGCGGCGGCCACGACGAGCGCGAGCAGACCCTGAACGCCCTCTTGGTGGAGATGGACGGCTTTGAGTCCAACGAAGGCGTCATCCTCATCGCGGCCACCAACCGCCCGGACGTTCTCGACCCGGCGCTCTTGCGGCCGGGCCGTTTCGACCGCCAGGTGGTGGTGCCCAATCCCGATTTGGGCGGCCGCCTCAAGATTTTGCAGGTGCACACCAAACGGACGCCGCTGGCTCCGGACGTGGACTTGGAGACCTTGGCCCGCGGTACCCCAGGCTTTTCGGGCGCGGATTTGGAGAACTTGGTCAACGAGGCGGCCCTGCACGCGGCCAAACTCGGTCAGGACAAGGTGGCCATGCACAACTTCGAAGAGGCCAAGGACAAGGTGCTCATGGGGAAAGAGCGGCGTTCCATGATCCTCTCGGAAGAGGAAAAACGCACCACCGCCTACCACGAGGCCGGGCATACCCTGGTGGCCAAAAGCCTGCCCGGCACGGATCCAGTGCACAAGGTCACCATCATTCCCCGCGGCCGCGCTCTGGGGGTGACCATGCAGCTGCCTGGTGAAGACCGGCACACCTATTCCAAAACCTACCTCCAAAACAACCTGGCGGTGCTCTTTGGCGGCCGGGCCGCGGAAGAGCTGGTGTGTAGCACCATCACCACCGGGGCGGGCAACGACATCGAGCGGGCTACGGCCCTCGCCAAGCGCATGGTCTGTGAGTGGGGCATGAGCGACGAGTTCGGTCCCATGGCCTTGGGCAAGAAGGACGAGCAGGTTTTTCTCGGCCGGGACATCACCCATATCAAGGACTACAGCGAAGAGACCGCACGCCTCATCGATCAGGAAGTGCGCCGCATCCTCTCCGAGGCCTATGGCACGGCGAAGCGTATCCTGGAGGAGCAGCGCGCGGTGCTCGAAGCCTTGGCCCAAGCCTTGGTGGAGCGGGAGACCCTCACCGGCGAGGAGGTGGACCTCATCATGCACGGCAAGGAGCTCCCCCAGGCGGAGGAGTTTGCCTTGGAAGAGGAAAACGACGTCTCGGGAGATGCGTAAGTGACTTCGTCCGTATGGGTCCTTCGGGGGGGCTGGCGCTTGCACGCCCAGCCCTTTGCCGTGGTGGGGATCGTCAACGCCACTCCGGATTCCTTTTATGACGGCGGCAAGCACGCGGATACGGAGGCCGCGGTGGCCCATGGTCTGGCCTTGGCTGCTCAGGGCGCGGACATGCTTGATGTGGGCGGGGAGAGCACCCGCCCTTTTGCCGACCCCGTACCTGTGGACGAGGAGCTCACCCGTGTGGTGCCTGTGGTGCGCGCCCTGGATGCGGCTGCGCCGGAGATCCCTGTGGCCGTGGACACGGTGAAGGCGGAGGTGGCCCGACAGGCCTTGGATGCTGGGGCCGTGGCCGTCAACGACGTCTCGGCCATGGGCGTGGACCCGGCGCTGGCGGACGTCCTTGCCCAGTATCAGCCCGGATACGTACTCATGCATGCCCAGGGTACGCCGCGGACCATGCAGGTGGCTCCGCACTACGAGGATGTGGTGGAGGAGGTATTGCGCTTCTTCGAAGCGAAGTTGGCGGTGCTCACCCGTTTTCTCCCCGAGGACCGTATCGTCCTCGATCCGGGCATCGGTTTTGGCAAGACTCTGGAGCACAACCTGGCCTTGCTGCGCGCGGTGGACCGCTTCGCCGCCTTGGGTCGACCTCTGTACATCGGCATCTCGCACAAGTCCCTGTGGAAAGGGCTCCTTGGTCGGGAGGTGGGCGAGCGTCTGCCCGCCACCGTGGCTGCCACAGCGGTGCTCGGGCTGCGGGGGGTGGCCTTCCACCGGGTCCATGACGTGGGTGCGTGCCGGGACGCGCTCACGGTGGCCGCAGCCCTGGGGGGAGAGCGGTGACGAGCTGGAGTTTTGCCGTCGGCAATTTGCAGGTCACCTGGCGGGATGTCCTGGACATCCTCATCGTTGGGTACATCTTTTTCCGCTTGATGCTCATGATCAAGGGGACCCGCGCCGTGAGCGTGGTCTACGGCCTCGTCCTCGTGGTGGCCTTGTATTTCGCCGCTGGCAAGCTGGGACTCTACACCTTGCATTGGCTGCTCGGCAATTTTCTTGGCTCGCTTTTTTTGGTGGTCATCATTTTATTTCGCCGGGATATCCGCAAGGCCCTGGCCGTCATGGGAGCGACCACCATTTTCCGGCGTGAGGCCATGGAAGAAAATTGCATGGATGAGCTCATCCTGGCCTTGGTGGCCATGGCCAAAAAACGTATCGGTGCTTTGGTCATCCTGGAGCGCAACATCCCGTTGGGGGATGTGGTGTCCGGAGGAGTGGAGATCGGCGGCCGGCTGACCCGGGACTTGCTTTTGACCATTTTCCATCCCGACACCCCGCTGCATGACGGCGCGGTGCTCGTGCGGGGCGGTCGCATCGAAATGGCGGCCTGTATTCTCCCCCTGGCCACTGGTCTCAAACACGAGGCCACGTTGGGCACGCGGCACCGGGCGGCCATCGGAGTCACGGAGGAGACCGACGCCGTGGCCCTGGTGGTCTCGGAAGAGAGGGGGACGATCTCCTTGGCGGTAGGCGGACGGATTACCAGTAGTCTCAACGAGGTACGCTTGAAGAAGGTCCTCTCGGCGGCGATGCGGCGATGATGCGCGATTGGATATACCGTTTCTTGGCCTTGGTGATGGCCATTTTTTGTTGGTACTTGGTCTCAGGCCAGGAAAAGGTGGAGACGTGGCTGGACGTGGCTGTGGAGTTCGTCAACCTCCCGCCGCGCATGGAGGTGGTGTCTGGCTTTCCCTCCAAGGTGCAAGCCCGGGTGCGGGGCACGAGCAATCAGGTGCGTGCCTTGGGAGACGTGCGGTTGGCCTACAAGATCGATCTTTCCACGGTGCGGCCCGGGAAAAACGTGGTGCCGCTCGTGCCGGAAAACATGCCGCTCACCTCCGCGGTGGAGATCGTGGAGTTCAATCCCTCGCGTCTGGAATTCGAAGCCGATGTGCAGGAGCAGAAAGAAGTCCCGGTGCGTCTCGATTGGAGCGGCGAGCCTGGACCGGATATGCGCGTGGTCAACGCCACGGTGGACCCCGAGAAGGTAGTGGTCACCGGCCTGGCGAGCGCCTTGAAAAACTTGAAGGCCATTCGCACCGAGGCGGTCACCGTGGAGCCTGGAGACAGGCGCGAGGTGTCGGGCCGGGTCCGCTTGGTGTTGCCTGCGGGGGTCCGGGCCGAGGTAGGCTCTGTGGCCTACAGTCTGCGGTTTGCGCCCATCAGCCAGGAAGTGTGGATCAAGTTTTCCGTGGAGTCCGTCTCCCGTGACGTTGCGTTTACCCTGGAGCCCCGAACCGTCCGGGCCCGTTTGGAGGTGCCGGTGGCGCTGTTGCGGGACAAAGACTGGCGCGACAAGCTCCATCTGCGTGTGGATCCTGGGACGGGCCTTGCCCCGGGTGAATATGCGTTCGTCCCGGTGCTCGATGCCCCGGAAGACGTCCGCGTCCTGGAGCTGCGGCCTGAGAAGGTGACGGTCATCGTCAAAGAGGAGAACCCATGACCCAACGACTTTTTGGCACCGACGGCATCCGCGGTCGGGTCAACGAATATCCCATGCAGCCGGAATTGGTGGTGCGTTTGGGCCTGGCTGCGGGCGAGTATTTTCGCAACGGCAAAAAACGGCACCGCGTGGTCATCGGCAAGGATACCCGGCTTTCGGGGTATGTGTTCGAGACAGCGCTGACCTCGGGTCTGTGTGCCGCAGGCATGGACGTCTACCTCGTGGGACCGCTGCCGACGCCAGCTATCAGCTTTTTGACCCGCAACATGCGCGCCGACCTTGGGGTGGTCATCTCCGCCTCCCACAATCCGTATCAGGATAACGGCATCAAGTTTTTCGATAAAGACGGCTTCAAGCTCCCCGATGAGGTGGAAGACGCCCTCGCCGCCATGGTGCTCGACCGGCATCATGCCTGGAAGACCCCTGCCCATGACGAGGTGGGCCGGGCGCGGAAGATCGAGGACAGCCCCGGCCGCTACATCGTGCACCTCAAAAATTCGTTGCCTTCCGGCATGACCTTGGATGGTCTGCGCATCGTGCTCGATTGTGCCAACGGTGCGGCCTACCGGGTGGCGCCATTGGTGTTGGAGGAGCTCGGCGCCACGGTAATCCCCTTGGGGGTGGAGCCCAACGGCGTCAATATCAACCAGGGCTGCGGTTCCCTGCACCCGGAACACATGGTGCAAGCGGTGCGCGCGCACAAGGCGGATTTGGGCTTGGCCCTGGATGGCGATGCCGACCGGCTCATCGTGGTGGATGAGCAGGGGGTGGTGCTCGACGGCGATCAGATCTTGGCCATCTGCGCCGACGAGATGCTGCGCCTTGGGGACCTTGCGGGCAATACCGTGGTGGCCACGGTCATGAGCAACATGGCCTTGGAGGTGTTTCTCCAAGGCCTGGGGGCGCAGCTCATGCGCACCCAGGTGGGCGACCGCTACGTGGTGGAGGCCATGCGCCGTGGCGGGTTTGTGCTCGGCGGCGAGCAGTCCGGGCACATCATCTTTTTGCGCCACGCCACCACGGGCGATGGGCTGCTCGCCGCGCTGCAGTTGGTGCGCATCATGGTGGCCCGGCAGCGCCCGCTTTCGGAGATGGCCCGCCTGCTGACGCCGTTTCCCCAGAAATTGGTGAACGTGCCGGTGGCGCGCAAGCTTCCCTTTGCCGAGGTCCCGGAAGTCACTGCGGCCATGACCGCAGCCGAAGGAGCGCTGCGCGGTCGCGGCCGGGTGCTTTTGCGCTACTCCGGGACCGAGCCGGTACTGCGGGTGATGGTGGAGGCCGATGATCCGGCTGTGGTGGAGCACTGGTGCCAGGAGCTCTGCGCGGCAGTGGACGCCGGTCTTGGGGAGAGATAGACAGGACGACGGGTAATCGGCGCAAGTGTGCGCCATGAAGGCGTGTTACGGTAAGGAGCGGTTCATGCAGGTGCGCAAGGTAGTCATTCCCGTGGCGGGGTGGGGGACTCGGTCCCTGCCGGCGACCAAAAATCTCCCCAAGGAAATTTTGCCGGTATTTCGCAAGCCTGCCATTCAATACATCGTGGAGGAGGCCATTGCCTCGGGCCTCTCAGATGTGGTCTTCGTCAACCAGCAGAACAAACGTATCATCGAGGACCACTTCGACCACAACCTCTCTTTGGAGCAGTACCTGGAGCGTACCGGCAAGACTGCGCTCCTGGAAGAGGTACGGCGGGTGGCGGAGATGGCCAATGTCATCGTGGTGCGCCAAAAAGAGCAGCGTGGGTTGGGGCATGCGGTAGCCTGTGCCCGGGAGGTCATCAAAGACGAGCCCTTTGCCGTCATGGTGGGCGATGACCTCATGTTCCATCGCGATCCCGGTATCCATCAGCTCCTCGAGGTCTTCCACAACGAGCACATGCCTGTGGTGGGGGTCATGGAGGTGCCGCGGGACAAGGTCTCCCGGTACGGAATCATCGATGCCGAGGAATACGCCCCGGGCCTGTACCGCATCCGCGGGGTGCTCGAAAAACCTTCTGCCGATACCGCGCCTTCGCGGCTGGCCATCGTGGGCCGCTACGTGCTCACCCCGGAGGTGTTCACCCACTTGGAGGCCGCAGCCCCGGACGCCAGCGGCGAGATCCAGCTCACCGACGCCCTGGAGGGGCTGGCGCGTCAGAACCGCTTGCTGGCGGTGAAGCTCTACGGCCAGCGCTTCGACATCGGCGACTGGGTGGACTACCTGGCGGCCAACATCTATTTTGCCCTTCAGGACGACGAACTCCACGACGACCTCTCCGCCCGGCTGCGGGATTTCCTGCCGCCGGCGCGCTAACCTCGGGGCGGGGTCCTCCCCGCCCTTTCCTATCCATGTCCCATCCTGTATTGTGCTCCGTTGACGTATTGGCGGCGCCGTATGCCCGCTACACCTATGCACTGCCGCCGCACTTTCCCGGACGTCTCTGGCAGCGGGGGATGCGGGTGCTCATCCCGTTGGGCCGGCGTTTGGTGGTGGGGGTGCTTGCGGCCTTGGAGGCGGAAACGCCCCCTGGAGCGCTGCGTTCGGTGCTCCTTCCCTTGGACCGAGAACCCTTGCTGGACGCCGCCTACCTGCAGATGGTGGAGGCCTTGGCCGTGCGTCAAATCCAGACTCCAGGCGAGGTGCTCGCACGGCTCCTTCCCGCGCCGTTGCGCCAGGTGCCGCGGTTGCGTTTGGATGGCGGGGCGTTTGCGCCACAGCGTCTTTTGGATGCCGAGGCTGCCCTTCAGGTCGCCGAGGCGTTTGTGGATGGGGCGCTCACGGTGGACGTTCCGGCGCAGGCGGCGCGGGTCGTGGTGGAGCTGGCAAGCCCGCCCCCATGGCCCATCCGCCCCCGGGCCGAGCGGCAGCGGGCCGTTCTGCGACATCTGGATCTCCATGGGCCGTGCACGCGGGAACACCTGCGGCAGGTCTTGGGGCCGGAATGCCTGGCTGCGCTGCCTGCTTTGATTGCTCGGGGCCTGGTGCGGCTGGTGGAGGAAGATTTTTCGCAGCCGGCGCAGTGTCCAGCCCAGGCGCCTGTGGCCCTCAATGGGGAGCAGCAGCAGGCGGTGGCGGAGCTTGGCGCGCTTTTACGCCGTCCTTCGGCGGCCACGGCGCTGCTCTTCGGAGTCACAGGCAGCGGCAAGACCGCGGTCTACCTGCGTTTGGTGGAGCAGGTGCTCGCGGAGGGCGGCCAGGCCATGGTCCTGGCGCCGGAAGTGGCCTTGGCCCTGAAGCTCGCCGGCGAGGTGCAGGCCGCTTTTCCCCATGCCCCCGTGCTGGTATATCATGGATATTTGTCCCCGGCGCGGCGGGCGCGTCTTTTTGCCGAGGCGCGGTCCCTTGCCGGACCGGCAGTGGTGGTGGGCACCCGTTCGGCCTTGTTCTTGCCCGTGCGCCCCCGGCTCATCGTGCTGGATGAGGAGCACGACGCTTCCTTCAAGCAGGACGAGGGGCTGGGCTATCAGGCCAAGGAAGTGGCCCATGCCCGCATTGCCGCGACAGCGGGGCTTTTGCTCTTGGGGTCCGCCACGCCGGACATCAAAGTGTACCACGCCGCCCAGGAGGGACGGATTCACCTGGTGCGGCTCTCCCAGCGCGCCAATGCCCAGCCGGTGCCCCGGGTGGACTTGGTGGACATGCGGCCCCATGGGGACGCCGTCTTTGCCCCGCAGGTGCGCGCTGCCGTGGATGCAGCCCTCGAGCGGGATGAGCAGGTGGTCATCCTCCACAACCGTCGGGGATACGCCCCCATTCTCGTGTGCCGGGGGTGCGCGGAGCCGGTGCGCTGCCCGCAATGCCGCATCTCGCTCACCTGGCACAAGTCCCGGGAGATTTTGCTCTGTCACTACTGCGGTTTTCACCTGGAGTTTCCACTCTTGTGTCCCACGTGCCGGGGAGGGGACTTCGATCCCTTGGGCGAGGGTACGGAGCGGTTGGAAGAATGGTTGCGCCGCGAACTCCCTTCAGAAGTGGCGGTGGCGCGCCTGGACCGGGACACCGGCCGCCGGCCCGAGCGTATTCAGGAGACCTTGGACGCGTTCTCCCAGGGAAAAACTCAGGTGCTGGTGGGGACCCAGATGCTCTGCAAAGGCCACCACTTTCCGGGCGTCTCGCTGGTCGTGGTGGTGGACGGGGATTTGGGGCTCAACCTACCGGATTTTCGTGCGGTGGAGCGCTCGTTTCAGATGCTGGTGCAGGTGGCGGGCCGGGCAGGCCGTGGGGAAGTGCCGGGACAGGTGTTTGTGCAGACCCGCAATCCCGAGCATCCGTGCTGGCAGTTCGTGGCCCATGCGGACTTCGAGGGCATGTACCGGTCCGAGTTGGCCATGCGCCGGGCCATGGGGTATCCGCCCTTTGTGAAGCTGGCCTTGGTGCGCCTTTCCATTCCTGCCCAGGGCGGGGATGTGGCCATGGTGGGGCGGGTGGGCGCGGCCTTGCGGGAGGCGGCCCGGCGCCATCAGGTGACCGTCCTTGGCCCGGCCCCGGCACCCTTGGCCATGCTGCGCGGCAGAAGACGTTTCCATTGCCTGCTCAAGGGGGACGACTGGCCGCGGTTGCGCGCCGTATGCCAGGCGGGTATGGCGCAGGCGCGTCGAGACAAGCACATCCGCATGTCCGTGGATTTCGACCCTGTGGACATGCTTTGAAAAAGGAGTCTATCATGCAACGAGCGTTGATCGCGGATGTGGTGCATGCGGATGCACCGATGGAATCAGTAACGGTCATGGGGTGGGTCCGCACCAAGCGGGAGAGTAAAGACTTTGCCTTTCTGGAGATCAATGACGGTTCCTGCCTGAAAAACCTTCAAGTGGTGGTGGATGCCGGGGTGCCTGGATGGGAAGATCTGCCCAGGATCCTGACCGGCGCTTCCATTCAGGTGCGCGGCGCCGTGGTCCCCTCTCCTGGCAAAGGGCAGCGCTGGGAAGTGCGCGCCCAGGAAGTCGCCGTCATCGGCGAAGCCGGCCCCGAATACCCGCTGCAGAAAAAGCGCCACACGGACGAATTTTTGCGCACCATTGCCCATCTTCGCCCGCGCACCAACAAATACGGCGCCCTGTATCGCATCCGCGCCCGTCTTGCCCATGCGGTGCATCAGTATTTCCATGACCATGGCTTCTATTTGGTGCACGCACCCATCATCACCGGCTCGGACTGTGAGGGGGCGGGGGAAATGTTCCAGGTGACCACCTTGCCCCTGGAGGCCGTTCCTCTGGAAAAGGGGGCGGTGCGCTATGAGGACGACTTCTTTGGCCGTCCTGCATCGCTCACCGTCTCCGGACAGCTTGCCGCCGAGAATTTGGCCTGCGCCTTGGGGCGGGTCTACACCTTTGGCCCCACCTTCCGGGCGGAAAACTCCAACACCCCCAAGCACGCGGCCGAGTTCTGGATGATTGAGCCGGAGATGGCCTTCGCCACCCTTGCCGATGACATGGATCTGGCCGAAGACCTGGTGCGCAGCATGGCGCGGTATGCGCTTGCGCACTGCGCCGAAGACCTGGCCTTGTTCGCCCAATTCGTGGAGCCGACCTTGATGGCCACCCTGGAAAACGTGGCCACCAAACCCTTCGTGCGCATGCCGTACGCCGAGGCCATGGAGGTCTTGGGGCGCAGCGGCAAGGAGTTTCAGTTCCCGGTGGGCTTTGGCCATGACCTGCAGACCGAGCACGAGCGCTATTTGACGGAGGAGTACTGCAAGGCTCCGGTCATCGTCTACGACTACCCCAAGGAGATCAAAGCATTCTATATGCGCATGAATGACGATGGGCGCACCGTGGCCGCCATGGACCTTCTGGTGCCGCGCATCGGCGAACTCGTTGGCGGCAGCGCCCGCGAAGAGCGCCTTGACGTGCTTTCTCGCCGCATGGAAGAGCTGGGCATGCCGCAAGAAGAATACTGGTGGTACTTGGATCTCCGGCGTTTTGGTACAGTGCCGCACGCAGGATTCGGCATGGGCTTCGAGCGTCTGCTCATGCTCATTACCGGCGTAAGCAATATCCGCGACGTCATTCCCTTCCCGAGAACCCCAAAACACTTGGAGTTTTAGAGAGCACGTTTCCGTGGCGGCCTCAGGTATCGAGGGGGACGTTGGTCCGCGGACCATCTGACATAATAATTCTTTGAATTTTCAAACAATCTTTTCTCACAAACCTTGACCTCTCGCGCCGCCAGGCATACGGGGCGGCGTTTTCATGTTGGTGAATCCAGGGAGCGTGTATGGAACAAACACTGCAAAAGAAATTTGGCTTGTGTACCGCCATTGCCATGGTTGTGGGTATCGTCATCGGCAGTGGCGTCTTCTTCAAGGCGGAAAAGATTCTCGTGGCCACGGGCGGGGATCTGCTTTTGGGGATTTACGCCTGGCTTTTGGGGGGGATGATCATGATCTCCTGCGCCGCCACCTTCGCGGTCATGGCCACCAAGTATGCGCGGGTGAACGGCATCGTGGATTATGCCGAGGCGGCGCTCGGAAGAACCTACGGATATTATGTGGGGCTGTTCATGGCGCTCATCTATTATCCCACGCTGACATCGGTGCTGGCTTGGGTATCGGCGCGATATACGGCGGTACTTTTCGGTTGGGACATCACCGGCGGTGCGTGTATGACGCTTTCCGCCATGTATTTGGTGGGAAGCTACGCCCTCAATGCCTTGAGCCCCGTGCTCGCTGGACGTTTTCAGGTGTCCACGACCATCATCAAGCTGATCCCCCTGGCGCTTATGGCCGTAGTGGGGACTATTTATGGCCTCAATACCGGCATGCTCGCCTTCAACTTCGAGAACGTCGTCCACGAAGTGGATTTTTGGCATGGGCTCTTTGTGGCGGTGGTGGCCACGTCTTTTGCCTATGAAGGCTGGATCATCGCCACGAGCATCAATGCGGAACTCAAGAACGCCAAGCGCAACCTACCCATTGCGTTGATGTTGGGCACATTCATCGTGATGCTGGTCTATATTTTGTATTATGTGGGATTGGCAGGCACCATTGCCAGCGAAACCTTGATGGCCGGGGCGCAGGAAGGCGTCCGTACGGCATTTTCCGTCATTTTCTCGCAGCGGGCCGGCACCGTGCTGTTTGTGTTTATCATCATCTCCTGTTTGGGAACCCTCAATGGATTGATGCTCGGGTGCACCCGCGGCGTGTATTCCGTGGCCGTGCGCAGCAGCAGCAAAGTAACGCCGATGTTTCGGCAGATCGATCCCATCACCAACATGCCGGTGAACTCCGCGACCTTCGGTTTGCTGCTTTGCGGAGTATGGCTGGTGTTTTTTTACGGCGCCAATCTGACCACGCCGTGGTTTGGATTTTTTTGCTTCGATTCTTCGGAGCTTCCCATCGTCACCCTGTACGCCATGTATATTCCTATTTTCTTGATGTTCATGCGCAACGAGACGGCGCTTTCTTGGGGGAAGCGTTTTGCGCTGCCTGTTTTGGCTATCGTGGGCAGCGCCTTTATGATCTATGCGGCCTATTTTTCCCACGGCAGCGCCGTGTTTGCGTATTTGATCATTTTTGCGGTGGTGCTGGCGCTGGGGCGGATGCTGCTTGGCCCTTCCGTAGAGCTGGAAGCGGCTTGAGCGGCGTTCGGGATGCGTGAAGATCGGCTCCGTGGCCCGGAAGTTCCGGGCCGCGGAGTTTATTTTTTGGTTTCGCGGGCAGGAATGGGTGTAGGTTCGCCCACCGGGAGCTCCCAGAGGACGTCTTCCAGGCCGAGTTTGCCAAGCTCCGAGCGAAAGCGTTGGGTGTTTTGTTCCAGCACCGGGAAGGAACCCCAATGCATGGGGCACACGCGTTTGGCCCGCAGCATCAGGGTGGCCAGGGCGGCCTGGGCGGGATCCATGGTGAAGACCCCGCCGATGGGAAGCAAGGCCACATCGATGGTATAGAGCTTGCCCCACAAAGCCATGCTGGAAAACACCGTCGTGTCGCCAGCGTGGTACACGGTGGTGCCGTCTTCGAGCTCGACGATGAATCCCACCGGGTGGCCGACGCTGCAGGAATGGAAGGCCTGAGTCATGGTGATGCGGATACCGTCGTATTCCACAGTGCCGCCCATGTTGAAGCCGATGCCGTTGAGCACCTGGTCTTGAGGGAGCCCCTGCTGCATCAGGCTGCCCGCCAATTCCACGATGGCCCCGAGCTTTGCCCCGGTGTGGCGGCAGATCTCCATGGCTTGTCCCACGTGGTCCGCGTGATCGTGGGTGACCAGCACGAGGTCCGGCCGTACTTCTGGGGAGGCCTTGGGGGCGGAGGGATTTTCCAGCCAGGGATCGATGGCGATGGTATGCTTGGGCGTGGTGATGACAAAGGCCGCGTGGCCGAGCCAGGTGATGTGGTTCATGGCTGCTCCTTGATGGTGGTGTCGTGACGGAAGACCACCAGGGTGTGGTCTTCGCCTTTCAGTTCTTGGTCGATGATGGCGGCGATGCGCTCCCAATCGCCGCCGCCGAAACCGGCGCCGATCTTGGGGTATCCAATGCGTTTGCCCGAGAAGCGTTTTTTGATTTGCCGAAAGGCGCTGGCCACGGCGTCGTAGTCCACCAGGGGGCCGTCGCCATACCAATGGTATTGGGTATAGGCGTTGACGATGGTCAGTTCCCCATGGCGGGTGCGCACGGAGGCGGTGGAAATGGAACCGAGCTTTTTGCGGTCCCCGCTGATGGTGCGGCTGTCGGCAAGGTAGGCCTCGGGGAACGTGTCGCGGATGGCCTTGGCGATGCCTGCTTCCATCATGCACATGCAATTGCAGCCGTGGACGATGACGTCAAAGGCCCCTTGCAGGGCCAAGGCGATGAGGTCTCCGGAGACGATCTGCATGGCCGCCCTCCCGTTGGGTCATGTTTGGCTTGTCTCCTTATGCCAAAAGCAAGGGCATCACAAGGCCAAAGCAGGAGAAATCATTGGGGTGTCTCTGCGTCTTCCTGCGGGGCCAAGGGATGGCGCAGCGGCAGGCGCACGGTGAAGGTGGTGCCTGCTGTGGGAGAGGAGGTGAAGTGGATGCTTCCGGCCAGATAGTTTTCCACGAAAAGGCGCACGCCATAGGTGCCGAAGCCGCGGCCCGCGCCCTTGGTGGAGTGGCCGCGCTGGAAGATACGGGCTTGGACCTCCGCAGGGATGCTCCCTGGGTTGTGGACCGCGATGCGGGCGAACGCCCCTTCTGGAGCGACGGTGATGGTGATGGTCGCCCCTTCGCTGCTGGCCTCCAAGGCGTTTTTGAGCAGGTTTTCCACGATGCGGGTGATGAGCTGCGGGTCCGAGACCACGGGCAGGGATGCTGGGGCCTGGATGGCGAGGTGTTTATCTTTCGCGAGGGGATGGGGACGGTGGATGGCCACCAGTTGCCGACACAAGGCCGCCAGGTCCACGGGATCGAGAGCAGCGGAAAACGTGCCGCGCTCTGCAGCGTGCAGGGTCTTGTAGGCCTGGATTTCCCGCGTCATGTCCCAGGCGCGCTCCAGGACCATGGTGAGCAATTCATCCATTTCTCCGGAATGTTGCTCGGTGAGCAGGGTGAGCGCGCCCACCAAGGCGTTCATGCCGTTGAGCAGGTCGTGGAAGAAGAGCCGCTCGAACATTTCGTGCTCAGTGGCGTCGTTGTCAGGGAGCAGCGAGAAGAGGGCGAAGGAAGTGAAGCCCACGTGAAAAGGGGCCACGGTGACTTGTGCGTTGATGGCCTGGAGGCGTCCTGCTTCGGTGCGGTGGAGAAAGGCCGTGCGTATGCGTGCGCGTGTGCTTTCGCGAAAGGCCTGGGCCAGGGCCTGGGCCGCCCCGCATTGGCGGCAGGACTCGGTGGTGCCGCAACCTTCGCCAACGCCGGAGTGGACGCAGGCCAGGGCTTCGCCTGGGCGTTTCCCCACGAGGGCGTCTTCGGAGTTGGCGGTGCCAAAGGAGAGAAAGCTTGGGCTCGCCAGAAGAATTTGCCGGGTATGGGTGACGATGGCCCAGGGTGTTTCGAGGAGATGGAGGAGCCGGAGGTCTCGGTAGCGCGGCAGGATCTCCCGCCACAAGAGCAGGAGATCCGGCCGCATGCGCTCTGCAGAAAGGAAGTGGGTGAGCGGGCGCATGGTCGTGGGTTATGCGGACTCGGGGTGGATGGGCTCGGACGCCGCTGCGAGTCCCGCGTCGTCGGTAAGCTCCATGGCCCGGGCTGCGCGCACTTCGTCGAGCCGCGTGATGGGAAGCCGCGTGGGCGCCGCGTGGAGGGCGTCCGGATTTTCCCGGGCTTGGCGCAGGATGTCCACCAGGTCGTCCACGAAACGGTCCAGGGTTTCCTTGCTCTCGGTCTCGGTGGGCTCGATCATGAGGCATTCTTTGACGATGAGCGGGAAGTAGATGGTGGGCGCGTAGTGGCCGCGGTCGAGCAGCGCCTTGGCGATATCCAGGGCTCGCACCCCACAGGAGGCGGCCAGCTCCGCCGCTGAGGCCACGAATTCGTGCATACAGGTGCGGTCATAAGGAATTTCCAGGTGTCCCCGCAGCCGGGCGCGGAGATAGTTGGCCGCCAGCACCGCATTTTCCGATACCCGAACGATCCCCTCGCGGCCCAGGCGCAGCATGTAGGCGTAGGCTTTGAGGATGACCCCGAAGTTGCCGTAGAAGGGCGCGATGTAGCCAATGGATTTGGGGTAGTCGTAGTCGAGGGAGAACTGGCCGTCGTCGAGCTTCACCACCCGCGAGATGGGCAGATACGGCTCCAGACGCTGGCTGACTCCCACTGGGCCGGCCCCCGGACCGCCGCCGCCGTGCGGGGTGGCGAAGGTCTTGTGGAGATTCACGTGCACCACGTCGAAACCGGCATCGCCCACCCGCATCTTGCCCATGATGGCGTTGAGGTTGGCCCCGTCGTAGTAGAGGAGACCATCCACGCTGTGGACGAGCTCCACGATGCGCGGCAAATTGCGTTCGAAAAGCCCCAGGGTGTTGGGGCAGGTCATCATGAGCCCCGCCACTTCGTCGTCCAGGACCTTTTCCAGCTCCGCGGGGTCGATGATGCCGTCGTGGGAGGGGATGGACACCACGTGGTAGCCGGCGATGGCCGCGGAAGCGGGGTTGGTGCCGTGGGCCGAGTCCGGAACGATGATCTTGGTCTTGGTGTTCCCTTTGTCGCGGTGGTAGGCGGCCATGAGCATGACGCCGGTGAGCTCCCCGTGGGCCCCGGCCAGGGGCTGCAGGGTGAAGGCGTGCATGCCGGTGATGGCGCAGAGGAAGCGTTCGGTCTCGTAAAGGACCTCCAGCGCCCCCTGGGTGAGATGTCCGGCGCCGCGCAACTGGGGGACCAGGGGATGCAAGGAGGTGAATCCCGGATGGCTGGCGGCCACTTCGGTGAACTTGGGGTTGTACTTCATGGTGCACGACCCCAAGGGGTAGAAATTGCCATCCACGCTGAAATTCAACCGCGAGAGCTCCGTGAAATGGCGGACCGTGTCCAACTCCGAGAGCTCAGGCAGCGCTGGCGCGTCGTCGCGCAGCAGGGTGGGATCCAGCAGGGCCGCAGGCTCGGTCTTGGGCGCCTGGGGCCAGACCCCGGGACGGCCGGGACGGGATTTGGCGAACACGGTCTTCACAGGGCACCTCCGATGTATTCAGCCAGGATGCCGATGTCCTGACGCGAAGTCTTTTCCGTACACGCCACCAGCAGATGGTTCTCCAGGCCAGGGTAGTAGCGGCCCAGGGGAAATCCCGGCACGATGTTCTTGGCGAGGAGGGAGTCGATGATGGCATAGGCCCGCACCGGCAGCTCGACGGTGAACTCGTTGCCAAAGGGGCCTTGGTTGTAGATGCGCACTCCGGGCAGGGCCTCCAGGCGCCGGGCCGCGTAGTGGGCGCGCTCCATGGAGATTTGGGCGGTGCGTCGCAGCCCTTCCGGCCCCAGAAGGCAGACGTAGATCAGGGCGCGCAGGGCGCACAGGGCCTGGTTGGAACAGATGTTGGAAGTGGCCTTGTCGCGGCGGATGTGCTGCTCGCGGGCTTGCAAGGTGAGTACGAACCCGCTCTTGCCGTTGGTGTCCACCGTGCGGCCCACCACCCGGCCCGGCATCTGGCGCACCAATGCCTTGCGGCAGGTCATGATCCCCAAATACGGCCCGCCGAAGGAAAGCGGCAGCCCCAGGCTCTGGCCCTCGGCCACGGCCACGTCCGCCCCCATGGCCCCGGGGGTGCGCAGCACGCTTTGGAGAATGGGATAGACGGAGAGTATGGACACCGCGCCGTACTTGCGGGCAGTGGCGCAGAGGTCGGTATAGTCGTGGACGGTGCCGAAGAAGTTGGGGTTTTGGACGATGACTGCGGCGGTGGCGTCATCGATGGCTGCGCTCAGGGCCCCCAGGTCTGCCACCCCTTCCTGCTGCGGGACCGTGACGAGTTCCAGGTGCAGGTTGGTGGTGTAGCTTTTGAGCATCACCCGGTAGATGGGGTTCACGCACTCGGAGATGACGATGCGGGTGCGCTTGGTGTGGCGCACGGCCATCATGATGGCCTCGTAGAGGGCGGTGCCGCCGTCGTAGAGGGAGGCGTTGGCCACATCCATGTCCATGAGCCGGGCCATGGCGGTTTGGTACTCAAAGATGGCCTGGAGGATGCCCTGGGAGGCTTCGGCCTGATAGGGGGTGTAGGCGGTGACGAATTCGCTCCTGCCCGCCAGGGCGTCTACTGCTGCAGGAATGGCGTGGTCGTAGAATCCCGCGCCCAAAAAGGAGAGAAGATCGGTGCTGTTCTTGGCCGCCAGTTGGGCGAGATGGCGTAGGACGTGGTCTTCGCTTTTTCCAGCGGGCAGGTCCAACTCCGGGGCCCGCAGGGATGCGGGGATGTCGGCGAAGAGTTCTTCGATGGAAGCGGCGCCGATGGCCTCCAGCATGGCCTGCTGATCTTCCGGCGTGTGCGCAATGTATGGCATGACGCGCGCCTCCTAATGGGCTTGGGCAGCGATGTGCTCCGCGTAGGCGCTGGCGGAAAGGAGGTCCTGAGGCGGTTGGGTAAGGCGCACCCGGAAAAGCCAGCCTTCGCCGTAAGGGTCTTGGTTGACGAGTTCTGGGGCGCTTTCCAGCGCGGCGTTGACGGCAACCACTTCGCCGGCCACAGGACAGTAGATTTCACTGGCCGCCTTGACGGACTCCACGGTGCCGGCCTCGCCTCCCGGAGTCAGACGCGCGCCGACGGCCGGGGTTTCCACGAAGGTCAGGTCACCGAGCTGCTCTTGGGCAAAATGGGTGATGCCGATGACCGCTTCATCGCCGTCCACGCGGACCCACTCGTGCGAGGAACTGTAGAGGAGATCTTGGGGAATCATGGAACGCTCCTTTAGAGGAAGATGGTTTTGCCTTGAATTCGGCTGGCTATAGCGGTAACCCCGGCAAAGGGCAATGCGCCAAAAACCCTTTAAGGATGTGGATAGGAATACAGGAGAAGCGTATGCGGGCAAAACGGGCGGGCATCGTATGGGGAGTGGTGGTACTGCTGTGGACCATGGCTTGGGCTCAGGGATCGCTCACAGGCGGCCAGGTGGAGCGCTTTCTGCAAGTCTACGAGGAGCTCAAGCCGATTTTCGACACCATGGAGATGGAAGACACGCCTGCGGAAGAGAGTCCGGCTGCACTGGCGATGCAATGGGGAAAGACCGTGACGCAAGACGCCAAAGCGCAGGCCGTACTTGCCAAGCATGGCCTGGACGTTGCGTCTTGGACAGAGCTCGCTTCCCGGGTGATGACGACCTATATGGTGCTCAAGATGAGCGAGGGCGGGGATTCTCCGCTTGTCCAGCTTCGGCAAAGCCTGGCGGAATTGGAAAAGGACACTTCGATTCCGGCATCCATGAAGCCGGAGATGGTGGCCAATCTCCAGCAGGCCATCGCCCAGTACGAGGACATGGAGAAGAAGGTTTCCCCGGAGGACAAGGCCGCGGTGCGTCCGCTCCTCCCGCGCTTGGATACGGCCTTGGAGTGGACGGATCAGTAGTGGTAGGCCACCCCTGCCAGAATGGTGCTCGCCCGGTAGAGTTGCTCCAGGAGCACCACCAGGGCCAGCTCGTGGGGCAGGGTCATGGGGCCGAGGCTCACCTGGTCCCAGGCGGCTTCGAGGACGCGCGGCGCCAGGCCGAAAGGCCCGCCCACGGCAAAGCATGGGACATAGCCTTTGTCCCAGAGCTCTCCCAACAGCCGGGCAAACTCGGCGGAAGTGCGTGCCGGGGCGGCGTCGTGCAGGGCGAGAAGCCGGTGGCGGGGTGTTATTTGATTCAGGATGCGGAGTCCTTCTTCGTCGCAGATGCGTTCCCGCGGGCCGCGTCCGCGTCCCGGGGGAAGGGCCGTGAGGGTGAGGCGCAGGCGGGAACGCAGGCAGCGTTGGTAGTGATCGACCGCCTGCTGCCAGAAGGGTTTTTTGACCGTGCCGATGGTGAGGACAGTGACGGGATGCATGGCCTTGTGCTAGGCGGGGGGCGGCCCATTGGCAAGGCTTGAGGAGGAGGTATGCACGAGAGGGATGTGGTGGAGTCTTTGGTGAAGGTGGATGGAACCGAAGGTGACGAGCTGCTTTTTTGGGCGGAAGAGGAGCCGGTGGATACCGTGCGCGGCACCTACCGGGTCTCTCTTGATGCGCAGGAGGCGTGGCTGCGCTTGGGCGAGCAGTCCTGGCCGGTGCTCGATATTTCTCGCTGGGGGCTCGGGATTGCTCTCGGGGATGGGGCCCTCTTGGAGCCGGGCACGGTGCTCGAAGGGGCGCGGCTTGAGGTGGAGGGGCGCGTGTTCGCCATGGATGTGGAAGTGGTGCACGTGTCCGCGGATGTGGGGGAGCATTTGCGCTGCGGTCTTGCCGTAGTCAAAGCGGCCGAGGACTTCGGGCCCTTCGTGGAGGAGTTCATAACTCGGCGCAAGGCCCAGATCGTGGGGGAGGCGCACGCATGAAGGCCGCCCGTCGAGATGTTCTGGGAGAGCTTTTTGCTGGAGATGCGGAAGAAACAACGCAGGGCTTGGAAGAACTCAATGCCCTGATCCAGCAATGCGCTGCCCCCCAGAAAGCGTCCATCGCAGCGCCGAAAAAGCGGCCTCAAGGCCGCTGCCGCGTGCGCAAGGCGACGCATTACCTGCGTCCAGAGGTGTACGACCGGCTGGAGGCCGCAAGCCAGCGGTTGCGCGACGAGCTCGCCCCGCATGTGCGCGTTTCCAAATCGCGCCTCGTCAACCTGGCTTTGGAGCAGCTTTTGGAAGAAATCCGGCGCAAGGACGATCCGCGCGCCGTGGCCCGTCTTTTGGAGGAAAAGTCATGACAACCGAACCCCTGCGTGTGGTGTGTCCGCGGTGTGGCAAGGAACACCGGGTGGATGTGTCCAAAATTCCCGCTGGCGCCACCAAGGCCCAATGCCGTGCCTGCGGCCATCGGTTTTCACTTACCGACAGCGCGCGGCAGTCGGATACCCCCAAAGGCCCTGGTCCGCGGCGCATCGGTGTGTGCTTGAGCAAAGGCGGGGTGGGCAAGACCACCACGGCCGTGCACCTGGCCGCAGGGCTTGCCTTGGCAGGCAATCAGGTCCTTTTGGTGGATACGGACACCCAGGGGCAGGATGCCTATTCGTTGGGGGTCAAGCCCAAGGCTGGGCTCACGGAGCTCGTGACCGGAGAGCTGACGGCGGACGAGGCGGTGGTCAAGGCACGGGAGAATCTGTGGCTCCTTGCGGGCGGCCGCTCTCTGGCTGGGGTGAAGCGCCTTATCGATCGCAAGGACTTTGGCGGCGAGCTCACCTTGGCGGAGGCCTTGGAACCCGTGGAGACGGCCTACGACTATGTGGTCGTGGACACCTCCCCGGGATGGGACCCCTTGACGGTCAACGTGCTCTTTTACGTGTATGAAGTGCTCACCCCGGTGAGCCTGGAAGTCATGACCTTGCAGGGCTTGGTGGAATTTTTGAAGAGCATGAGCGCTATCCAGAAGTACCGCAGCGAGGTGGCGCTCAAGTATATCCTGCCCACGTTCTACGACAAGCGCATCAAGAATCCCGATGTGATCCTCAAGCGTTTGCAAGAGCTCTACGGCGACCTCGTTTGCGAGCCCATCCGCTACAACGTACGCCTTTCGGAATGCCCGGCGTATGGCAAGACTGTGTACGAGTACGCGCCGGGATCCCACGGTGCCCAGGACTACCGGGCCTTGGTGCGCAAGGTGACCGGCAATCCCAAGCTGTTTACCGTGGGCGGGTGAGGGTGGCGCAGCCCTCGGTGGTCTTCCAGCTCGCCCGGTTCGGTGACATCCTGCAAACCGGGCGCTTGATGGCGAGCCTGCCGCCGGGGGCAGTGCTCGTGGTGGATCGTGGTGTGGCGGAGCTCGCCCGGCTGGCATACCCTGGGGTCCATGTGCTGGAACTGCCGGTGCACGGCAAAAGTCCTGGAGCATGGTCGCTGGTGCGCCGTGCGGTGGCCACGCTGCAAGCCCTGGATCCGGCAGAGGTATACCTGCTCAATTACTCTGGACTTTCCGCCGCCCTGGCTGCGGCCTTTCCTGCGGAGCGCCTGCGCGCTTACGGTGGTGTGGGGGGGAGCCTGCGGGTGCCGCCCTGGTTTTCCCTTCTTATCCGCTGGGCCCAGGAGCGCCGAAACGGTGGCCTCAATCTGGTGGACGCCTGGGGGCTTCTTGCCCGGGAGCCGGCCGCGCCCGCTGCGGTCCATCCCCCGGCGCAGCCGCGGGGGCGCACGCTGGGGGTGGTGCTCGCCGGGCAGAACCCACGACGTTCGTTGCCGACGCCGGTGCTCGCCGCCTGGATCGGTGCGGCTCTGAGTCGTCTTGGGGGAACGGACGTGGTGCTGCTCGGCGCTTCGGGCCAGGAGCGTTTGGCTGCGGAGCTCATGGCCGCGCTGCCTGCGGCCCTTGGCCGTTCCACCCGCAACCTCGTGGGGCGGACCGGGTGGGGGCAGTTGTGGGAGATCGTGGCCGGCTGCGGCCTGGTGCTTTCCCCGGATACAGGCGTGGCCCATATGGCGGCCCGGTTGGGGGTGCCGGTCTTGGGGGCGTATTTGGCCTCGGCGTGGGTGCATGAGACCGGGCCCTACGGGGAAGGACACGTGGTGGTGCAATCGGTGCTTCCCTGTTCGCCGTGCCTGGAGACCGCAGTCTGTCCCACGCCCGGGGCGTGTCTGGCGCCGCTTGCGCAGCGGGAGACGATTCGCTGGATTGCCCGGGGCGAGGGGGCGCTCCCTTCGGGTGCCGTGGCCCTGCAAAGCGGCATGGACGCCTTGGGGGTATACTACCATCCTGTGGCCGGGGGGGACCCCACTGCGGCTGGGCGCCAGGCGTTTCGCTCTCAGGTGGCGGCCTTGTGGGGGGTGGGGGCGCCAGGCCGGGGAGGCTGTGCGTGGATGACGGAGAAAGACTGGATGCTGCCGGGTGGAGTTGGAGGTCAGTATGCCTGATTGGGGGGTGCGCCGGATTCTGGTGGTACTGCCGCTTTACGGCGGCTCGCTGCCGATAGGCCGCTATGTGGCCCGGGCCCTGGCGGGGCTGGGGCACGTGGTGGAGACCTTCGAAGCGCCGTTTTTCTATCCTACTTTTCAAAACCTGCGGGCGCTGCGTGTGGGCCCGGAGGCGGTGGACGCCCTGGAGAACGGGTTTTTGCAACTCGTCTCCCAGGCCGTGCTCGCCCAGGTGGAGCGTTTTTCCCCGGATCTGGTGCTGGCCATGGCCCAGGCGCCGCTTTCCCGGCAAACCTTGCGGCGTCTTGCCCGAGACGGGGTGCCCACGGCCATGTGGTTCGTGGAGGACTATGCGGTCTTCACCTATTGGCAGGCCTTTGCCCCGCTCTACGACTTCTTCTTCACCATCCAGAAAGAGCCGTTTTTGGGGCGGCTTGCGGAGGTGGGACAGAAGCAGGCCTACTACCTCCCCTTGGCCGCGGCCCCCGAAATCCACCGACCTGTGCCGCTTTCTGCCATAGAGCGGCGCACCTACGGCAGTGACGTCTCTTTCGTGGGCGCGGGATACCCCAACCGGCGATTGGCCTTTCGCGCCTTTGCGGACATGGATTTTCGCATTTGGGGCAGCGACTGGGACGGTGAGGAGATCCTGGCCGCGTACGTGCAGCGCGGTGGGGCGCGCATCGAGACCGAAGAGGTGGTGAAGATCTTCTGCGCCACCCGCGTCAATCTCAACCTGCACTCCAGTGTGCGGCCCGCGGTGACTGTGGGGGAGGGAGATTTCGTCAACCCGCGCACCTTCGAGATCGCCGCCTGTGGGGCTTTTCAGGTGGTAGACCAGCGAAGTCTGTTGCCCGAGCTTTTTGCCGATCACGAACTGGCGGTGGTAGACCACGTGGATGCCATGGTGGAGGCAACCCGGTATTTTCTGGCCCACGAAGAGGAGCGCACCGCCATGGCGGCGCGGGCCAGGGCGCGCGTGCTCGCCGAGCACACCTACACGCAGCGCATGGAAACCCTCCTTGCCGTGGTGGGCGCGGCCTTGGGGTGGCAGAGCGCGGAGCCGCGCCCTTCTTTTCTGGAGCCGGATTTGGCGGCTGAGGTGGCTGCCCTTGCCAGAGACCTGGGTTTGCGCGATGATGCTTCCTTCGAGGACGTGGTGGCCGCGGTCCGTGTTCGGAAAGGGATCCTCTCGCCAGCGGAGACCGCGGTGCTTTTTTTGGATGAATGGCGCAAACAGTATAGCCGCAAGAGTGCGGCGTAAGGAGTATGCATGCGCAAACCTTGCTGCGGCCTTGCCCCGGAAGGCATGCCGTTTCTCTTTCTTGCGACCCTCGCCACCGTGGTTTTCGCCCTGGCGGGCTGGGTGGTCGCCAGTCTCGTGGGATTGGGAGTGGTGGCCTTTATCCTCAATTTTTTTCGCGATCCGGAGCGGGTGGTGCCCCAGGACGAGGGTGTCGTCGTGGCGCCGGCCGACGGGCGGGTGGTGCGCGTGGCCCCCATGCCGGACCCGGTGCATGGTACGCCGCGCATGGCGGTGTGCATTTTCATGAACGTCTTCAACGTGCATGTGAATCGGACGCCGGTGGCAGGTGTGGTGCGGCAAATGCGCTACATTCCGGGAAAGTTTTTCAACGCGTCCCTGGACAAGGCCTCTACGGACAACGAGCGCTGCATCATGGATTTGGAAACTGAGGATGGCGGTCGTTTTACGGTGGTCCAGATCGCGGGGCTCATCGCCCGGCGCATCGTCGATTGGGTGCGGCCGGGGGACACGCTGCCGCGTGGGGTGCGCTTCGGTATGATCCGCTTTGGATCCAGGGTTGACCTCTACCTGCCGCCGGACTATGAACCCGTCATCCAGGAAACAGAGCACACCGTGGCCGGCCAAACGGTGGTCGCCCGTAAGCGCGAACCCCTGGGATGAGTACGATTATCATGGAACATGCCAAGCCCAAACACCGCGGCTATTATCTCCTTCCCAACATGATGACCATGGCGAGCCTGTTCGTGGGTTTCGTGGGCATGCTGTGGTCCTTGGAGGGGCGCTTCGAGATGGCCGCGGTGGCTATTTTGGGCAGCTGTCTTTTCGACGGGCTGGACGGCAAACTGGCCCGGCTGACCAATTCCGCCTCGGATTTTGGCGTCCAGCTGGATTCCTTGGCCGATCTGGTGGCCTTCGGCGTGGCCCCGGCCCTCATGGTCTACCAGTGGCATCTGCACGCCTTTGACCGTCTGGGCATGATGGCCTCCTTTTTGATCATTGCCTGCGGTGCCCTGCGTTTGGCGCGGTTCAACATCCAGACCGGCAAGATCAGTAAAAAGTTCTTCATTGGCCTGCCCATTCCTGCAGGCGCCTGCATCCTGGCTGCTTTCGTGCTCTTTGCCCATCACTTGGGCTTTGCGGCTACGTCGCTGGCTGCCCAGGTCCTCTTGGCCCTGTCCTTTGTGGTTTCCTTGCTCATGGTGAGCGCCGTTCGCTATTTTTCCTTCAAGGAGATGGACGGGCTGCGCACCCATCGCTTCAGCGCCACGGTGACGGCGCTCTTTCTCTTCGTGCTCATTGCCTCCGAACCCAAACTGCTGCTTTTTATCTGTGGTTTGGGATATCTTCTCTCCGGTCTCATCTATTCGTTTGTGGTGCTGCCCTTGCGGCGCCGCTCGCTACGGCTACGAGACGTCCAGCGACTCTCGTAACCACCAATCCCTTTTCTCGTTTTCGGTTGCTGGAACCCTCCCTTGAAACGGCCCTGCCAGAGGCTTCCAGCTGTGTTTTTACCCAATCCCATTCCAAGGAGAAGCGTATGTCTCAGCGAGTGTACATCTTTGACACCACCTTGCGCGACGGAGAGCAGTCCCCTGGCGCCACCATGAACCGTGAGGAGAAGATCCGCCTGGCCCGCCAGTTGGAGTCCTTGGGCGTGGACATCATCGAGGCGGGATTCCCGGCCGCAAGCCAAGGGGACTTCGAGGCCGTGCGCGATATCGCCCGTACGGTGCGCGGTTGCCAGATCGCAGGTCTGTGCCGGGCGATTCCCGCAGACATCGACCGGGCCTGGGAGGCCGTGCGGGAAGGGGAACATGGCCGCATCCACACCTTCCTCGCCACTTCCGACATTCATATGCAGTACAAATTGCGTAAAACCCGGGAGCAGGTGCTGGAGATGGTGGACGCCGCCGTGCGCTATGCTGCCTCCAAGACTTCCAATGTGGAGTTTTCCGCCGAAGACGCCTCCCGCTCGGACCCGGATTTCTTGGTGCAGGTCTTTACCCGCGCCATCGACGCCGGCGCCACCACCATCAATGTGCCGGATACCGTGGGCTACATCCAGCCGCAGGAGTTTGCGGACCTCATCGGCTATCTCTTGGAGCATATCCCCAACGCCCATAAGGCCGTGTTTTCCGTGCATTGCCATAACGACCTGGGCCTTGCCACGGCCAATACCCTGGCGGCCTTGCGTGCCGGCGCCCGACAGGCGGAAGTGACTTTGGCGGGCATCGGTGAGCGTGCCGGCAACGCCGCCCTGGAAGAAGTGGTCATGGCCATGGAAGTGCGCAAGGACTACTACGGTCTGGAAACCGGTATCGTGAAGGAGCAAATTTATCCCTCGACACGATTGCTTTCTCTCATTATTGGCCAGCCCATTCCGCCATACAAATCGATTATCGGTTCCAATGCCTTTGCCCACGAATCCGGCATCCACCAGGATGGGGTGCTCAAGCACCGGCAGACGTATGAAATCATGACTCCGGAATCGGTGGGACGCAGTGCGGAGGACATGGTCTTGGGCAAGCATTCGGGGCGGGCGGCCCTGAAGACCCGGCTGGAGGGTTTGGGCTACGCCCTGAGCGAAGAACAGGTCGATATCGTGTTTGCGGCTATGAAAAAATTGGCGGATCGGAAGAAAGAGATCTTCATCGAAGATTTGGAAGCCGTGGTCCTCGACGAGATCTTCCGCATCCCCGACAAGTACCGGCTGGAATATTTGAGCGCCATCAGCGGCAACATGGCCATCCCCAACGCGGTGGTGAAGATGTACGTGGATGGCGAGGAGCGCACGGTGTCCGACTTTGGAACCGGCCCCATCGACGCGGTGTTCCACACCATCAGCAAGACCGTGGGCCGGGCGCCCAAATTGCTGCGCTACGCCGTCAATGCCATCACCGGCGGTACGGACGCCCAAGGTGAGGTCACCGTGCGTATCGAGGAAAACGGCAAGTCCGCGGTGGGACGCGCTGCGGACGCCGATATCATCGTGGCCAGCGCCAAGGCGTATATCAATGCCTTGAACCGCTTGGCCAAACGTGAGGAGGAAACGGTATGGGCCAGAGTTTAGCCGAAAAGATATTGCAGCGGCACACCAATGACCATGTGGAGGGTCCCGGGCAGATTGTCCGGTGTCGGGTGTCCTTGGCATTGGCCAACGACATCACCGCGCCCTTGGCCATCAAATCGCTGCGCGCCATGGGGGTGTCCCGGGTCTTTGATCCCGAGCGGGTGGTCTTGGTGTGTGACCACTTCACCCCCAACAAGGATATCGACTCCGCCGAACAAGTGAAGGTCGTTCGGGATTTTGCCCGGCAGTTCGGCATCGTCCATTATTATGAAGGCGGCGAGGTGGGGGTAGAGCACGCCTTGCTTCCGGAGTTGGGCCTGGTGGGGCCCGGCGACGTAGTGGTGGGCGCGGACTCCCACACCTGTACGTATGGAGGCCTGGGCGCCTTTGCCACAGGCCTGGGAAGCACGGACGTGGCCGCGGCCATGGCCTTGGGCGAGACCTGGTTTAAGGTGCCGGAGACCATCCGGGTGGATCTGGTGGGGACGGTGGAGCCGTACGTGAGCGCCAAGGATTTCATCCTTGAGGTCATCGGCCGCATCGGCGTGGCCGGGGCCCTGTACAAGGCGCTGGAATTCGGCGGTCCGGTGGTGGACGCCATGAGCGTGGAAGGCCGCATGACCATGGCCAACATGGCCATCGAGGCCGGGGGCAAGGCCGGGCTTTTTGCCGCGGATGCCACGACCCTGGCCTACACCGCCGCCCATGGCCGCGCCCAGGACGCCCCCATCGCCCCGGACGCGGACGCGGGGTATGCGCAGCGTTTGCGCGTGGACGCCACGGGCATGAGTCCGCGGGTAGCCTGTCCGCACCTGCCGGAAAACGTCAAACCCGTGGAAGAGGTCTCCGGCATCCCAGTGGACCAGGTGGTCATCGGTTCGTGCACCAATGGCCGCATCGAGGATTTGCGCGTGGCTGCGGCGGTGCTGCGCGGCCGCAAGGTGGCGCGCGGCGTGCGTCTTATTGTGCTGCCTGCCTCGCCCAAGGCCTACCGTTTGGCCTTGAACGAAGGTCTTTTGGAGGTGTTTTTGGACGCTGGCGCCGTGGTGGGGCCGCCCACCTGCGGTCCGTGTCTGGGCGGGCACATGGGGATCCTGGCCGGCGGCGAGCGCTGCTTGGCCACCACCAACCGCAATTTCCGTGGCCGCATGGGGAGCCTCGACTCGGAAGTCTATTTGGCCAGCCCTGCAGTGGCCGCAGCCACTGCCGTGGCAGGCACCATCATCCATCCGGCCCAGGTGGCTGGGTAAGGAGCATATCGATGCGTTTTGAAGGAAAAGCCCATGTGGTGGGTGATCATATCGATACGGATGCCATCATCCCGGCGCGGTTTCTCGTGACCGCAGACCCTGGAGAACTCGGGAAAAACTGCATGGAAGGCCTGACTCCAGGCTGGGTGCGGCGGGTGTCCCCCGGCGACATCCTGGTGGCAGGCGAGAACTTTGGCTGCGGCTCTTCCCGGGAGCATGCGCCTCTGGCCATCCTCGGCGCAGGCATCCCGGTGGTGCTGGCCAAGAGTTTTGCCCGCATCTTCTACCGCAACGGCTTCAACATGGGACTGGTGCTCTTGGAGATGGGCGACGCCATCGACCGCCTGGGCGATGGCCATGCGCTGGTGGTGGATGTCGCCCAGGGCGTGGTGGAAAACCGCACAACGGGCGAGACCTTTCAGGTGCGTCCGGTGCCAGGGTTCATGATGGAGATGCTTGAGGCCGGCGGCCTCGTCCAGTACGTGCGCCGGCGTCTGGGAGGTGCAGCATGAAGATCTCGGTGTGCGTGCTCCCTGGTGACGGCATCGGCCCGGAAATCACCGCCCAGGCGGAGCGGGTCCTTACGGCGGTGGCTGAGCGTTTCGGCCACGCCGTGGAGATTCGGCGTGCGCTCATTGGCGGGGCGGCCATCGACGCCGTCGGTGTTCCGCTCCCTGAAGACACCGTGGCCGCGTGCCAGGCGAGTTCCGCCGTGTTGCTCGGTGCCGTGGGTGGGCCCAAGTGGGACGACTTGGAGCCTGCCCTGCGTCCGGAAAAGGGGCTTTTGGGGATCCGCAAGGCCCTGGGGCTCTTTGCCAACCTGCGCCCCGCGGTACTCTTTCCCGAGCTTGCCGCTTCTTCCCTTTTGCGTGCCGATATCGCCGCCCAGGGCGTGGATGTGCTGGTGGTGCGTGAGCTCACCGGCGGCCTCTACTTTGGCGAGCCCCGGGGCGAGGGACAGGTGGACGGGGAACGCGCGGCGTTCAACACCATGATCTACCGCGAGTCGGAGATCGAGCGCATCCTGCGCGTGGCCTTCGAGGCGGCCCGGAATCGCCGTCGCCGCGTGTGCTCCGTGGACAAGGCCAATGTCCTCGAGGTCTCGCGCCTGTGGCGCGAGGTGGCGGTGCGGGTGTCCCGAGAGTATCCGGACGTGGAGTTGACGCACCTGTACGTGGACAACGCCGCCATGCAGCTCGTGCGCGCCCCGCACGTCTTCGACGTCATGGTCACGGAGAACCTCTTTGGAGATATCCTCTCCGACGAGGCCGCGGCCATCACGGGAAGCCTCGGCATGCTGCCCTCAGCCTCCCTGGGCGCATCCGGCCCTGGCCTTTTCGAACCCATTCATGGCTCTGCACCGGATATTGCAGGCCAGGACCTGGCCAATCCCCTGGCCACCATCTTGTCCGTGGCCATGCTGCTGCGCCACGGCTTTGCCCTGGAGGCCGAAGCCCAGGCCGTGGAGCAGGCTGTGCGCACGGTGCTGGCGCGCGGGCTGCGTACCCGGGACATCGTCACCGAAGGCGCCACCGTGGTGGGGTGCACGCAGATGGGCGAGGCGGTGCTCGCCGCCCTGTAGCCTTGCCGAGTAGGGCGGATTGTGGAAGGATTCTCCCGGCCATGTACGGGAGGCGAGTATGGATGCACAACTAGAGCGCCTGGGCCTTGCCCCGCATGTTACGGACGCGGATCTTGCCCAGGCGTATGAAGACACTCCGGCCCCGGAAAAAGGGGTGATCAAAAATGCCGTGGCCATGGCCCACGCCCTGACCCGGGGCTGGGCCATGGCCAGCGAGCGCACCGTGCATTTGGGAAGCGCGGTGCTCAAGGAAAGCGCCCGGCCTGCGGCCTTTGCCGTGTTCCTCTATCACCCGGAATGTTTTCCGCTGCCCGCTTTGGCTTCGGCCATCACCTTGGCCCTTGTGGCCCGCGTGCCCCACGTGGCGGTGGTGGCTCCGGCGCCGTGGGATAGGGCCTTTCTCTTTGCCTGCGATTTCCTTTCCGTGCCGTGGGTGTACACCACCGATGTCGATGTTTCCGCCCTGGTGGCGGCGCTGGGTGCGGCCGGGGATGGAGTGGTGGTGGACCTGGGCCTGGGGGGCTTTCCCACACCCCTTGCCTTTACTCCGGAAGACTACGCGGTGGTGGATACCCTTGGCCCTTCGCCACAGGCCGATGCCTACGCCCGCATCCTGGGGAGCCTGCGGCGTACCGATCCCGGTCAGCGGTCTCGCTGGTACCTGGCCTATAGCGAAGAAGATGTCCGCGCCCGCTTTGTGCTGCCGCCACGGCTCCTTGGAGGCTGGCCGTGGGACCGGCTCGGGCCTGAGGACTTTCTCGTGCGCACCTCGATCTTTTCGTGAGGAGAGCCATGGCTGCTCACAAAGATTCCCGTATCGTTGGTATCATCGCCCATATCGACGCGGGTAAGACCACGCTGACCGAGCGCATTCTCTATTACACCCGCAAGATTCACCGTATGGGGGAAGTCCATGACGGCAACGCCACCATGGACTACCTGGAAGAGGAGCAGAAACGCGGCATCACCATCACTGCGGCCAGCACCACGGTGGACTGGCAGGACTGCCGCATCCATATCATCGATACCCCGGGCCATGTGGATTTCAACGTGGAGGTGGAGCGTTCGCTTCGGGTGTGCGACGGCGCGGTGGTGGTGTTCTGTGGCGTGGCCGGGGTGGAGCCCCAGAGCGAGACCGTGTGGCGCCAGGCCGAGAAATACCATCTTCCCAAGGTGGTGTTCATCAACAAGATGGACCGTCCCGGTGCGGACTATGGCCGCGTGCTTGCCGAGATCGCCGAGCGCTTCGGCGTGGTGCCGGTGCCGGTGACCGTGCCGGATCCCGGGGAGGAGCACGCGGTGCTCGACGTCTGGGCCGGGACCCGTTTGCTTTTCGATACGGCAAGTCTTGGTCAGGAAGTCGCCGTGGCCCCTGTGGATTCCCCGGAGCTTTCGGCGTGGCGGCGGGTGGCTGTGGAGCGCCTGGCCGAGGTGGATGATGCCGTTTTGGAGCGCTACTTGGCGGACGAACCGGTGGATGCGGCCATGGCGCATGCGGCCCTCGCCCGGGCGACACGCGCTTGCCGGGCGGTTGCGGTCTTTGCGGGGAGCGCTCTCAAGAATTACGGGGTGCAGCCGCTTTTGGACGGAGTCCGCCGCTATTTGCCTGGGCCCATGGAATCGGTGGGCCATGCCCAGGTGCGCCGGCGCCTTGAGGAGGCAGGTGTTTCCCCAGAGGTGACCGTGGCCTACGCTTTCAAGGTACAGTTCGACGGGGCGCACAAGCGGGTGTTTTTGCGTGTGTATAGTGGCGCGCTGGGAGAAAACGCCACGCTCTTCAATACCCGCACCGGCCGCTTTGAAAAGGCCCACAAGGTATATACTGCCCATGCCCATCACTTGGAGCCCACGCCGCAGGCCCAGGCCGGCGACATCGTCCTGGCCACAGGCCTTCGGGACGCGGTGACCGGCGACACCCTGCTCGGCGAGCGCGGCAGCCTGCAGCTGGAAAACATCGAGCTCCACGAACCGGTGATCTCTCAGGCCATTGTTCCGGCCAGCGCCAGTGACACGGACCGGCTGCGCCAACTCCTCGAGCGCTACGCCGTGGAAGACCCGACGTTGCGCGTCACCACAGACCCGGACACAGAGCAACTGGTGCTCTCCGGCCTCGGCGAGCTCCACCTGGAGATCACCCTGGAGCGTTTGCGGCGCGAGAGCCGGCTGCAGTTTCGTACGGGAAACCCCCAGGTCATCTTTCAGGAAACCGTGGCCCGCAGTGCCCAGGCCCAGGCTCAGGTGGCGCGGCTTTTGGGAGACACCATGCACCGCGCCCAGGTGGCGGTGGCCGTTGCCCCGCGGCCTCGAGGTGCGGGCAACCTGGTGCGCTGCGAAGCGGACTGTACGCATCAGACCGTGGCGGTGCAGGCCGTGGAAGACGCCCTGCATGGCGGGGTGCAGGGCTATGCCGTGACCGATACCGAGGCCGTAATCCTGGGGGTGGCCCCGGTGGACGGCGGCATTACGGATTTGGGCGTGCGTATGGCCGCCCTGGAGGCCATGGAGCGGGCCATGACCGAGGCCGGCAGTGTGCTCTTGGAGCCCATCATGAGTGTGGTGGTGACGGCGCCGGCGGAGTTTGTGGGGGATATGGTGAGTCTTCTGGGGGCAAAGGGCGCGCGCATCGAGGCCATGGATGGTGATGCGCTCCAGACCGTGATTCACGCCCTGGCCCCCCTGCGCGCCTTGTTTGGCTTTTCCACGGAGTTGCGCTCCGCCACGCGGGGCAAGGCCTTTTTCACCATGACCTTTGCGCGCTACGACACCGCAGCCGCCTAAGGTCCATTGCAAGGAGATCGTCTATGGAAGAATCGTACACGGAAATCGCCTCGCGTTTGCGCGGCCTGCGCGAGGCGCTGGACTTGAGCGTCGAGGACGTGGCCGCCCGTTTGGACGTGGATGTCGACGCCGTGCGTCGGTATGAGTCCGGAACCTGTGAAATCCCGGCGGGGTATCTGGTGGCGGTGGCCAAGCACTTGGGGGTGGACCTTACGGTGCTCGTTTCCGGCGCAGAAGCCCATCTGCACCGGGCAAGCCTGGTACGACGCGGTAAGGGCATGAGCGTGGAGCGGCGCAAGGACTATGACTACAAAAGCCTGGCGTACCGCTTCGTGGGACGCAAAATGGAGCCGTTTGTGGTGACCGTTCCGGCCAAGGAAAAAGACCAACTCACCTTCAACGAACATCCGGGCCAGGAGTTCATCTACATGCTTTCCGGCACGCTTGAGATCACCATCGGCGACCAGGTGTATGTGCTCGAGCCTGGGGACAGTCTCTATTTCACTTCCCGCACTCCCCATGCCCTGCGCGGCATTGGGGGACCGGCGGAATTTCTCGATGTGGCCATCTAATTCGTCTACCTTTTCCGTGTGGAGACTGTCATGAGCTCGATGCATCCCTCGTCGTACGAAGAACTGATGCGCACCTGGCATGTGGATGTGCCGCCGCGCTACAATTTCGCCTTTGATTTCGTGGATACTGTCGCCGCCACCGACCCGCAGCGTCTGGCCATGATCCATGTGGACGATGCTGGGGTGCGGCGGGAATACACCATGGGGTATTTCGCCGAACAGTCCAGCCGCATGGCCAATGCCTTGGCAGGCATGGGCATTGGTCGTGGGGATACGGTGATGATCATCGTCCACCGCCGGGTGGAGTTTTGGGTCCTCATGCTCGCCTTGCACAAGCTCGGCGCCTTGGGCGTGCCCTCGCCGGCGCTGCTGACGGCACACGACATCGTCTACCGCGTGCAAACCGCGGAGATCAAAGCCATCGTGGCCGACGCTTCGGTGCAGGCCACGGTGGAGGCGGCCATGCCTCAGTGCCCCACCCCGTCGGTGTTCGTGCTGACCGGCACCGAGACTGCGCCTTCTCCCTGGAAGCGCTGGGAAGACGTGGCCGCCGCGGCTTCCTCCCAATACCTCCGGCCGGCCGATGCCCCGGGGGGTGACGACCCGGCCACGGTGTTCTTTTCTTCCGGCACCACCGGGTACCCGAAAATGGTGCTCCACACCTTCACCTATCCTTTGGGCCATATGGTGACCGGCAAATTGTGGCATGACCTGCGGCCTGGGGACGTGCACCTCACCGTGGCGGATACGGGCTGGGCCAAATCGGTGTGGGGCAAGTTTTACGGCCAATGGTTGGCCGGGGCCACGGTCTTCGTGTGGGACTACCGGGGGAAGTTCGATCCATCGCGTTTGCTTTCGGTCATGGCCGAGCACCGGGTGACCACCTTCTGCGCCCCGCCCACCATCTACCGCTTCCTGGTGCGCGAGGACCTTTCCCGCTACGACCTCTCCGCCTTGCGGCATTGCACCACCGCAGGTGAGCTCCTCAACGACAGCGTGTTCCACGAGTGGAAGGAAAAGCTGGGGCTCTCCATCTTTGAGGGCTACGGCCAGACCGAGACCACCCTGCAGATCGCCACCTTCCCCTGCATGGAACCCAAGCCCGGTTCCATCGGCAAGCCTGCGCCGGGATGGGACATCGTGCTCCTCGACGAGACCGGGGAGGTGTGTCCTCCGGGCGTGGAAGGCGAGATTTGCGTGCGTCTTTCCCCTCGACCGGTAGGGCTTTTTCGAGAATACTGGAAGGCCGAAGACAAGACCGCCAATGTCATGGAAGGCGGGGTGTACCATACGGGCGACAAGGCTTGGGTGGACGAGGACGGCTATTTCTGGTTTTTGGGCCGGGTGGACGACCTCATCAAGAGCTCGGGCTACCGCATCGGGCCCTTTGAGGTGGAAAGCGCCCTGGTGTCCCATCCGGCAGTGGTGGAGGCCGCGGTCACCGGGGTGCCGGACCCGGATCGAGGGCAGGCGGTGAAGGCCTCGGTGGTCCTTGCCTCGGGATACACCCCTTCCCCGGAACTTACCCGTGAGCTGCAGAACCACGTCAAGAAGGTCACTGCCCCCTACAAGTATCCCCGCATCGTCGAGTACGTGACGGAGCTGCCCAAGACCATCAGCGGCAAGATCAAGCGCGCGGAGATCCGGGCGCGCGACGCGAAAAACTCCTAGTCATTTGCCTTCCCCCGCTTTGGCGGGGGAAGGCCTATTCCATGGCACTTCGCATTCTCCATACTTCGGATTGGCACTTAGGGCATCGGCTCTATGGCCGCCGCCGCGACGCCGAACACGAGGCCGTGCTGCGCTGGCTCCTTGACCTGGTGTGCGCACACGCAGTGGACGTACTCATGGTGTGCGGAGACGTCTTCGATACCGGCGCCCCCAGCGCTGCGGCCCAGGAGCAGTACTACGGATTTCTTCAGGAATTGCGGCAAACAGGCTGCCGCCATGCGGTGATCCTCGCAGGCAACCACGACTCCCCGTCTTTTTTGGCCGCTCCCAAGGGCCTTTTGCGCGCCTTGGGGGTGCATGTGATCACCGCGCCGCAGCCACTGGTGTTGACCACCGCGCACGGTGATCCGGAGTTGGCGGTGGCAGCGGTGCCGTATTTGCGGGAGCGCGACGTGCGCACGGCCATGCCGGGGGCGCGTTTGGAGGATAAGGCCGCCGCCTGGGTGCGTGGAGTGGCGGCGGTATACGCCGAGGTCATGCGCTCGGCCCGGTCCATGGCCCCCCAGGCCCCGGCCGTGGCCTTGGGGCATCTGTTCGTGGCAGGCAGCCAAGTGGCTGACGGCCAGGGCATGCGTTTTGCCGTGGGAGGAGTGGACCGGGTGCCGGTGGAGGTCTTTCCTGCCTGCACATACGTGGCCTTGGGGCATGTGCACGGGGCGCAAGAGGTGGCGGGCCGAGGATTCGTGCGTTATAGCGGCGCCCCGCTTGCCTTGGGCTTTGCCGACGCCGGCAAGGCCAAGTCCGCCACCTTGGTGACGGTGGAAGGCGAGGACAGCATGACGTACGAGGTCTTGCCCGCGCCTTCGCTGCAGCCCATGGCCCGCCTGTGCGGCCCGTTGGCGCAGGTGGAGGCGGATTTGCGGCGTTTGGTGGAGGTCGGCGGGAGTGTGTGGGTGGAGGCTGAGGTTACAAGCCCGGATCCTGCGGATACCGTGCGCCGCCGCATCGAGGAGGCGGTTTCTGGAAGCGCGGTGGACGTCTTATGCGTGCGGGTCCCCCGGCCGCCCTCCTTGGCCTTGGGCGCTGCCGGGGAGCGCTTGGAGGAGCTTTCGCCCGAGGAGGTCTTCCGCCGTCTTTTGGACGCCCATGCGGTGGAGGAGGATCTGCGTCCGCAGCTGACCGCGGCCTTTGCCGAGCTCATGGATACCGTGCTCCAGCGCGAGGACCAGCATGCGCCTTGAGTGGCTCGTTCTGCAGAATATCAATTCCCTTGCGGGCACGTGGGAGGTGGATTGGACGCGTCCTGAAGTGGCGGGCGAGGGGGTGCTGCTCATTTCCGGGCCCACGGGGGCGGGCAAGACCACCGTGCTCGATGCCTTGACCTTGGCTCTGTATGGCCGCACTCCACGTATGGGCCGGGTGACGGCAACAAACAACGAGGTCATGACGCGGGGCGAGGCCGAGATGCGTGCGGAGCTTGCCTTCGCCACCGCCAAGGGACGCTATCTGGCGAGTTTCACGCAGCGTCGGGCGCGGGGCAAAGCCCAAGGCCGCCTGCAAGCTCCGAGCCACGAATTGGTGGATCTGGATTCAGGTGCGGTCTTGGCCGAAGGCCTGCGGGAAACCGAACGGGCCGTGACCGAAGTCCTGGGACTGGGTTTTGAGCAATTCACCCGGGCCGTGCTCCTTGCCCAGAATGGCTTTGCCGCCTTTTTGCTCGCTGCCGCGGACGAGCGGGCACCGCTTTTGGAACGTATCACGGGCACCGAAATCTATTCCCAGCTGTCCATCGCCGCTCATGAGCGGGCCAAGGAAGAGCGCGCCCGGCTGGACGCCTGGACGGAGCGCTTGGCCGCCTTGGAGCTCATGCCTGCTCAGGAGGTGGCGGAAGCGACCCAGCGCCTTGCCGCATTGGAGCGACAGGCGAAGTCCACAGCCGAACATCTTGAAGAGCTTCGCGCCCTGCAGGCCCGTTGGCGCGACTTCCAGGCATTGCAGGAGGAAGCCGCCTCCCTCAAGGAGGCAGAAGCCCAGGTGTTGCAGCAGCTGCGCGCTCTGGAAGACGACCGGAAGACTGCGGCCGTGGCCCGGCGGGCCGAAGAGGCCGCGCGGGATGTGGCGGAGGTGGAGCGCCTGGAAAAAGAGACGCGCGAGGCCGAAGCCGCCTGCCAGCGTTTGGCCCAGGAAGTGCAGTCGTTGGTCGCCGAGTCCCGCAGTCTGGGGGCTTCTGTGGAGGCTGCTCGCGCGGAAACGGCCAAGGCACGCAGCGCTTGGGAGACTATGCGTCCGCGTCTGGCCGAGGCCCGGCGCTGGGACGCTGAAATCGCCGCGGCAGTGGCAACCCAACGCCAGGCCCAGAACCTCGTAAGCCGGGAAAAGGCCCGCCTGGAGGCCGAAACCCAGCGCGTGGCACGGTGCCAGCGGGAGCAGGCGGCCTTGGAAGCGCGGCTTCAGACCTTGGGCGTTCTTCGCAAGAACGAGACGGACGTGGATCTGGGCGCTGTGGTGCAGGCCGCGCTGACAGCGTGGGCAGCCGAGGAAGAGGCAGTGGCGCGGGAGCTTGCCGCTGCCCAGGAAGAACTGCAGCGAAGTCAGGAGGAGTTGGCCTTGGTCAAGGAAATGGAATCCTTGGAGGCCAAGCGGCGGCAACTGCGTCCTGGTTCTCCCTGTCCGCTGTGCGGAAGCCTCGATCACCCCTTTGCCCATGGGACGCCGCTTGTGCAGCCCGTCGCCGAGGCCGTGGTCCGGCATAAGGAGCATTGCCGCCAGTGCGCCCACAAGCTGGAGGCGCTGCGCGCCAGGCGCCACGCCTTGGGAGAGACTTGGGCGGCCATGGCCCACCATGCCGCCGCGCTCCAAGCCGCGGTGCAGGCCGAAGCGGCGGCGCGTCGCGCCCTTGCCGAGGCGCAGGCCGCCCTTGCCCAGGCCACGCAAGCGATGGAGCGCTGCCGAGAGCAGCGGCGTATTGTCTTGCCGGATTCGGATGTGGAGGCAGTGGAAACCCGTTTGCGTACCCAGGCAGAGCGGTCCGCTGCCCGGCAAGAGGCATTGCAGCGGCAACACGCGGCGTGCACTGCGCGTCTGGCCGCGTCCCAGGCCCGGGAGCAGGAGTGGGCGCGCCGCGTCCAGGAGCTTGCGCAGTCGCTGGCCTCTGCCAAGGAACGGCTGGCAGCGCGGTTGCAGGAGCTGGGGTTTGCAAGCCTCGGGGTGTGGCGCTCCGCCCGGCGGGACGCCGCCTGGATGGCGCAGGTGGAGGCCGCAGCCAAGGATGCCGAGGCCCGACTCGCCGCCATCCAGCTTGGGCGGCAGCGGGTGGCCTTGCGGCGGCAGGCGGTCCGGGCGCACTTGGAGGGCGCGCCGCCGCATGCCGAGGTGGAGGCCGCTGTGACGGAGCACGAGGCAAAGCTCCAAGAAATTCAGGAAGAGCGTGGGGCGGTGGCGGCCCGCGTGGCCGAGGCCCGGCGCCGAGAGGCGCAGGCGCGTGCAATGCAACAGGCGCAGGCCGCACAGGCGGCTGTTGCTGCCACGTGGGAGCGTTTGCGCGAACTCATGGGGTCGGCGGATGGGAAAAAGCTGCGTAACTTTGCCCAAGGGCTTACCCTGGACCTGCTCCTCTCCGTGGCCAACGCCCGCTTGGCGGCCATGAGCGACCGCTACCAATTGGTGCGCGACGGCGCTGGATTGGACATTGCGGTCATCGATGGGTATCGCGCCGGAGAGCGCCGCTCGGTGCGCAACCTCTCCGGCGGAGAGACCTTTGTGGTGAGCCTGGCTTTGGCCCTCGCCTTGTCCTCGCTGGTGAGCGGCGGCGGGGAATTGGGATGCCTCTTTGTGGACGAGGGCTTCGGTACCTTGGATGAGGAGAGCCTGGAGTTGGTCCTGGAGAGCCTTTTTGCACTGGGCGAGGAAAACCGCCTGGTGGGGATCATTTCTCACGTGCCTGCCTTGCGGGAGCGTCTGCTGTGTCAGATCGCCGTGCGCCCAATGACTCCTGGCCGCAGCAGCCTTTGGGTGCGCACCCCTCAGGGTTGGGCGTCATTGGCGGCCGGAAACGGGGGGTAACGATGCGACTGGGCAAAACGAGTCTGGTGTTGGGTGTGGGCATCCTATGGTGTGGAAGCACGCTTTGGGGCGCGTCTGCGTCCATGGATATGGAAGCGCGGGTACGCTCGCAATGTTTCCACTGTCATGGGGGCGAGAGGCTCTGCCAGCCCACGGACGATCCCAATTGGTGGCAACGCGCCGTAGACCGTATGGTGCAGTACGAAGACGGCCTGCTGCAGCCGGAAGAGATCCCGTCCATGGCTGCGTGGCTTGCGGATGCGGCGAACCGCAAACATTGGTGCGCAAAAAACGCTCAAGGAGAATAATCCATGCCAGGATTTGTGTTTTGGATCCATCCCGTACTGCAATTGGTCGCAACGGCCATGGCGGCCTACGCCCTGTATTTGGCCTGGCCTCGGGTGCTGCGTAACCATTTTGGAAAGCGTACTTCTTTTGCCTGGGCGGAGCATGGCAAGTGGGGGAAATACGCCCATATCTTGTGGATGCTCGGTTTGGTGGGAGGGACGGCCCTGGTTGCCCGCCATTGGGGAGGAAGCGGCGCCACCGGAGACCACTACTGGATTGCCCAGATGATCATGCCGTGTATTGCCGGCGGCTATATCACCGGAACCATCATGGATCGCGACAAAAAGCCACGTAAATACATGCCTCTGGTGCACGGTGTTTTGAATGTGCTCGCACTCACTATCGCTGGATTTCAGATTTTTACAGGAATGAGTGTTGTTCGAGAGTTTTTGTTGCATTAATAGTGTCTTTTTTTTCGAAGTCCTAGAAAAGGAAAACAATGATGATGTCCAACAGTGACGTGCTGGAAAGATCTCCACGGGAAATGGTTCTTGGGCTGAGTGGAAGCCCGAGAAAAAATGGCAATTCCGATATTTTGCTCAAGCATATCATGCGAGGAGTCGAAACATCCGGTATCCCATTTGAGAGTTACAATTTATGTAAGCTCGATTTTCATGGATGTATTGGTTGTGAAAAATGTAGAAAAACGAAGATATGTACTGGTTTGAAAGATGACATGACAAAAATGTATCCCAAAATCATCGCCGCAAAAGGGCTGGTTTTGGTTTGTCCGACGCACAATTACAATGTGACGTCATGGATGAAGGCATTTATTGATCGTTTGTACTGTTTTTATAACTTCGAAAATGATCACCCGCGAAGTTGGTCAAGTCAGTTGGCGCATCAAGGCAGGAAGGCTGTGCTGGCTGCCATATGTGAGCAGGCATCCATCGAGGATATGGGATTTACCCTGGATGCCATGAAGAAGCCTTTGCAGGCCCTTGGCTATGAAGTGATTGAAGAAATCGCTGTTTTCAAGATATTTGACAAAGGCAAGGTGGAGCGTGAGGAAACCGTGCTGCGGCAAGCCGTTCAGGCAGGAGAGAAGCTTGCATTGTCTCTGAAGTGACTCTTGGTCCTGGAGCGGATTTTTTCAGCGCCAGGAAAAGAGGCCAGGAACAGCGCCAACAACACGAGAGGTAGATGCTATATGGGCATGACGATCTTTCTCCTCTTTCTCGCCGCCGTGGCGGCGTTCATGGCCGTTCGCGGCCTAGTCCGGGGGTCCATCTACTGCAAGGGAGGCCCGTATTCCCGGGACACTGAGCCAGGAGCCTTTTGGGCGTCCATCGTTGCATATGTTTTTTGGGCGGTGCTTATGCTCTATTTTGCGTTTTTCCGTTCCGCGTAAGCGGACTGGATTTTTTCTGCGAAGCTTCGTCATGGGAATGGAAAAATGAGAAAGCCGCCTCCAGAAGGGCGGCTTTCTTCAATGTGTCTCCGGATCTCCGGGTTACTGCAAGAGACGGTCGATGAGCTCGCGGTATTTCCGTTCGATGATGTGACGTTTTTTCTTGAGGGTGTTGGTGAGTTCTTCGCCGATGGTGAATTCCCGGTCCAGAAAGTGGATGTTTTGGATTTTTTCGTAGGGTTTGAAGCCGTTTTTGGGCGTGAGCCGGGCATTGAGCTCCGCACGGATACGCTCAAGAATACGGCGGTCCAGGAGATGCTCGGCCCCTTCCTGAAGCTCTTCTTTGGCGTGCTGGAAGCGTTCGCGTACGAATTCTTGAAGTTTTTCCCAGTCTGGGACGATGAGCGCTCCGAGGCCTTTTTTGTCTTGGCCCACGAGCACGGCGTCCTGCACAAAGGGAAAGACCGAAATGGCGGCTTCGATGTTGGTGGGGTCCACGTTCTCCCCGCTGGCAAGCACGATGATCTCTTTGGCCCTGCCGGTGAGGACGAGCTCGCCGGTGAGTGTCATGCGGCCAAGGTCTCCGGAGCGGAAGAATCCGTCGGCAGTGAAGGCCGCCGCTGTGGCTTCGTCGTTTTTGTAATAGCCGTGAAAGACTTGTGGCCCGCGGATTTGGACTTCCCCTTCCTGGCCTCGGGGCACTTCCTGGTCGTGCTCATCGGCCACGCGCAGTTGGGTTTCTGGAAAGGGCGGTCCAAGAGTGCGGAATACCGGACACTGGAAGCCCCGGCCAGCGATTCCGGGGGAGCACTCGGTCATGCCGTAGGCATTGATGATGCGAATGCCGATGGCGTCCAGCCATTCCTCCAAATAGGCGGGAAGACTGCCGCCGCCGCTGATGGCGGCCTTGAGCCGCCCCCCGAAGCGCTGGCGTAGGGCGTGGAATTTTTTGTGCGCCAGCGCCGCCACCGGGAAGAGCGCAAGGGCTTGGGCTGCGGCCAGTGCTATTTGGAGCGTGCGGCGGGGCCACGGTACTGGGGCGAAGAGGGGCAGTTCGCCGCGCATCGTGCGCACCGCTCGACGCCATGCGATGCTGGCGGCAACAAGAGTGGCAAAGATGCGTGCTTTGGCAGGGCTTTCCTTGGCGATGGCGGCGTTGACCTTCTTGTAGAGCGACTCCCAAATGCGGGGCACGGTGGCCACCAAGGTGGGGCGATAGGTGGTCAGGTCTGCGGCGAAGGTGCGGATGGAGGAGTAGACGAGGCACGAGCCGCGCGACAGGGCGATGTACTCGGCGGTACGCTCGAAGACATGCCACGTGGGCAGGATGGAGACCCAAACGTCACTGGCCTCAAGGTGAATGAGGTCGGGCAAGTTACGGACGTTGTGGAGGACGTTGCCGTGGGTGAGGGGGACTCCTTTCGGTACGCCCGTGGTCCCGGAGGTGTAGATGATGGTGAAGATTTCGTCGGCGTGGCGCGAGGCGATGAGATCGTGGAACCAGGTCTCGTCTCGGGGCGCGATGCATCGGTCTCCGAGGATGTGCGTGTAGGAGAGTACATGGCCCCGCCGGTGGCTGTCTCCGGTCATGACGAAAATTTTCTTGAGACGCAGCTTCTGGAAAAGGGATTCGTAGTGTTCTGCCAGAGCGTCGGTTTCCACGATGGCGAAGCGTGCTTCACTGTGGGTAATGATGTATTCAATCTCGGGCTCTGGGGTGTCGCTCCCCCGAGGGACGCTGATGGCGCCAAGTACTTGGAGGGCGAGGTCCGTAACGATCCAGGCGTAGCGATTGTCGGAGAGGAAAAAAATTTTTTCCCCCGCATGGATGCCGTGCTCATGAAAGGCCTTGGCCAAAATGAGCACGTCTTCGGCCAGCTTCTCGTAGCGGACACGAATTTCTTTGCCGTCTGCGCGGTAGATGCAGGCGGTGCGGCCTGCGTGGCGTGTACAGGATTCGAGCAGGAGTGTGTGGGGCAACGATGCCATGGAGTGCCTCAATAGAAAAAGTGGATGGGTTTTGTATCCTATGGGGGAATTCTTGGCAATGGGAAGACGCCAGAGCTCCCTGGCGAATTTTCGGCCATTTGACACCTGGCTGCGCCGTCACTAAAAGCGGGCCTTTGCCAGAAAGGCGAGAGTGGCGAAACTGGTAGACGCACTAGACTTAGGATCTAGCGGGGAACCGTGGGGGTTCGAGTCCCCCCTCTCGCACCACGGCCAAATCTCAAGGAGGATCAGGATTCATGGAATACACGCTGGAAGAGCTTTCCCCGATCAAACGCAAAGTCCACGTCACGGTGGACGCTGAAGAAGTCGATGCCGCTATTTCCGCGACGATTGCTTTGTATCGTGGCGGAATAGATATCAAGGGTTTCCGCAAGGGTAAGGTCCCGTCCTCCATTGTGGAGGCCAAATACAAGAAGCAGATCTACGGGGAAGCCACCACGGACCTGATCAACTATCATATCAATGAGATCATGAACGAGCTCAACTTGGCCCCGCTGTCGCGTATCGACGTGGACGCCAAAGAAATGGAGCGCGGCACCCCCTTTACTTATTCGTTCACCTTCGAAGTGGCTCCTCCCATTGACCTCCCTGAGTACAAGGGCCTGGAAGTGGAGGAGGAAGAAGTGGTGGCCGATGAAGCCGCCATCAATCAGGTCATCGACCGCTTGCGGGATCGCATGAGCCAGATGGTGGTTGTCAAGGAAGAACGGCAGCCCGCGGATGGCGAGGTGGTGATCATCGATTTCCAGGCGTTCCAGGACGGCGAAAAGCTGGAAGGTATTGGTGCCAGCAAGTTCGAAATGCCGCTGGGTACTGGGGGGGCATTGCCGCAGTTTGAAGAACTGGTGCGCTCGCTCACCCCTGGATCGAGCACTGAGGGCGAAGTGACCTTCCCGGAAGACTTTTTGAACGAAGACTTGGCGGGCAAGACCGTGACCATGCGCGTGGAGCTCCACGCCATCAAACGCAAAGAGTTGCCGCCCTTGGACGACGATTTTGCCACGCAGTTGGGTTATGAGTCGGTGGACGATCTGCGGTCGAACATCGAGAAAGCCTACTTGGAGACGCGCAAGGACTTGGTGCGCGGCGACGCCCAGAAGAAGTTGCTCGATCACATTAAATCTCAGGTGGACTTCCAACTGCCCGAGAGTCTGGTGGAAGAGGACATTGATTCACGCCTGGCGGACCTGCGTCGCAAGCTGGAGGCGCAGGGCAAGTCCTTTGCCTCCTTGGGCAAGACCCCGGAAGAGCTGCGCGCAGAGTTGCGTCCTGCGGCCGAAGATGCGGTGAAGTCGTCTCTGGTGCTTCTCGCCATCGCCCAGGCCGAGGCCTTGACCGTGGAGCCTGCAGAGGTGGATGTGGTGCTCCAGAAGATGGCCATCGCCACGGGCCAGGACTTCCACGCCCTCAAGGACCATTACGAGCAGCACAACCTGATGATCCCGCTCAAGGATCGCGTGCTGGCGGACAAGGCCATGGATTTGGTCTACCAAAACGCGGTCATCACCAAGGTGCCGCCCAAGAACGAGGCAGAATAACCACGGACGATGGGTCATCCTGGGGCTGGAGGCGCCGGGTTGGCCCTTCAGCCTTTTTTTATGGCCGCTATTGACACCCCCTTGGGGTTGGCTATCTTTCCCCATGAGAGTCTTCAGCACGGCAAGGAGCATCTATGGTCCATAATTCCGTATTTGTCATTGAAAATACGAGCCGCGGCGAACGGATGTACGATATTTATTCGCGCCTGCTCAAAGATCGCATCATTCTTTTGGGAACGCCCATTGATGATCATGTGGCCAATCTTGTGTGCGCGCAATTGCTTTTTTTGGAGTCGGAGCAGCCGGACAAACAGATCAACCTGTATATCAACTCTCCAGGCGGATCGGTGACCGCTGGTCTCGCCATCTATGACACCATGCAGTACATCTCCGCGCCGGTGGCCACACTCTGCATCGGCCAGGCTGCGAGCATGGCGGCGGTGCTGCTTGCCGCAGGGGCTCCGGGGATGCGCTATTGCCTGCCCAATTCCCGCGTCCTCATCCACCAGCCCATGGGGGGCTTTCAGGGTCAGGCAACGGACATCGATATCCAGGCTCGGGAGATCATCCGGCTCCGCGCCCGCTTGAACGCCATTTTGGCGCAGCATACGGGACAAAACGTGGAACGGGTGGAACAGGATACGGAACGCGATTATTTTATGACTGCAGAAGAGGCCAAAGCGTACGGCGTGGTGGACCAGGTGCTCACCTCACGCAAGCAGGCGCCGCAAGAGTGAGGAGAAAGGATTCGTGACGACGAAAAAAGTTCGTACCTTTAGTTGTACGTTCTGCGGAAAGACGCAAGACGAAGTCGAGCGTCTGATCGCAGGGCCCAACGTATTCATTTGCAATGAGTGCATTCGGGCGTGTGATGATCTCTTGCGCAAGGAAGTGCAGCAAGATCAGATGAAAAATGAGGAAATTCCTCTTCCTCAGGACATTAAGAAAGCGTTGGACGAATATATTATTGGGCAGGATGAATCGAAAAAGATTCTTTCTGTCGCTGTGTATAACCACTACAAGCGTATCCGATATCGTTCCACAAAGAACGATGTCGAGCTCGACAAGAGCAATATCCTGCTCATTGGGCCGACGGGATCGGGCAAGACGCTCATGGCCCGGACGCTGGCGCGCATTCTCAAGGTGCCGTTTGCCATCGCGGACGCCACGACGTTGACGGAAGCCGGTTACGTGGGCGAAGACGTGGAAAACATCTTGGTGCAATTGCTGCATAACGCCGACTACGATCTGGAAGCCGCGTCCAAGGGGATTATCTATATCGACGAGATCGATAAGATCAGCCGGAAGGCCGATGGCCCTTCCATTACGCGCGACGTCTCCGGTGAGGGTGTGCAGCAAGCATTGCTCAAGATCATCGAGGGGACGGTTGCCAGCATCCCTCCCAAAGGCGGCCGGAAACATCCGCAGCAAGAATATATCCGCATCGATACCTCCAATATTCTTTTCATCGTTGGCGGTGCCTTTATTGGTCTTGAAGATGTGGTGCGCCGGCGCGTGCAAGGATCGGGCATGGGATTTGGAGTCACCTTGGGAAGCAAGAAAGAGGAGTCCATTGCGGAAATCCTGAGGCAGGTACACCCGTCGGATCTGATCCATTTTGGGCTCATTCCAGAATTCGTTGGACGTATTTCGGTTTTCACGACGCTTTCGGAGCTTGGAGAGGAAGATCTCATTCGAGTTTTGCAGGAGCCCAAGAACGCTATCGTCAAACAATATAAAAAGATGTTTGAGATGGAAGGCGTCGCTTTGGAGTTTACCGACAACGCATTGCGGGCGGTTGCGGCAAAGGCGATCAAGTTGCAGACTGGAGCGCGAGGGCTCCGCTCCATTTTGGAGTCCATCATGCTGGACATCATGTATCGTTTGCCTTCCATGCGGGATCAGGTCGAGAAGTGCATCATCAACCGCGCGGTGATCGAGGACGGTGCGGAGCCCATCTTCGTGTCCCGCGAGCATGCCAAGTCGGCCTAATGCCGAGGAGGATTCATGGCTGAGAACCGTGGTTTAGGCGCTGCTTCCTCCATGACCTTGCCGCTGATGCCGTTGCGGGAAGTGGTCATGTTTCCCAAATCCATCGTGCCGTTGTTTGTGGGGCGTGATGTCTCTATCCGTGCAGTGGAGCTCGCTTTGCGCCGCCATGACAAGCATCTCTTTTTGGTGGCGCAGCGCGACCCGGCCGAAGAACAACCGCAGCCCGAAGACCTTTTTACGGTGGGCACGGTTTCCAAGGTTCTGCAGATGTTGCGCCTGCCGGATGGGACCATCAAGGTGCTTTTCGAAGGCGTCGCCCGGGCGGCCTGGGATCCGGCTCGGGGGCTTGCCATGGAAGACGGCGCCCCGCTGGTTTCGGTGTGGGAGGTGGAGGATACGCCGTGTTCACCTCTGGAAGCCGAGGCCATGGTGCGGGCCGTGCATGAGGCCATGGAGGAATATGCCCAGGCCAATCGCAAACTCCCCAAAGAAGCCCAGCTGGCCATCGCCAGCATCCATCAGCCGGGCCAGTTGGCGGACGCCATCGCTCCGCATTTGCGGGTGGATTTTGCCCGCAAACAGGTGGTGCTGGAGATGCGGAGCCCCATCCAGCGCTTGGAGCGGGTGTATGAGCTCATCGAAGAAGAGATTCAGATTCAGAATCTGGAGCGCAAGATCAAGACCCGCGTCAAGAAGCAGATGGAGGAAAATCAGCGGGAGTACTATCTTGGGGAGCAGCTCAAGGCCATCCAGAAGGAAATGGGCCGGGATGACGACCCTCGCGCCGAGCTGGATGAGCTCGAAGCGCGCTTGCGTGCCAAGGATATGCCCGAGGCAGCACGGGAAAAGGGCTTGGCGGAGCTGAAGAAACTGCGCCAGATGCCGCCTTCGGCTGCCGAATACGTGGTGCTGCGTAATTACGTGGACTGGATTTTGGACCTGCCGTGGAATGCGCGTCGGGAAGTGCGGGTGGATCTGGCCGAGGCGCGGCGTATTTTGGATGCGGATCACTTTGGCCTGGAAAAGCCCAAGGAGCGCATCCTGGAGTACTTGGCGGTACAATCCTTGGTGGACCGCTTGCGTGGTCCCATTTTATGTCTGGTGGGCCCGCCTGGGGTGGGCAAGACCTCCCTTGCCAAGTCCATCGCCAAAGCCACGGGCCGCGAATTTGTCCGTCTTTCCTTGGGCGGGGTGCGTGACGAGGCGGAGATCCGCGGGCATCGCCGCACCTACGTGGGCGCGCTTCCGGGAAAGATCATCCAGTCCTTGAAGAAGGTGCAGTCCGGCAATCCGGTGTTCTGCTTGGATGAAGTAGACAAGATGAGCATGGACTTTCGCGGGGATCCGTCGGCTGCCTTGCTGGAGGTGCTTGATCCCGAGCAGAACGCCACCTTCAACGACCATTATTTGGATTTGGACTACGACCTCTCTTCCGTCTTTTTCATCACCACGGCCAACTCCATGCAGGGCATCCCTTTGCCTCTGCAAGACCGCATGGAGATCATCTCCATTGCCGGGTACCTGGAGACGGAGAAAGAGCGCATCGCCATGGATTACCTTCTGCCCAAGCAACGAAGTCAGCATGGTCTGCAGGAGACCAACGTGATCTTGGGAGAAGATGCGGTGCGGGAGATCATCCGACACTACACCCGTGAAGCTGGAGTGCGCAACCTGGAGCGCGAGATCGCGGCCATCTGCCGGAAAGTGGCGCGGCGGGTGGTGGAGGAAGGCGACCGCGAGCTCTGCGTGCAGGTGGGCCCCAAGGAGGTGGGCGAGCTTCTGGGCGTGCCCAAGGTGCGTCACGAGCGGCGCGAGGATCGTTCCTTGGTAGGGGTGGCCAATGGACTTGCCTGGACGCAAGTGGGCGGGGAGCTGTTGTTGGTGGAAGTGGCCCTCATGCCGGGGACGGGCAAGATCGTCATCACGGGCAAACTCGGGGACGTGATGCAGGAATCCGCCAAGGCCGCGCTGAGCTATATCCGTTCGCGCGGGGAGCTTTTGGGTCTGCGTCGGGATTTTTATCAGGAGATCGATATCCACGTGCACGTGCCGGAAGGCGCCACGCCCAAGGATGGGCCGTCCGCGGGCATTACCCTGGCCACGTGTCTGGCCTCGGCCTTGCTGGATATTCCGGTGCGTCATGACGTGGCCATGACCGGAGAGATCACTTTGCGGGGGCGGGTGCTGCCCATCGGCGGCGTGCGCGAGAAGCTTCTTGCCGCACACCGGGCGCTCATGCGCACCGTGCTGGTGCCGCGGGAAAACGCCCGGGACCTGGAGGAAGTGCCACGCCAAATCCGCGAGGAGCTGGAGATTGTGCTCGTGGAAAGCATGGACGAAGTGCTCTGCCACGCCCTTGACGGCGCACCGGCCACGCTGCTTTCCAGACCGGAAGATTTCGTTCCTTTGTGCCGGGGCCTGCACCGGGTGGCAGACCGGGCCGGGGCGCAATAACCGTAATCGTATTGGGCGGAAAGCCACCAAGGAGTCGTGTATGGAAAAGCGTACAGGTGTGGTGACGTTTCATGGAAATCCGTTGACCCTCATTGGTCCAGAGTTGCAAGTTGGAGATAAGGCGCCGAATTTTCATGTAGTGGATAACGATCTGAAGCCAATGACGCTTACGGATTTCGCGGGCAAAGTCGTTGTCCTGTCGGCAGTACCGTCGCTGGATACACCGGTATGCGATATGGAAACACGGCGCTTTAATATGGAAGCCAAAAAGTTGGGCGACGAAGTGCAGATCCTCACCTTGAGCATGGACCTGCCTTTTGCCCAGAAACGCTGGTGCGGTCAGGCAGGGGTGCAGAACGTGCGCACTCTGTCGGACTATCAGGAGGCTTCTTTTGGCTCGGCCTATGGCGTGCTCATCGACGGGCTGCGTCTTTTGGCGCGGGCGGTATTCGTGGCCGATAAGGAAGGGGTGATTCGTTTCGTGCACATCGTTCCGGAACTCACGAACGAACCAGATTACGATGCAGTGTTGGATGCAATCCGGAAACTGCTGTAGGGAGTATACATAGGGAGGACTGATTATGCTTTCTCCAAAGATAGAAAAAGCATTCAATGAGCAGATCAATGCCGAGATGTACTCGAGTTATTTGTATCTGGCTATGGCAGCCTATCTGCATGAGGCCAATCTTCCTGGATTTGCCCACTGGATGAATATCCAGGCCCAGGAGGAGCTCTTTCACGCTATGAAGTTCTATAACTACGTGGTGGAGCGTGGCGGTCGTGTGGAGCTGGATGCCATCGCCAAACCGCCAGTGTCCTGGGAGGGGCCTTTGGACGTGCTTTTGGCCACACAGAAGCATGAATCCATGGTGACCGGGCGGATCAATGCGCTCATGGACCTGGCCATTGCAGAAAAAGATCATGCGTCGGTAAGTTTCCTGCGTTGGTTTGTGGACGAGCAGGTGGAGGAGGAGGACAGCGTGCAGACACTGGTGCAGCGCCTCAAGTTGATTGGTTCTGACGGTGGCGCCTTGTACCTCATGGACCGTGATCTTGCTGCCCGGGTCTTCACCCCGCCGGCACAGTAACTCGGATTCCAGCTCGAAAGAAAGGGGCGGATGCAACCGCTCCTTTCTTTAATGCTTTTCGAGGAGAGCTATCCGACATGGGTCTTGGCGAGCGGCTACGCCGTTCTCTGCGCTACTACTATTTGCGGATCGTACGTATCAAAGCCCCGGCAGAGTCCATCGCCCTCGGTGTTGCCGTGGGCGTGTTTTGTTCCGCCATTCCAGTGGGGCAGATGCTGGTAGCCGTTGCACTCGCGTTCTTTTTGCGCTGCAGCAAGGTGGCTGCTGCTTTGGGGACGTGGGTCACCAATCCGCTCAATTTTCCCGTCGTACTCCCGATTTTTTTTCTTATCGGCAAAACGGTGCTGCCCGTGGATGTGCCCGCGGTGTCGTGGGAGCAAATGGTGACCTTGAGCACCGTGGATATGTTTCGCGTGGGCTGGGATTGGTTTCTGGTCACGACATTTGGCGGCTTTTGCATTACCCTGCCTGGAGCAATTGTTGCGTACCACGTGGTGGCGCGCCTGGTGCGGGCGTATCATACCATGCGTGCAGCGCGCATGGCAGAGCGCCGCAGGAGACAGCTTCATGATGGATCCTAGCTGGGGACATCCCAAAAGAAGCTTGGGGCAGAATTTTCTCTGTGATGCTGGTGTGGTACGCTGTATTGCCGATGCCATTGCCGCAACCCACGGGGATACAGTGGTGGAGATCGGTCCTGGACGCGGGGCCCTGACCCGAGAGCTGGCTGCCCGGGGAGCACGCATTGTCGCGGTGGAAAAAGACCGCGAGTTGGCCTGGCGCCTGCGTGCCGACCTGCCAGAAGTCGGCATGGTGTATGCGGACGCCCTGCGGCTGGCCTGGGAGGGGGTTTCGCGGCTGCCGGGCGTACGTATTGTCGGTAACCTGCCCTATAATATCGCCTCCCCCCTGATGTGGGAGCTCGTGGCCCGGGTGCAGGGGTGGGAGCGGATGGTTTTTTTGGTGCAAAAAGAAGTGGGTGCGCGTCTCGTGGCCTCCCCGCGCACTTCTTCGTATGGTGCGCTGGGGGTTTGGGTGCAGAGCTGGTGCCGGCCGGAGCTGGTGCGTATTGTTCCTCCCCACGTGTTTCGGCCCCGCCCCAAGGTGGATTCCGCCGTGGTGCGGTTTTGGCCGCGCCACGGTCGACCGCAGGCCGCAGCAAGCCTTTCCCGGCTACTCCATGTGACCTTTCAAAAACGGCGCAAGCAGCTGGGGACGATTTTGCGCCCGTGGTGGGGGCACCGCCTGGATGCCTGGTGCGCTGCGCACGAAGTGGGACGTACGGTGCGGCCGGAAGAACTTTCTCCTGAGCAGTTCGGAAGTCTTGCGGAAGTCATGGCCTCTCTCTGGGATTTGGGAAAATCTGCTTGACTTCGGCCTTGAATTTCGGTTTGCCTGCGGCCTGGGAAGCGCCATCGCTGCTCACTTTTTGAAAAACTTGTGTCTCTTGCGCCCCCTAGAGGGCGTTGTTGGAAATTCTGACGAGGAAGGGTCCTTGCCCGTCTGTGTGGTGCAACCGCAAAGGAGGAAGACTGATGACAAAGGCTGAATTGATCGCCAAGATGGCGGAAAAGGCTGAACTCAGCAAAGCGCAGGCCGAGCGCGCTCTGAAGGGCTTTTTGGAGGCAACGCAGGAGACGCTGGCTGCCGAAGGCAAACTCACGTTGACGGGCTTTGGCACCTTTGCTGTGGAAGAGCGTCAGGCACGTACGGGTCGCAATCCCCGCACAGGCGAGGAAATCCAGATTCCCGCCTGCAAGGTGGTCAAGTTCCGTCCGGGCAAGGAACTCAAAGACGCCATCCAGTAAGGAGGAAAGGCCATGCTGCACGGAGAGACCGTTCATAGCCCCCTGCCTCAGGATTTGCCTTGGTGGATGCCGGATCATGCTGTATTTTTTGGCGTTCTGTATGCGGTGCTGTTCATCATCGGTTCCGGCCTTGGGGTCGTGTTTCTGAAGTCCATCGCTGAGACGCTGCGGGAAAAATAGCCACATCGGAAAGCATTGGGAAGGAGGGTGTCTTGGGGCACCCTCTTTTTTTGCTTGCGTTGCACACCATGGTTGGATAAGAAATTTTTTTCCGTTGACGGCGGAAAAGTTTGTGGTGGGGAGGTGATTGGTTTGCCTGGAGTTTTTGTTACGGATAGCGATTCCTTCGACTATGCCCTGCGGAAATTCAAGAAGCAGGTGGAAAAGGCTGGAGTGCTCTCGGAGCTCAAAAAGCGCCAGCATTATGAGAAGCCGAGCATTCAGAAGAAGAAGAAAGAAGCGGCCGCCCGGAAACGTTTGCTCAAGAAACTGCGCAAAATGCAGGGGATGTAATGAGCCTTTTCCAACGGATTGAAAAGGACTTCGTTGCCGCGTTCAAGGCCAAACGCACTGAAGAGGTGGCTGTCTTGAGAATGCTCAAGGCAGCCATCAAGAATAAGGAAGTGGACGTGCGCCGGGCCCTTTCCGATGCGGAGGTCTTGGAGGTCGTGGCCAAACAGGTCAAGCAACGCCAGGAATCCATTGAACAATTCCGGACAGCAGGGCGTACTGATCTGGTGGACGCGGAAGAACGTGAGCTCCGCATTCTTCAGGCCTATTTGCCCCAGCCTTTGACAGAGGCAGAGTTGGCGGCCGTGGTGGAGGAGACGATCCAGGCCACAGGGGCAACCAGCATGAAGGACATGGGGCGGGTCATGCAGGCGATCCTTTCGGCGCACGCCGGCCGGGTGGATGGGAAAGTCGCCAGCGCATTGGTGCGCGCTCGTCTCTCCGCATAATTCTCATGAACCAGCGAACTTTGGATTTGCTGGAGTTCCCGCGGGTACTCCAGCTTATTGCTGCTTTTGCCGTGAGCCACTCTGGGGCGGCGGCCTGTTTGCGTCTTGCGCCGCAGGGATACCGTGGGCTTGGGGAGGCCACGGCGCTTGTGCAGGAAGCCTTGGAGGCGACCCAGCAGCATTCCCTTGTTCTGGAGCCGTTCCCGGAGCTGGAAGAGGTGTTCGCGGCATTGGAGGCGCCTCATGAGGTTCTTGATGGAGATGCCCTCCTGGCCGTGCTCGATGTGCTGCGTGCCGGGCAAGGGGTGAGTGCAGCTGTGGCTGATATGGACGCCACGCACTATCCAGCGCTACGCGCTTTGGCCGCGCACCTGAGCCTTCCTTCCAGGACCTGGTCAGCGCTGCGGCGCTGTTTGGCGCCGGACGGGCGTGTGCGCGATGAAGCATCGCCCGAGCTTTTCTCCGTGCGTCAGGAGATCCGGCGCATCCATCAGCAGTGTACCCGCAAGGTCCAGGATGCATTACTTGATCCTGGTATCGCTTATGTTCTGCAAAACGACTATCTGACCATTTCTTCGGACCGTTACGTACTTGCGGTCAAGACAAATTTCAAAGGCCAGGTCCGCGGCATCGTCCATCACTATTCGCAGACCGGAGAAACCTGCTATATTGAGCCCTTCTTCTTGGTGGAGCTCAATAATACCCTTCAGGAACTCTTCCAGGAAGAACGCCAACAGGTGCGGCAGGTGTTCGCATTTTTGACCGAACTTGTCCGCCAAGAGCGGGATGCCATCCGCCGGTTTTTTGCAGCACTGGTGCAGTGGGATGTCCTCTTGGCGCTGTGCGCCTTTGCCCGGCAGTATGATGCTCATTTGGTGCATGTGGCACCGGATGCGCCTTTGTGTTTGCGCCAGGCGCGGCACCCGCTTTTGGTGGCGCGGCACGGGGACAGCGTCGTCCCTGTAGACATCGAGCTGCGTTCAGGCGAGCGGGTCTTGATCCTCTCTGGGGGCAATGCGGGCGGTAAGACCGTGGCCCTCAAGACCTTGGGGCTGGCGGCGATCTTGGCCCATTCGGGCATTCCCGTGCCTGCGGCGGCAGGGAGCACCCTTCCCTTATGGGAGCGCGTGGTCGTGTCCATGGGCGATGAACAGTCCCTGGAGCGCAGCCTGTCGACGTTCACCTCGCAAATCCACGCCTTGGCCGAGTCCTGGTCGCGCATCGACGCCCAGACCCTTGTGCTTTTGGACGAGTTTGGCATGGGCACAGATCCCAGCCAGGGGGCAGCCCTTGCGCAGGCATTGGTGGATGAACTCATGGACCGGGGCGCTTGGGTAGGCGTGGCAACGCACTTCCCCGCCCTCAAGGCCTACGGACTTTCCCGGGAAGGGGTGCGGGCCGCTTCGGTGCTTTTTTGTCCGGAAACGGGTCGTCCGCTCTACCGGCTGGCTTACGACCAGGTGGGAGCGAGCCGTGCCTTGGATGTGGCCCGGGAACATGGTTTGCCGGAGGCGGTGCTGGCGCGTGCCCGGGACTATCTCTATTTGGACGCCGGGGACGTGGAGGAGATCTTCCAGCGTCTCAATGCGCTTGCGGCGCGGAAAGAAGCCGAGGTTTCGGCGTGGCGACAGGAAGAGGTGCGCTTGCGCCAGGAGTTGCGCCGAGAACGGGAGCGGCTGGCCAAGGAGCGGGAGCGTGTGACCCGCGAGGTGCGCGCTCAGGCCCAAGAGATCGTACGCGCATGGCGGCAGGAGAAGCTGGGACGCAAGGAGGCGCTGCGCAAACTCGCTGCGTTGCGGGAGTCTGCCGAGCCGCAACGGCCCGGTGAAGCGCCACTTTCCGCGGACTCCATTGCCCGTGGTCAAAAACTGCTTTATGTGGCTTGGAACCGTGTGGGCGAGGCGCAGGATGTGGACGCGCGCAAAGGCCGTGTCCAATTGGACGTGGACGGGCTTACGGTGTGGGTGCCTCTTGATCAGGTCGCTCTTGCAGACGCCGCGCCGAAGCCGCCGCTAAACTCCGGTGGGGTCACGGTGCGCACGGCGCCGCGGCAAGGCTCGGCCTTGCGCCTTGATGTGCGGGGATTTCGGGCGAGTGAAGCGGTGCTGGAGGTGGAACGCTTTCTCGATCGCGCCCTGCTGGGCGGCTACGGCCAGGTGGACATCCTGCACGGCACGGGCACCGGGGCGCTGCGCCGCGCCATTCATGACGCCCTGCGCCGCAATCCTGCGGTGCGGACTTTTGCCGTTGCCCCGGCGGATCAAGGCGGCGAAGGGGTGACCACGGTGAACTTGGGGGCCTGATCGTCTTTGGTGGCCGGAGGGAGGGAATGGCCCGTTTGGATCCATCGGTGGTGGCCGAGATCAAGGCCCGGCTGCGCATTGAGGACGTCGTGGGCCGGCATGTGCGTTTGCGCCGTGTGGGCCATCGTTTGGTCGGTCCATGCCCGTTCCACCAGGAAACCAAGCCGTCCTTCTCCGTCAACCCGGATGAGGGGTTCTACTATTGTTTTGGCTGTCAGGCCGCAGGTGACGTCATTGAGTTTTACCGCGCCATCCATGGCGTAGACTTTTGGGATGCGGTAGTGGCCTTGGCGGAAGAGGCCGGCGTCGAATTGCGCCTTGGCCCGGGAGGGGACAAGCCTGGATCGTCGCGCAAGCGGCTTATGGAAATGCAGGCCCTGGCCGCTAGGGCATTTCGGGAAGCCCTGGCTGCGCCCATGGGCAAAGCGGCCCGGGAATATATCGCCCGCCGGGGTATCGACGCCGCAGTGGTGGAGACTTTTTCTCTGGGCTTTGCTCCGACGGCGTGGGATTTTTTGTGGCGGAAATTGCGGGCAGCAGGGTTTTCGGCCGAAGAAGCCGCCTTAGGCGGTTTGGTCACCCAAAAAGAGTCGGGCGGTGCGTATGACCGCTTCCGGGGGCGCCTGATGTTTCCCATCTGGAGCCTTTCGGGACAGGTGGTGGCCTTTGGCGGCCGTGCCCTTCAGGAGGACGACGGGCCCAAGTACCTCAATTCGCCCGAAACCCCTCTGTTTACCAAGGGGGACCACCTTTATGGTCTGTATCAGGCCCGGCGGGCAGCGGGGGCGGAAGGCCGGGTGCTGCTCACGGAAGGCTACGTGGACGTCCTCACGCTCTCCCAGTTTGGGTTTTCTGCCAGCTGCGGAGTTTTGGGCACGGCGCTCACTGCAGAGCAGGTGCACCGGCTGGCGGGTTTTGTTTCCCACGTGGACGTGGTGATGGACGGGGACGGGGCTGGCCGCAAGGCAGCGTTTCGCAGCGCCGAGATGCTCCTTTCCCAGGGGCTTTCGTGCGCGGTGGTGGAGCTTCCGGAGGGCGAGGACGTGGATTCGTTTTTGCGGGCTCAGGGGCGGGAGGCGCTGGAAGAGCTGCGCCGTTGCGCTGTGGATGGCGTGGAGTACTGCGTTGCCTGGGTTCGGGCGCACCACAACCCTGCCGAGATGGTGGCATGGACGGTGAATTTTCTGCGGGGAATGAAACGGCTGGATCTTCAGGCCTATTTTTTACCCCGTATTGCTGGCGCCCTTGGGCTCTCGGAGCAGGAGTTGCGTCGGACTTTGGCTCCGGCGCAGGCCGCCAGGCATGGCGCCGCGGAGAAGCTGCGGGGAGCTTCTGCCTCCCAGCGTGATCGGGAGCTTTTGGCCGTGGCCATTTGGTTTCCACACCGCCATGAGGAATTGGATGCTTTGGGCATCGAAGCGGCGCTTTCCACACCGCGAGGCAAGGAGTTGTGGCGCAAAATTCGCGCCCAGTCGGCGGAGGCCGTGCTTCCCGTACTCGATGCCGGGGAAAAGGCCTTTTATGTGCAGACGCAGATGCAGGCGCGCCAGGTAGACATCGAGGCTGCATGGGAAAGCGTCTGCGCGTGGCTGCGCCGCAATCATCAGCAAAAAGCCGTGGAACAGATCCAGCATGCTTTGGTCGAGGCCAAGCGCGAGGGAGATCTGGCCGAAGAATTGCGTTTACTTGCCGTGTTGAGTGCATTGAAGACACAGGCTGTGTAATATCCTTCAGCAAAGGGGCGAACCCATGAGCACCATCAAAGATGTGCAGCAAATTCAAGCATTGATTGCCGAGGGGAAGAAGAAGGGATTTTTGACGTTTCAGGAGCTCAGCAAGGCGTTGCCTGCGGATGTGAATTCTCCAGAGCAGCTTGATGAGATAATCAGTATTTTTGGGCAGTTAGATATTGATGTCGTTGATGAGAAGCTTGCGGGCGTGGAACTTGACGATGATCTCGATGATGACGTCAAGATCGACAAGATCGAACTCGTGGAAGACGAGGAGTCTGCGGATTATCCTACCCGCAGCAGTGATCCGGTACGTATGTATTTGCGGGAGATGGGCGCTGTTGGGCTGCTTGACCGCGAAGGCGAAGTGTACATCGCCAAGAAAATTGAAGCTGGAGAGATGGAAGTTCTCTACGCATTGGTGGAAGTCCCTGTGGCCGTGGAAGAGTTTATCCGTGTAGGAGAAGACCTTAAAAACGGAACCATAAAACTGAAAGACGTCGTCAAAACTATCGAAGAAGATGATCCTTCAGAAGAAGAAATGAATCAGCGCGAGCGTGTTATTAAGCTGCTCGATGAAGTAAAGAATATTTATAAGAAAAAACAAAGTATTTATGAAAAGCTTGATGAATGTGCAACGCTCTCTAAGAGAGTTTACGGTGTACAAAAGAAAATAATGGAGTATAAAGAAAGCGTTGTACAGTGTTTGAAAGATATTAAGCTCGAAAAAACGTTGGTGGATCGTATTATTGAGACGGTCAATGATTACGTGCGTCAGATGAATAATTGCAAACGGGATATTTCCGCGTACATCCTTTCTCTAGGAAAATCCCAAGAGGAAATATTCTCCATCTTCCGCCAATTGGAAGAGCGCACCATCAACCCCGTGGTGGCGGCGCAAGAGCTCAACATGACCGTGGAGGAGCTCTTTTCCTTCAAAGAAATGGTCAACGGCAAGATCGAGATTTTGCAGAAACTTCGGGAAAACGCCATGCACGACGTCGATAGTCTTGAGGAGATCCTCTGGCGTATTCGCAAAGGCAATGCCGATGCCCTGGACGCCAAGCAGGAGCTCATTCGAGCCAACCTGCGTCTCGTAGTTTCCATTGCCAAAAAGTACACCAATCGTGGATTGCAATTTCTCGATCTCATTCAGGAAGGCAATATCGGGCTGATGAAGGCCGTGGATAAATTTGAGTATCAGCGCGGCTATAAATTTTCCACCTATGCTACCTGGTGGATTCGCCAGGCCATCACCCGTGCCATCGCCGATCAGGCGCGCACCATTCGCATTCCGGTGCACATGATTGAAACTATCAACAAATTGGTGCGTACCTCCCGGTACTTGGTGCAGGAGTTGGGGCGGGATCCTTCTCCGGAAGAGATCGCCGAGCGCATGGACTATCCGGTGGAAAAGGTGAAAAAGGTCCTGAAGATCGCCAAGGAACCCATTTCTTTGGAAACTCCCATCGGTGACGAGGAAGATTCCTCCTTGGGGGATTTCATCGAAGACAAAAAGGCTGTGGCTCCGGCGGACGAGGTGGTGAACACCAAACTGGCGGAGCAGATCAACTTGGTGCTTTCGGACCTGACGCCTCGCGAGGAGCAGGTGCTGCGCAAGCGCTTTGGCATTGGAGAAAAGAGCGACCATACCTTGGAAGAGGTGGGTAAGCTGTTCAATGTGACGCGGGAGCGCATCCGGCAGATCGAGGCCAAGGCCTTACGCAAGCTCCGTCACCCGGTGCGCAGTCAGCTTTTGCGGACCTTTTATGAGTCGTAAGGTGCGGGCGCGCTTCCACGCCCTGGCGTGGCTGGGCGCGCTCTTTTGTCTGCTTGCCGCCCAGGTCTGGGCGGCAGATTGGGCACAGGTGCGCGCCGTGGTGGACGGCGATACCTTGGAGCTTGCCAGCGGACAGACGGTCCGCCTGGCAGGTATCGACGCCCCCGAGATCAATCACGATGGCGGACCTTCGCAGTACTATGCCGTCCAAGCCCGCAAGGAGCTACAGGCCTTGGCGGGCGGACAGGAGGTGCGGCTCCAGGTTTTGGGCCGAGACCGCTATGGCCGCCTTTTGGCGGTGGTCTTGCGTCGTGATGGGATGATGCTCAACGAGCGCATGGTTGGCCTTGGCGCGGCTTTTGTTTTTCCGCACAAAGACGATGCGGCCTTGGGAGAGCGGCTCCTTGCGGCGCAGCGCTTGGCCATGGACCGGGGGCTCGGCTTTTGGCCGCGTATCTTGCGTCTTCCCGCGGCCAATGCGGGCTATGTGGGGACGCGGAGCTCACAGCGCTTTCACCAGCTCTCGTGTCCCTATGCCTCGCGCATCAGCCGGCGCAACCGCCAGTACTTCTCTTCGTTGCGCAGCGCCTTTGCCGCAGGCTATTCCCCGTGTCGCTCGTGCACTCCGTGGCCGCAAGAGCCGAGGTGACCCATGTCCTCCACCATTGCCGTGCGCGCTCCACGCCTCAAATCCGTTCTTCGCGCCTTTATGACCGAGGCTGAAGCCAGCGCCCAGCGGGTGGGGAATGCGCGGCGCCTCGTTGACCTCAAGCGGGACCACAGTCTGCGGGTCATGGCCTTGGTCTCGCGTCTCCTCAAGGCCCATATCGTGGAGCCGTACGAAATCGGGATTGTGGCCGCCCTCCTTCATGATGTGGGGCGGTTTTCCCAGTTTGAGCAGTATCGTACCTTCCGGGATGCGGTATCCATCGACCACGGCGCTGCAGGGGCTGCATTTCTCGCCGCATCTTCCCTGCTCGATGCCTTCAGCGCATCGGAAAAAGACGCCATCCTCCGCATCGTTTCCTTGCACAATCGGCGGGCGCTTCCGGTTCTCGACCCGCCTTGGGATGTGCTCCTCCATGCGGTGCGGGATGCCGACAAGCTGGATATTGTACGAGTTGTTTTGGGCGCCTTGGAAAAAGGAGAGGTGGATTCCACCGTGACTCTGGGCCTGCGGACAGAGCCAGGGGTTAGCCCTGGCGTTCTGCAGACACTTTCCCGTGGTGAAGCCCCGGACTATGGACAATTGGTCTCTGTGGACGATTTCAAGCTCTTTCTGGCGGCATGGTCTGCGTGTCTTTCTTTTCAGGAGAGCCGACGCATTTTCGTCCAGCGTCGGTACTTGCAGCGCATTTGGACCGTACTTCCCCAAACCCCTCCCATTGCGGAGCTCTTTCAGCGCTTTGCCGACGCCTTGCGTTCGTGATGCTTTCCGTACCGTTTGCGACCGGGAGGCCTTTAAAACTTCCAGTTATACTTTAAGGTCAGGGGCTTCCGGCAGGATCTTGGCGAGTAATTCGTCAAGGATCTGAAGCAGTTGTCCGTATACCCCTCCGTATCCTGGAAAAGGTCCGAAGAGGCGCTGGCGCATGCTGGTGCGTGTGCTTCCCCCGCACTCGGGCGAGCTGGGATTTTGGGTCATGCTCCGGCGTTCCTGCACGAGGTAGCGGGCGGTCTCCTCGCAGAGCCTTTGGCAGAGCTCCAGGCATCGTGGGCTTTGGCTGTGCCACCAGCGGCGGGTGGAGGGGGAGATGGGCAGGCTGAGGGCGGTGCTGAGCATGGCGAGAAGCGTGGTGATGTGGGATGCGGGAATCCCCCGTCGCCACCCCAGCAGCCACGAGGTGCGCCAGGTGAGTAGAAAATGGCGTTCTCCCAAGGCGATGAGCCCTTGTACGGCGGCGAGCATCTGGGCGAGGGCCGAGTCTTCCCAGGCCGGGGTGAGCTGGCGGATATCCCAGGGAGGGATGGGCGCTTCAGGAAGGTCGAGGAGTGCGGCCAACAGGGCATTGGCCTGGGGAGAGTTCGGGGTCTCCAGGTGGGCGTAGCTCAAGATGGCGCTGCCTGCGCCGAAGGGAGCGCTGAGGATGCACGGGTCGCCCTCAAGCCAGCGCGGGTGAAGGTTGATGCCGTAGATTGCTTCCCAGGCGGAGAGGTCGTCGGGAGCAATATCGTCGAGCGGCAGATCGGCCACCCAAAAGTCAGGCCCTGGCCGTTGGTAGGTGGCGAGGATGTGGATGGTGGTGTCGTCGAGATCGAATTGGGATGGCCACCATACCGGCAATACTGCCTCGCTGGCGGAGTACTGCGGGACGTGCAGCCGGCAATGCACATGGCCGCTGCAATTGGGCAGGCGTCTTGAAGCGGGTTTGCGGCGCAGCTCGCAGAGGCCAAGCAAGGGGGCGGTGGGGTCTTGGTTGCGGAGGGCGAGCCCCGCTCCGCCGCAGAAGCCAAGATAGGTGCCACCTGCTTTCACATAGCGTCGGATGGCCGCTCGACCGGCCTCTCCAAGGGCTTGGGCCTTGCGTCCCGCCCATCCGCCGGGGACCACCAGCACGCGTGGCTGCAGACGATCCAGTGCCCCGGCGGTCACGTCTGTGGTCCGCAGCAGATGCGGGCGTGCTCCCAGGGCGCAGAGTCCCCGCCAGGCCAGAAGTCCCCAGAGATGAGATTCGTCCCAGAGAAGGGCAAGCTTGGATACAGATGTTGGCATAGCGAAGGCCCCCGCGGCGGCTGCCGTGAGGGCCTTAACGTATTCCGGGATGCTTGTTTCGGCAAGCAATGGGATTTTGATCTAGCGCTGATGGCACTGGCCGCAGGCCACCGGTCCCTTGCCTTTGCTCTTGTGGCACCCCACGCAGGCGCCGTGGTAGGCCTCCCGCAGTCCAGGCTGCCGTCCCTGTCTCTTGAGGGCGTGGCAATCGCTGCAGGCTTGATCTTCCGAGCTTGAGTCCTTTACGAGCTTCCCGTCCTGGTAGACGTGGTGGCAGATGGCACAGTCGTCCAGTCCTGCTTTTTCATTGTGGGTGTCGTGGTCGAAGATCGCCACGGGGCGGCGCAAGGTGCCAAAGGCTTCGGTTTTCAAGACAGTGTCTTCGCTCCATGCCGGCGCGGAGCACAACGCCAAAACCATCCCCCCAAGCAGGGCCCCAAGCCAGAGAGCGTGGTGTCGTCGGGTCATATTATTGGGCCTCCGGTTTTTCCATGCATTCGTAGATGATTTCGCCCAAGAATTTGAGCTCCATGTCCAGTTCGTACTTGTGGATGATGTCATCCAGCCCGCCGTGGCAATTGTGGCAGGGAGCAATACAGATTTTGACGCCAGTTGCCTTGAGCTGTTCCGCCTTGGCCCGGTTGCTTTCCACCCGGGCGTTTTTGAACGGCGGGCCGCAATTGATGACCCCGCCGCCGGCTGCACAGCAGAGGTTGTGCTCCCGGTTGGGATGCATCTCCACGAGGTTCTTGCAGAAGGCGCGCACGACTTCCCGCGCCTTCTCGTGCAGACCGCGGCCGCGCACCACGTTGCACGGGTCGTGGAAGGTCACCGGCTCTTCAATTTGCTTGGCTACCTTGATACGGCCTTCATTGAGAAGATCCCAATAGAATTCCAAGGCATGGATGACAGGGATCGGCGGCATGCGCCAGCCGAGCACGCGGTTGCCTGTGTCGTACACCGAACGGAAGGCATGGCCGCATTCCCCCATGACGATTTTTTTCACCCGCAGCCGGGCCGCGGTCTCGAAATGGGCGCGTTTGAGCCGGGCCATGATCTCGCTGTCTCCCGTGAACATGGCCATATCCGAGTTGTCCCACCCTGGGGTGGCCGGCATGGTCCAGTCGAGGCCGGCCACGTTCATGATGGCTGCGGCCTGGTAGATGAGCTGGGTGCGGAATTTGGGCTCTGGCCCGATAACCGAATACATGATCTCCGCGCCCTCTTTTTCCAGAGGGATACGGGCCGTCGGGAACTCGTCCCGAAGCTCGTCCTCTTGCCAGTGCAGGGCGTCGATCCACTCGTCGTCTTTGACCCACATTTGGTTGAGTGTGGCGGAGTGGGAGTGGGCGGTATCTTGGATATAGAGCGGCGTGAGCTCCAATTTATGCACGATACGCCGGACCAAAGTCATCATATACGCGATATCGATTCCAAATGGACAATACTGCACGCATCTTCGACACAAATTGCATTCTGTTTGCGCGATCTGTGTCGCTTGTTTCATGAATTCCACAGAAACTTTGCCTTTGTTTTTGAGCATCGGCCAAATGGTTTGTTTCACCTTGCCCACGGGCGAATAGCTCGGATCTCTGTCCCGTGAGAGGTAGAAATGGCAAGCCTCCGAGCACAATCCGCAATGGGCGCAGGTTTCTACGTAGGCCATGAGGCGGGCACCGGTTTCATTGCCGAGCACCGCATTGATCGTGCGCTCAATGCGTTCTGGAGTAAGGGCCTCCGCCCCGCGTTCGATGCCTTCGTCTTTGATCCATACTCGTTCTGACATGGAGAATCTCCTTGTTGATTACCAATCCTTGACGTGGCGCACCATGCCGAATTCCGATCCGATGTATCCCCGCGTGAAGGGCGCAAAAAGCATGTGGGATAGCCGGGTGAAGGGGATGCTCGCGATGAGCAGCTCTGCGGAGAGGATGTGCAGGAGCGTTACGACCAGGGGGTCTCCCCATTGGTGATACGCGAGGATGCCGGTGAGAAACGGGGCTGCCACAAGCCCCAACAAGGCATAGTCGGTCCAATCAGTGACAAAAGCCACCTCCGGGCGCACCACCCGACGTGCGGCGAAAAAGATGCAGGCGCCAAGTACCGCAAAGGCCAGCATGTCGGCCACGATGTCGGGGAGAGCGGGCCAGCCCAAACCGAAGCCTTCTTCCAAGAGAATCACATGGGCGGAAAGGAACGCAAGGATGAGGAAAAAGCCGATATGAAACAGAAATGCCACCCCGACGAAGATGGGATGCAGACGCATGTTGTTGGTATTCCAAGGAATTGCCCAATTGATGATGGAACGGATGGCGTATTTGAATGATATATAGGAAAAGAGAACTTGTTCTTTTTCTTTGGCAAGTTTGAGAAGATGCCAGATGCGGTAGATGGATCCAACCACGAACACCGTCCAGGCGATCCAGGCCAGTGGTCCAGAGACAAAGACGTAGATTCGTTCCATACTCCCTCCTAGCCGCATATAGTGGAAACACGTTCCACGATACGGATATATGTATTATTGATAATTCCACGAATCAGAATAAGATTTCCGTCATCGCTGAATATTGGGTCCCAACACTCAGAAAATTCTTTGGAGTATGGCTTTCCATCCACGACGATGGTGTATTTTTTGGAACGTTCGACTTTTGCCGCAACGTGATCTCCATTGGGAGAAAAAACCGGCTTCCAGCACATGTCGTACATCTCCGGCCATGCTTTGTCGTCGGCAATGATGGTCCAGCGTTCGTTTTCTTTGCCAACGGCGGCGATTCTACGTCCATCAGGGCTGGTTGTGAGATCGGAAATCATATCTCCAAAAGTGGTGCGCCACGCCTGACCGTCCACGGCAACGGTCCAGCGGCCGTATTGCGGGCATACGAGGGCTATCAGGCGGTCTCCTCGGGGCGTGTAGCGTTGGTGCCACACCTGGAAAAATTGCGGCTTCCAGATCACCTGGCCATCCACAGCCATCCCCCATTTCCCTCCGAGGCGCACCGGCGCGGCGATGGCGTTGGTCTTGGGGTGGAAGCAGGGTTCCCACACCTGGGAGAACGTTTCATTCCAAGTAGCGCCGTTGCAGGCGATGGTGTATTCGAAGAGGTTCAGCCGCACTTGGGCCGCTACGTGGGTGCCGCTGGGGCTGATGACTGGGGTCCAGACGTTGACGAAATTGCGCTCCCAAGGTTCGCCGTCCACGGCAACGGAGAAGACTCCTTGTTTGAATTTGAAGATCTCCGCTTGCCCGAGGGGTTCGGTCTGGACTGCAGCGGCCGTATGCGCCCCGTCGGCGCTGAGCACGAAATTGTTGGCATTGGCAAAGAGATTGGGCCAGATTTCTCCGTCCTTGATCATGCCGTACTGCATAGAGTCGCTGACCGAGCACGCAATGACGGATCCGTCTTCTGAAAAGAGCGTATTCCAGACAAACCCATAGCCTTCTTCCCACGCCTCTTCATCCACACAAAGCTTCCAATCGCCGTCGTTGACCAGGGCAGTGAGTCGTCCGTCCGGGCTATAGCGGAGATACCACACACGATCGAACTGGCTTTCCCAGAGCGTGTCGTTCACCTGCACCGTGTAGGTCTCGTCCGTTGTTCGCACCACGGCGGCCACCTGCTCTCCATCTGGGCTTGCGTGGCTCTCTTCGCGCCATGCAACCTCGTCATTGTTCGTGGCGAGATCCACAACGGTTTTCGAACCAACGCTCCAATCCAACTGTGCTTTTGGTGCCATACCCCCTCTCCTTGTGTTACGGGACACGTAGTTGTGTGAATCCTTGTTCCGATTTTCATCACGTTTAAGTCGGAAAATCGGAATGTTTTGAAGGGCGGATAACGTACGCTTTGGTGTATGTAAATATATTTCCAGAATCAGACTGCTTTGGTCGATAAAAAAAGAATAGTATTTTTGTCCTATTTTGAATTGGATTATTCAGAGTGTTATAGTCATTATTTTTGTGCTTTTTGTGTCATGAAAAGATCTATTCATGGCGACCGGGTGACGACGAGGGGTTGAGGCGGAATGACGATAGATAAATAGTTTTTTGAAAATTAGACGGTTGCTTACTTTGGAGTTGCCTTGCTTGTGAAGGAATGGATTTGCTCTTGACGGGTTGCGGTGGATTCTATACCTCCGGGGTCGGAAAAAATCATACCTACAGGCTCTTAAATAGGCATCTGTTTGGTATGTTTTGCTTTTTGAGGCGCGAGGCGGGCCTTGGGGAGTCAAGGCCAAGGTTGCCGGAATGTTCCGGGGAGGATTTTCAACAAAGGATTGTGCACATGGAGAAGGGAAGACCAATGCGATGGGTCGGCATCCTGTGCCTGAGTCTGGGGGTTGCAGGATTTGGACTGAACGCCCTGGGGGGCAAGCAGGAGGGGACACCCGAGCCGGGAGGGGCGGGGCTTATTCTCATTGATACCCTGGCCGCATCCGGCAAGCTTTCGTACCCTGTGGTTCGTTTTGACCACGACAAGCACACCAAGGCGGTGGAAAACAAGTGTGCCTCCTGCCACACCGTGACAGATGGGAACAAGGTAACTCCATTGTTCAAGCGGCAGGCGGACGAAGATCCGGGACGTATCAAGAGTATTTATCATGACAATTGCATCGGCTGCCACCAGCAGACTGTTGAGGCTGGGAAGAAGAGCGGTCCTCAAAGCGGGGAGTGCCGCTTGTGCCACGCTGGCCCGCAGGGCTCGGTGCGTGAGGTGATCCCCTTCGACAAATCACTGCACTACCGTCATGCGTCCTCCAAGATGGTGCAGCCGGCTCCCGGGCAGAAGGAAAACTGCTCCAAGTGTCATACGCAGGATACGCCGGAAAAACGGAACCTCGTTTTTGCCAAAAACAAAGAAGAGGCTCATGCCAAGTGCATCTCATGCCACATGGAGATCGCCTTGGCCAAGCAACCCACAGGTCCGCTGGAGTGCGCGGGGTGCCATGACGCCGCCAAGCGTTCCACGTACAAAGTGGTTGCAGACGTGCCGCGTCTGGAAGCCGGGCAGACGGACGCCATGCTGCTGGTGGCTCCGGCCTCCAAGTCTGCGGCCCAGGGAGCGCCTCGGGCGGTGGTGCCGTTTGATCACAAGGCTCACGAGGCCAAAGTGAGCCGCTGCTCGGCCTGTCATCACGATGCCCGCTCCCAGGGCGTGCCTGCCTGTTCCCAATGCCATACCCCTGGCGGGAAAGAGGACGGGGCCTTCATCACCATGGAGCAGGCCATGCACCGGCCCATGGCCATGGAGAGCTGCATCGGCTGTCACAACGCTAAGAAAGCAGAGCCGCAATGCGCGGGGTGCCATGAATTTCTGGGGCGCACCACCAAGAGCCAGGAAGGGGCGTGTGCCAAATGCCACGTGGAGATGCCGCTGCCTGACGGCGTGGAGCAAAACAAGGCGCTTCGCAATTCCCTGGCTCAGACCATCCTTGAAAGCAAACCCAAGAAAGACACCGCGTTGCGTTTGGACGAGATCCCGGAGGTGGTGGAGATTGGTTCTTTGTCCAAGGAGTATCAGCCAAGCAAATTCCCCCACCGTAAGGTGGTGAAGAAGATTGCCGAGGGCATGGAAAACAACACGCTCGCTGCCTACTTCCATAGTGCGCCCAATGCCATGTGTGCGGGCTGCCACCACAATGCACCGGCTTCTGCCAATCCTCCGGCCTGCGCCTCCTGTCATAGCAAGGAATTCCAGGAGGTCGATGGCCTTAAGCCTTCGCTCAAGACCGCTTATCATCAGCAGTGCATGGGATGCCACAAGCAAATGGGTATCCAGAAGCCCGCGGATACGGCCTGCGTGGAATGTCATGCCAAGAAAGAGTAACCCCTAAGGGCGATAGGAGCTGCATCACCATGAAACGGAGAGCATTCATCGGTATTCTGGCAGGCGCCGGGGCTTCTTTGGCCGCGGGAACTGCTGGTGCCGCTGGAAACCATCATTTTACGGGATATCCCGATAGTTATGGCGTTCTTTTCGACAGCACCAAATGTATCGGATGCCGCAAGTGCGAGGCAGCGTGTAATGCCGTCAATGAATTACCGAAACCAGAGTTGCCTTTTGACGACTTGTCGGTTTTGGAGAAGCGCCGGCGCACGCATCATGACACATTCACCGTTGTCAATAAATATGAGTACAATGGTAAACCTGTATTCCGGAAGATTCAGTGTAACCATTGTCAAGAGCCGGCGTGCGCATCTGCATGCTTTGTCGGTGCATTCAAGAAGGAGCCAACAGGCGCGGTGAGCTATGATGCATCCCGCTGTGTGGGCTGCCGCTATTGTATGATAGCCTGTCCCTTTGAAATTCCCACGTACGAGTATCATGACCCCATAACCCCGCGAGTGCGCAAATGCACCATGTGTCAGCCGCGGATTTTGGAAGGAAAACTTCCGGGGTGTGTGGAAGCCTGTCCTAAAGGCGCTTTGGTGTTTGGTCATCGCGAGGAACTCTTGCAGATCGCCCGGGAGCGCATCCGTAAGCATCCCGAACTCTATGTGAATCATATCTACGGTGAGCAGGAGATGGGCGGCACCAACTGGCTGTACGTCTCCGGAGTGCCCTTTGAAATTCTGGGCATGCGTGAGGATTTGGGCATCACCCCTGCGCCGAAGCTGACCACCGGCGCTTTGTCCGTGGTTCCTGCGGTGGTGGGGTTGTGGCCTATGTTTCTCACCGGCGCCTACGCCATCACCAAGCGCAAGGAAAAGATTGCGGCCGAGGAGCGGGCCCGTGCTGTGCGCGAGGCCGTGGCCGAGGCTGAAGCCGAGGCAGCCAAGAAATTGGCCTCCGCCCTGGAAAAGGCCGAGCGGGAAAAACAAGCGGCCATTGACCGTGAAGTAAAGAAAGCGCTCAAAGAAGCAGAAGAAGCCCGAAAGAAGGCGGAAGCTGCTTCTGAAGGTGAGGAGTAAGGAGGGCCTTATGGCGCATGTTGCAGCACCAAGCAAAAAATTCTGGACCCCGGCCAATATCATTACGGCGATCATCCTGGTCATTGGTCTCGTGCTTACGGTGAAGCGTTTCACCATGGGTATTGGAGCGGTGTCCAATCTATCGGATGACAATCCGTGGGGTATTTGGATCGGCTTCGATCTCTTGTGCGGCGTCGCTTTGGCCGCTGGTGGCTATACCACGACGGCGGCGGTGTATCTCTTTGGCATGAAGAAATACCATTCCGCGGTTCGGCCGGCCATCACCACCGCGTTCTTGGGCTATGCCTTTGTGGTTTTCGCCCTGCTCTACGATCTGGGCCGCTACTACCGGCTCCCCTATCCCTTGACCATTTACCCTGGACCCACCTCTTTTCTCTTTGAAGTGGGCTTGTGTGTGGCTCTGTATTTGACGGTGCTGGCTATCGAGTTCTCTCCTTTCTTGTGGGAGGTACTCGGGTGGGCCAAGATCCGCCATCTGGTGCACAAGTTGACCTTGGCGCTTACCATCTTCGGCGTCATCCTCTCTACGTTGCATCAGTCCTCCTTGGGCGGTCTGTATCTCATTGCCCCGTCCAAGCTGCATCCCTTGTGGTACTCCATCTATCTGCCGCTGTTCTTCTTCCTCTCGAGTATTCCGGCAGGACTTTCCATGGTGATCTTGGAAGGAACGCTCTCCCACAAATATCTCGGCCACAAGATGGACGAAGAGCATCACCATGGATTTTCTCCGGTGGTTTTGGGATTCTCCAAGGCGGCATCTGTGGTACTGTTTGCCTACTTCTGCATGAAGTGGATCGGTGTTGCCATGGATAATAACTGGAGCTATCTCGGCACAGGATGGGGGCTGTGGTTCTTGGTGGAGGTCTTGGGGTTTGTCTTGCTTCCCTGCATCCTCTACGCTGTGGCGGCCCGGGAGAAGAATGAACGCGTCGCGTTCTACGCATCCATCATGACTGTTGCTGGCATTATTTTGAATCGCCTCAATGTGTCCATCATTGCCTTCAATTGGCGTCTGCCTGCAGAGGCGCGGTATTTTCCCTCTCTCGAAGAGTTCCTCATTACCGTGTTCATCGTGACCTTGGAGATCACAGTGTTGCGTATTTGTCTCAATAAACTCCCCATCTTGCACCAGCATCCCCAGTTCCGGGATGCCCACTAGGAGGTTCGCGATGGAGTTCATGACCTATCACGACTTCATGTTCTGGACCAAAGGCATGGCCTATGTGGGAATGGGGCTTGCCTTGGTCGGGTTCATCGTGTTCTGGAATTTTCTGACCAGCCGCGAGGATGACCGCTTCGCGGACAAGGAAGAAGAATAGCCGGCGTCGGTCCAAGGAGGATCCGTATGTATGCGTTGTTGACCGGACCACTGTTGTGGTTTTCGTTCGCGGTGTTTTTCATTGGACTGGGGGTGCGGGTGGTCTTGTACTTCCGCGGCTTGGACTGGCGTCTGGACCGGGTGGCCTATACCACACAGTTGCCCTACGGCCTCAAAGGGGCGTGGCGTTCGGTGTATAAATGGCTCATCCCCTTCGGCACTCATAGCTGGCGGGTAAAGCCCGTATTCACCACCGCGTTTTTTGTATTCCATATTGGTTTGGTGATTGTGCCCCTCTTCTTGGAGGGCCATGTGGTGATGATCCGAAACGGCCTTGGTCTGTCCTGGCCGACGTTGCCGCAAGGTCTGGCGGACTTTCTCGCCATCGCCGCCTTTTTGGCCGGCGTGGGGATTGGCATTCGCCGTTTTGCCTTGCCTGAAGTGCGTATTCTCACGGACTTCAAAGATGTGGCGTTGCTGGTGCTTACGCTGACCCTGCTGGGTTCGGGTATCATGGCCGCCCGGCACACGGAGAGCTATATGACCTGGCTCACCCTGCACATCCTTTGCGGTCATGTGGTGTTGCTTGCGGCTCCTTTTACCAAGCTGGCGCATATTGCCTTGTTCTTCTGTACGCGCATTCAGCTGGGGATGGACTTTGGTATCAAGCGCGGTGGAATGAAGACCAATTTTGACTGGTAAGCGAGGAATGGACCATGCCCGAAGGAAAACTTTGTAATAAGAAGCCCGTATCCACCCGCGAAGAGCTCGATGCCTTGCTGTCGGATACCAACGGGCGGCAATACTATGCGGAAATGGAGCAGCTGGATGTGGATTCCGACGCCTTGTGGGCCACGATCCAGAAGACCATGAAGTCCCGTCTCAAGACTTGGCTGGAAATTTGTGCCCATTGCGGTCTATGTGCGGATAGTTGCTTTTTGTATACGGTCAACGAAAAGGATCCCACCCAGGTCCCGTCCTACAAGATTCAATCCACGCTGGGAGAAATCGTCCGCCGTAAGGGCAAGGTGTCCAATGAGTTTATGCGCATGTGCATGGATACGGCCTGGTCCAAGTGCACCTGCTGCAACCGTTGTGGCACCTATTGCCCCTACGGCATCGATATGGGCGTCATGTTCAGCTACTTGCGTGGTCTTCTGCACTCCCAGGGCTTTGTGCCGTGGGAGCTCAAGATCGGCTCCGGCATGCATCGTCTCTTCCGCGCCCAGATGGACGTGACTGTGGAAGACTTTGTGGATACGTGCGAGTGGATGGTGGAAGAGGCCCAGGACGAGTGGCCGTGCTTGGAGATCCCCATCGACAAAGAAGATGCGGACATCGTGTATATGATCAACGCTCGCGAGGCCAAGCACTACCCGGAAGACATCGTGGAGGCTGCCATCCTCTTTCATATCGCCGGGGAGAACTGGACTATGCCCAGCGTGGGCTGGGAGATGACGAGCCTTGCCATGTTTGCGGGGGACTGGGAGGCCTGCAAGATGCAGGTGGAGACCATCTACAGCGCCATGGAGCGGCTGCGCCCCAAACGCATGGTCGCTACTGAATGCGGGCATGCCTACCGAGCCACGGTCATTGAAGGTCCGTATTGGGCGGGACGTCCGGATGGCAAGCCACCGGTGGAATGCATTCATTACGTGGAGTGGGTGGCCGAAGCCTTGGAAACCGGAAAGCTCAAGATCGATCCTGCGAAGAAGATCAAAGAGCCGGTCACGGTCCAGGATTCGTGCAACTATGTGCGTAATGCGGGGCTTCGTGAGTGTACGCGCATCATCATGAAGCACATCGCCGAAGACTTCCGTGAGATGGCTCCATGTAAGGAGCACAACTATTGCTGTGGCGGCGGTGGCGGCTTCAATGGTATCGGTCGGTACCGCAAGCAACGGAATATCGCCCTCAAGATGAAGCGGGAACAGATTCTGGCGACAGGCGCCAAGCTCGTGGTGGCTCCATGCCACAACTGTTGGGATGCCATCCGGGATCTGGAGGAAGAGTACCAGATCGGCATCAAGTGGACTTTCCTCAAGCCCTTGCTCATCAAGATGGTGGAAGTGCCCCCGCACTTGCGGCCCGAGGAGTAAGAGCCACGGCGCGCTGTGAGGCGCGCCGCAACCCAACGGAGTTGACCGATGTTCAAGAAGATTTTGTTCGCCACATCTGGATCTCCCTGCTGTGACGCTGCGGCTCGGGTCGCCTTCGACATGGCGGTGCGCTATGACGCAGAGCTTTTCGTCTTCCACGTACTTGGTGTTCCCAGCCGTGGGTTCAGCCACATCGTTGTGGACGTGCGTACCGGCGAAAAGGTGGAACTGGACGCCGATTATATCGCGTGGGTTCAGGACGAGCTCAAGAACACCTATGACCGCCAGCTGCGCTCCGGCGCCCGGTGTTCCATCGAGGCCGTAGTGGGGATCCCGCACCGGGAAATCCTGCGTAAGGCTCGTCAGGAAGACGTGGATATCATTGTCATGGGCGCGAGTACCTCCGGGTGCGAGGGGGATTCCGAAGCCTATCCCAAGCACTTTGCCGGTTCCACCTTGCAGCGGGTGGCCAAGGCATCCAAGGCGCCGGTCTTGGTGGTGAACCGTCCCGCCGCGTCGTTCTGGGGCGGGTTCACCAATATCGTCTTTGGGGCGGACTTCTCGCGCGCCTCGGAGTACGCCTTCCAGTTCGCACTGAAGACAGCTCGGGAACTGGGGGCCAAGCTCCATGTGTTCCATGCCATCGATATCGAATCCCAGCATGGCCTCATCTCGCAGCAGGAGATCGACGACCGCATGCTGGAGGCCCGGGATCGCATTCGTCGGAAGTACTTGCTCCAGGCCAAGGGCTATCCCCATATCAATGCGGATGTGTGGGAAGGTATTCCCTATGTGGAAATCGTGAAGTATGCGCGAGAGCGCCAGGCGGATCTCATCGTCATGGCGCACCATTCTCGGGAGACATCCGACGCTTCGTTGGGACGTACCCTTGAGCAGGTGCTGTTGCGGGCATCGTGTCCGGTGGTTTCGGTCAACCGTCCGGACAAAGTGGTGGACAACGAATAAAGGGGGAACACCATGGCCAAGAAGATTTTGATCATCGACGACGATCCCAACATTGTCACTTACTTGGAAGACATCTTCCAGGACAACGGCTACGCCACGTGCAAGGCCACGGACGGGGCCGACGCCATGGATGTGGTGCGCTCGGAGCGTCCGGACCTCATTACCTTGGATCTGGAAATGCCCAAGGAGTGGGGGCCCCGGTTTTACCGGCAGCTGAGCCAGGACGAGGAGTTCGGCGGCATCCCGGTCATCGTGATCAGTGGGCTTGCCGGCAACAAGTACGCCATCCCCAAGGCGGTTGCCTCGTTCACCAAACCTTTCGACCGCGAGGAGCTCCTCAAGGTCGTCAAGGAAACGCTCGGCGAGTAACGCACTTCGAAGCCCCCGCCGCTTGGGGTGGGGGCTTCCTTTTTGTGGGATGCGGTTATGATTGTTGCGAGTGAATCCATTGTCGTTGCCACCGTGGACGTGGAGCACGGGCAGGTGCTCGCCCGGGTGCTGGCGGAGCATGGCTTCCGGCCGGTCTTGTGCCGGTGCACGGAAGTCGCCCGTACTCTGCACGAGGTGCGGCCTCGGTTGCTGATCCTCGGCCATTGTCGGCAGGACGGCGAAGCCTTGCTTCGCGACATTTTGCAGCAATTTCCCCGGATCCGGGTCATCGCCCTGCTGGAGCCGGGAGAAACCGAGCAGGGGCTGGATCTTTTGGATGCCGGCGCCTCCGATATTTTGGTCAAACCTGTGGGGGAACGGGCGCTGTCCATCGCGGTGAAACGCGCTTTGGATATTCTGGACCTGCAAGAGCAATGCGATATCGTGCGGGAGAAGAACAAAATCTTACGCATGAGTCAGCAGATGTGCCGCCAACTTTTTGATGAGGTGCCGTGTTATATTTCGGTGCAGAACAAGGATTGGCGTATCGTTCGTGCCAATCGGCATTTCAAAGAGGATTTCGGTGATTGTCTTGGAGAGCACTGCTACGAAATTTACAAACACCGCACCCATCCCTGCCCCAATTGTCCGGTAGAAGCGACCTTTGCCGACGGGTTGATGCATCAAACGGAAGAAGTAGTGACGACGCGTAGCGGCCAGCAGCGCATCGTACTCACCATGACCGCGCCCATTCGGGATGAAAATGGGAATATCGTGGAAGTCATGGAGCTTTCCACGGATATTTCCCAGATTCGGGAACTGCAAAGCCGTCTGACCTCTTTGGGCCTTTTCATCGGCTCTATTTCCCATGGGGTGCGCGGCATGCTCACCGCTCTTGATGGCGGGATGTACCGTCTGGAAAAGGGGATCGAGACCGGAGATATGGACCGTATCCGCAGTGGTGTGGAGCTGGTTAAACTCATGGTGGCGCGTATCCGCAACTCCGTCTTGGAAATGCTCTATTACTCCAAGGAGCGAGAATTGAACATCCAACACATCGATGTTCGCTCCTTTGCAGAAAGTGTCGCGAATTTTGTAGAGCCCAAAGCGGAAAAACACGGTGTCGCCTTTCAGAGGGATTTTTCCCAGGATTTGGGACAGGTATCTTTGGACCCGGAGGTCATTTCCTCCGGGCTGGTCAATATCCTCGAAAACGCGGTGGACGCCTGCATCGATGACGAAGCCAAGCCCCACCATGAGGTCGTGTTCGCCGTGTCGGCCACGGCGCACGAAGTTTGCTTTGCCGTGCGGGACAATGGGACCGGTATGGATCGCCAGACCCAAGAAAAAATGTTTTCTTTGTTTTTTTCTTCCAAAGGGAGCCGGGGAACCGGTCTTGGGCTGTATATCGCCAATGACGTTGTCCAACAGCATGGCGGCCGCATTGAAGTGCAGTCCGCTTTGGGCGAGGGAACGGAATTTCGGGTGTTTCTTCCCCGGCAGCCCCGTGTGCAGCCGGCACCGGCATCATGAATGGAGATGGGCGCATGCGTTTGACCACTCGGAGTCGCTACGGCACCCGGCTGCTTCTCGACATTGCCTTACACCAGGACGCAGGGTGGGTAAGTACGTCCGATATTGCCGCGCGGCAAAATATTTCTCAGAAATATTTGGAAAAACTTGTAACCGGCCTGCGGCAGAGTGGTCTTATTCAAAGTAAGCGCGGACCGTTCGGTGGGCATCGGCTGGCCAAATCCGCCGACGAGATCACCGTGGGGGATGTGGTGCGCGCTCTGGAAGAGCGCCTCCTCATTTCCAGTTGCTCGGACGGCGAGCGCTTGTGCGGCGAATGCACCTTGGCCGGAGAATGCGTCACCCAATTTGTGTGGATCGAGGCGTCCAATGTCTTGATGCAAACCCTCGATTCGTATCGCTTAAGCGATCTCATCCGCCGAAAAGGCTAGGCAGGCGGTTTTTGAAAACTGATCCGTCCAAGTTTTCCGCTGCGAAGGTCGCCTAAGAGCACTTGGGCGGCCTTTTCTTCATCCACTACACCCCCGGCGCGCAGGCAGCCCCGTCGTTTTCCGACGTTCCAAAGAAATTCCTCCGGTGTGCCATCGCCGGTAATCCCATAGCGGGTCTTGAGGCGTTCCGGGTAGTATTGTTGCAGAAGCGCCACTGCGCCGACAGCCACGGTCCATAAGTCGAGAGCGGTTTCGCGGATGGCGCCTGAGGCGGCCAAAAGCAGGGCGTCGTGCTGGTCTTCCAATTTGGGCCAAAGTACCCCGGGGGTGTCGTAGAGGGTGGTTTCCTCGTCCAAATGGATGCGTTTGGGAGCGCGGGTGATGGCGGCTTTGTCCGCGGCCAAAGAGACCTTGCGGCCGGCCAGGGTGTTGAGGAGCGTCGATTTGCCCACATTGGGGATGCCGGCGATGAGGAGCACGAGGGGCCGCAGGCGGAAGTTGCGCGGCGGCGTAAGGGTACGGGCGGCCTGCAGGACGCCGCGGCTGGCTTTGGGGTCTGAGGCCACGAGGGGAAGGACGTCGAGGTCGTGGTCTCGCCAATGGCGCACCCATGCCCGGGTCACGCCGGGGTCTGCCAAGTCGCTTTTATTGAGCACGACCACGCAGGGCTTGGCGCCGCGAAGCTGGTGGAGCAGGGGATTGCGGCTCGCCGCGGGTAAGCGGGCGTCGAGTATTTCGATGACCACGTCGGTCTTGGGCAGCAGCTCCGCCAGTTGTCGACGGGTGCGGTGCATGTGTCCAGGGAACCATTGAATCGATTGCATAGGACCTCAAAAACAGCGTGCGCCCCCAAAGAGGCGCACGTCAGGGAAAACTTTCGGGAAATCCGGTTAGTGGGTGGCGCCGAGTTCCGTTTGCACCTGCTGGACGAGCTCTTTGGCCCGCAGCAGCTTGTCCTGCTGGTCCGGGGTGAACATCTGCTCGGACATGTACTGGGTCTTTTGCGCCATTTCCTGCAGGATGGAAGAGAGCAAGGCCGCCCTGGTCTTGGTGGGCAGGGTTTCCAGATCCGCCACCTTGGTTTCCAGGATGCCCATCTTGGTGTCCAGGCGGGTTACGTGTCCTTTGATGGCCGCCAGGTCGTGGAGCTCATCCGTCAGGCGTTGCACCCCGGTGTGGAGGTGCATGTACGCGGCGGCCAGGAGCACGATGAAGGTCAGGGATGCAAAAAGCGCTGCTTTACTCCAAGGAAATCCCGTCTCTGGTTGGGGGACGAGGCGTTCTTCGGGTGAAGGCGCCTCCTCTTGCAGGGAGGCTTCCATCTGCGGGGCAGATGCGCTCAAGATGGCTTCCACTTCGGAATCGGAAAGCCGCTCTGGGGCAAGACGCTGCGCCAGTTTGGCGAAATCTTCTTCAAGCGGGGCGTCTGGCCGCGCCACCGTGAGGATTACCCGCCGGGGGCGTTCTTCCACGTCGTCCAGTTCCAGGTGTTCGGCAAGGTTCATTGAATCACCCTCCTTGATGTGTCCATCCCGTAGCAGCTTTTTGGACGAAAGGCCAGCACAAGCCTGCGACTATCCCAAAGCGGCGATGCCCACGGCGCGTTTGATGCGCGCAAGAAACGGGGCGCTGACTTCCCGCGCCTTTGCCGCGCCTTTTTGAAGGATTGCTTCAATATGCTCAGGATGCCGCATCAACTCCTCGTAGCGTCGGCGCGGCTCCGCGAGTTCTGCATCGATGAGTTCGAAGAGTTCCTGCTTGACGGTTCCCCAGGCGATGCCTTCGGTGAAGCGGCGCCGCATGTCTTCGGTCTGTTCTGGGGTGGCGAATGCCCGGTACATTTCAAAGATGGGACAATTGGGATCTTTGGGCTCGTCCGGGCCCTGAGAATTGGTCACCATGCGCATGATCATCTTGCGCAGGGTCTTTTGCGGGACGAAAAGCGGGATGTAATTGTTGTAGCTTTTGCTCATTTTGCGGCCATCGAGGCCCACCAGCACGGCCACCGATTCATCCACGCGCGCTTCCGGGAGTACGAAGTGCTCGCCATAGTGGTGATTGAAGCGCTGGGCGATGTCCCGTGTCATTTCCAAATGTTGCACCTGATCCTTGCCCACCGGGACGACGTGTGCGTTGAACATGAGGATATCTGCAGCCATGAGAATGGGATAGCAGTAGAGCCCCATGGTGATGCCGGCGTCGGGATCGGCGCAGCGCTCTTCTTCATTGGCCTGGACCGCGGCCTTGTAGGCGTGGGCCCGGTTCATGAGCCCTTTGGCGGTCATGCAGGTGAGAATCCAGGTGAGCTGGGGGATTTCCGGGATGTCGGATTGGCGGTAGAAGGTGATCACATCTGGGTCAAGGCCCAAGGCAAGCCAGGTGGCAGCCACCTCGAGGGTGGACTGATGCACCTGTTGGGGATCGTGGCATTTGATGAGGGCGTGGAGGTCCGCCAGGAAGAGAAAGGAGCGGGTATCGGGGTCGCGGCTTTCCGCGATGGCAGGGCGGATGGCGCCCACGTAGTTGCCCAAATGGGGTGTGCCTGTGGTGGTGATGCCGGTGAGTACGGTTTTCATGCGGTGTTTTCCTTATGCCAACAAAAGTGCCTGCGCCAGGCGCAGGGCAGGACGGATGACGAACGAGAGGGCTCCGGTCATGGCGAGGATGAGGATGGCGATGAAGCCGAAGCGCTCCCAACGAAGGTACTGGGTTGCCAGGTGGGGCGGTAAGAGCCAGGCGACGACCTTGCTGCCGTCGAGAGGTGGGATCGGCAGGAGGTTGAAGACCGCTAAGGCGACGTTGATGGAGACCCCGGCGAGGGCGATGCCGGCCAGGGGGCGGCCCCAAAAGGCCGCCTGGGGGGTGCTCCAATCGACGGGCAGGCTTTCGAGCCCCCAAAACAGGAGTGCGAAAGCAAACGCCACGACGAGATTAGCCGCAGGGCCAGCCAGGGCCACGAGCACCATGTCCCGGCGCGGGGAGGCGTAGTAGCGTGGGTCCACGGGCACCGGCTTGGCCCAGCCGATGGCCTGGGTGAGTACAAGGGCGAGGGTCCCCAGGGGGTCGAGGTGGCGCAAGGGGTTGGCCGTGAGGCGGCCGGCCAGCCTGGGCGTGGGATCCCCCAGAAGGTACGAGACCCATCCGTGGGCCACTTCATGGCAGGTGATGCCCACGAGAAACGGCACGGCCATGATGGCCAGATGCTGAATGGTTGCAGCGAGTTCGTCCATGGGAAGGCGGGCTAGCAGGAAGCCTCCTGCGGGGCAAGTTCGGGTTCGCCCCAGCGAGGCGCGAGATCATGGGGCAGGCCCAGTTGGTCCAGGACCCGTCCTGCAAAGGTGCGGGTGAGATCCTCGATGGTGCGGGGGTGGTGGTAAAATCCAGGGCAGGGAGGCATGATGACCGCTCCCATGCGGCCAAGGCGCAGGAGGTTGCGCAGATGGATTTCCGCAAGCGGCGTTTCCCGGGGAACCAGGATGAGGGGGCGGCGTTCCTTGAGGGTGACGTCCGCGGCCCGGTGCACCAGGTTGCGGCCCGCGCCTGAAGCAAGAGCCCCGAGGGTGGCCATGGAACACGGGCAGATGATCATGCCGTGATGCATCCAGGAGCCGCTCGATGGCGGCGCGGCGAGATCATGCGCTTCGTGGACGGCGGCAAAGTGTCGGGTGATCGCTTCCTGGGGCGGGCCTTCGTGCTGGAGCACCAGCTGGCCTCCAGGGGAGATGATGCCATGGAGCTCCACCTGGGGGTGGGCTCCGAGTACTTCGGCGAGGGCCTGGGCATAGGGCATGGCGCTGGCGCCGGTGATGGCCAGAAGAATGCGTCGGATCATCAATGTGCTTGACAAGAGTACGGTCTCCTTCTTAGAGGGCTTCTCCCGTGCGCAATTAGCTCAGTTGGATAGAGCGTTAGCCTCCGGAGCTAAAGGTCGCAGGTTCGATTCCTGCATTGCGCACCAGGTTTTTCTCGCGGGTTGCAGCGTTGGCTGTGACCCGCTTTGTTTTTGAGCGCGCGCCGCGCTGGCCGCGTTTCCCGGGGGCAGGGCGGCAGGCGTGTCTGTATCGGCGCAGGACTCCAACGTCAAAAGGCGGTGGGGCCTTTTTTTTTGTGCGCTTCTTCGGCATGGATCAGGGGGATGCATAGAGCATGGAGGCGCATATGGGACGGTGGCGGCGGGTGATCATCGGCTTGGGGGTCGTGGCCTTGGGGGTGCTGCTTGCCGTGTGGCGGCCGCAGGTCGTGGAAAATCTCGACGAATGGTTGGGCGACTATCGCTTGCGGTGGCGCGGACCGATCTCTGCCCCACCGTCGGTGGTCATCGTGGCCATTGACGAAAAGAGTATCCAACGTCTGGGCCGCTGGCCGTGGTCCAGGTCTACTATGGCCCGGGTGGTGGACGCCCTGACTCGCGCCGGCGCGGAGCTTGTGGTGTACGATATCATTTGGAGCGAAGCCGCCCAAGGAGATGCCGAACTGGCTGCGGCCTTGGAGCGTTCTGGCAATGCCATCCTCCCCCTGGCCTTCGATTTCGAGGCCGACCATCCCGATCAGGACACTTCCGTGGTGGCACAAATGAGTCCCCTTCGGGTCAGCAACCTGGAGCATCTGCGCCGCTATCCTCCCATCCAGGCGCGAGGCGCGTTGGTGCCACGGCCGGAACTGGTGGATCAGGCCATGGCCCTGGGGCATATCAATATGCTGCCTGATGCCGACGGCGTGCTGCGCCACGAGCTGGCCGTCGTGGCCCATGAGGGATATTTCCAGCCGTCGGTGGCGGTGCGGGCCGCAGCCGTGTATTGGGGCCTTCCCGAGGGGAGGATCCAGTACGTCGCCGGCCAAGGCTTGGTTTTGGGGGATCGCTTCGTCCCGCTGGATTCGTGGGGCCGTATGCGTATTCCCTATTACGGGCCAGAGGGGACATTTCGTCGGGTCAGCGTGGCGGACGTGCTCGACGGCAAGGTGAATCTTGCGGGGAGCATTGCCTTGGTGGGAGCTACGGCGGTGGGGGTGTACGACCTACGGGTGACCCCCACCTCGCCGGCCATGCCGGGGATCGAAAAACATGCCTCGGTCCTTGCCGCCCTGCTCGAGGGGCGACTGTTGCGCGATGCGCCCTCGTGGGTGGAGCCTGCGGTCACGGCGGCCATAGGCGTGGTGTCCGTGCTGGTTTTGGCGTGGCTCCCGGCGTCGGTGTCCGCCGTGGTGGTTTTGCTGGGGGCGCTCGGTGTCGTCGGAGGCGGGTATTTGGCTTTTGTGCGCTGGAGCTGGTGGCTTCCCGCAGCCATGCCCGTGGCCACGACCCTGGCCACAGCAGGGGTGACCACGGCCTACGCCTATGCGGTGGAAGAGCGCCACGCCCGACAGATTCGGCGCATGTTCGCCTCGTACGTCACGGAAAAGTTGGTGGAGGAATTGGTGCGCAATCCGGAGGCCGCCCGCCTTGGCGGTTCCCGTCGCGAGATCACGGTGCTCTTTGCCGACGTCAAAGGTTTTACCTCGTTTTCGGAGCACCATCCCCCGGAAGAGGTGGTGGCCATTCTCAATGAGTACCTCGGCGCCATGACCGAGGTGGTCTTCCAGCATGATGGCACGTTGGACAAGTTCATCGGCGATGCCATCCTCGCCTTCTGGGGGGCGCCGGTGGACCAGCCGGACCACGCCCTGCGCGCCGTTGCCTGCGGTCTGGGCATGCTCGACCGTCTGGCCGAACTTTCCGTTGCCTGGCAGGCCGCGGGAAAGCCGGTGCTCACGTGCGGCATCGGCATCAATTCCGGGGCCGTGGTCGTGGGCAACATCGGCGCGGAAGGCAAGAAAATGGACTATACTGTCATCGGCGACGAGGTGAACCTCGGCTCCCGGGTGGAGGGGCTGACCCGTATCTACGAGGTCCCTTTGCTCATCACGGACAATACCCTGGAGCGTATTCGTGACGCCCTGTTGGCCGAGGCCTTGGGCCCGGTGCGCATACGGGGGCTGGAACGGGTGGCGGTCAAGGGCAAGGAACGGCCGGTGGGGATTTACGCCGTGGAACGCCTGCCCCAGGGACCAAGTATGATCGAGGAGATTGCTGCAACCGAGGTGCGCAAGCTCACCAGGAAGTAATCCGCGGGGTTAGTAGTCCATGCTCCACTGTACCCCGGCTCCTTGGCGGGAGTCGTCGCCTATTTCCGTGCGCACCCCAAGGTTGGGGGTGATTTGTACCTCCACCGAGGTGCTGTCTCCGCCGCCCAGGCTGCGCTCCGCCCGGATGTGGTAGTCGCCGATCTCGCGCTCGATGCCGATGGTGGGATTGTCTTGGGCGTCGGTACCCACGTCGAGGCCCGTGCTGCGGATCTTGGCCTCCAGTGCTTCGAGCGCGGCAAGTGAGCCTCCCGCCCCGTTGGGGTTGCTGAGGCTCGCCGCGGTTTGGGCCAGGCGCAGGGCCTGGAAGGGAGAGATTTGCCGCAGGGCGCGGCCAAAAAGCGTGCGCGCCAGGATCTCTTCCGTGGGGAGCGTCGGGGTGGAGGTAAGGTCCAGATGCAAGGCGTCCACCGGCCCGAGGATACGGGCCGTAGTCTCGATGCCCGGGGCGGTGGCGCGGGCGGTGAGGTCCACGAAGGGCCGGTCAGGCTCGGGGAAATGGATGCGGCCTTGGGTGAGGTCGAAGCGCCGGCCCAGAAATTGCCAGGTCCCCTGGCGGAGGCGCAAGGCTCCATCCAGGGCCGGGTGCGCGGTATTTCCGGTCACGTGGAGCCGCGCGTCCCAGGCACTGGCGAGACCATGCCCCTGGACTGTGGCTGGCGCGGTGGTGCGCAGCTGCACGTCCAAGGCAAGGGGAGCGGCCGCGGACGCTTGCGATGCTGCTGCCGCAGGGGGGACTTCTTCCACATCCAGCCGTGGGATGGTCGTCAGGTTGCGCGGCAGGCGGATATGGGCCTTGGGGATCTCTAGGTCGGCGGTGATGCGGCCCGCCTTCTGCCAGAGAAGCTCGATGGCGCCTGAGGCCGCCACTTGGGCGGTATCGGTGTCCATGAGGGTAAAGGCCGCGAGCTGCCCTTGGATGCGGGCGGTATCTTTCAGGTTCCACCTGCCGGTGAAGCGGGCCGTGCCGTTGTGGGCGTCTTGGCCTTGGAGCGCCAAGACCATGCCGTCAGCGGTGGTTTCCACGCGGCCGCGACCGTGCTGGAAGAGGATGCCCCATTGGAGGTGTTCGTAGCGCACCGCTTGGGCCACCGCCTGCACATGCACGCGGGGATCGCTGGATGGGCCGGACAGCGTGGCCGTGGCGTTGACCTCTCCGGCAAGGCGCTGGTTCACGAGACCGGCAAGGCCGGGGATGGGGGCGAGGCTTCCGTGGATGCCCACGCGGGCGTCCAGCGTCTGCCCCACACGGCCCTGGGCGGTGAATCGAGTGGAGCCTAGTTGGAGCTGCCAGGGACTCCAGGAGATCTCCTCTTTTCCCAGTGTGAGGCGCAGCGCGGTTGTCTGGGAGAGGGCGAGCCCGAGAATCCGGCCGGAAAGCGTACTGACTTCGATTCTTTTGGGGGGAAACCCCTGATGCGTGCGCACGGTGGCGCGCACCGTGTTGGTGTTGGCCTGGGCGCGGAGCTCTGCCGTCAGCTCGTCCAGGGGGCCGGCGAGGGTGAGGAGCGTGGAGTCCAGGGATATGGTTCCGATCTGCGGGCCCTTGAGGGAAAGCCGGGCCTCGAGACGGGAGTCTTGGAGCTCGCCGGAAAATTCCATGGCGCCGCTTGTCCAGCCTGCGCCGTCCACCTGGCCGTGGCCGTGCGCAGTGATGCGGCGCGTATCTTTTTGGGTGCGTACTGTGGTATCTGCGCTGAGGCTTCCCTGCAGACTGGCCCCGAGCCAACGGCTTACGGAGCCAAGGTCCGGGGCGTGGAGCTGGGCTTGGCCCGTAAGACGTGCGGTCTGGGGATCCCAGGTCCCGGAGCAGGTCAACTGGTTGGGGCCGGCTTCCAGGCGTCCCGTGTCGACACGCAGCGCCGTGGATGTATACGCCCCCTGCACGGCGGCCTTGAGAGGGATCCCGTGTGCCGTAGCCGTGGCCTCCAGGGTGATCCGGGGCTGCTGCCAGCGCACCCGGCCGCGAAGGTCGCCAAGCCCCGGCGCTGCGCCCGTCGGGGCCAGGTCGACGCGCGGCAGGTGGAATGCGGCGGTGATGTCGTGGGGCCACGTGCCTTCCAGGCGTGCCTGGCCTCCTTGCGGGGTCAGGTCGAGCGCCTGAGGGGCAAGGCGCATATCCACATGCGTGGTGATGCCATGGGCCGCCACCTGCATTTCCCCCTGGGCGCTGAGCGGCGCTTCCAGGTGCAGCTTACGCAGATGGAGCGTGCCTTCGGCCACAGCCCACTGTGCGGATACCGCAGGGGCCGCGCCCAAGAGGCGGGTGAGCACGAGGGGAAGGGGCGGACGCTCCACGAGGCGCAGGCGGAGCGTCCCTTGAGGCGCGAGGGCCGGGCCGGCGAGTTCCAAGTGCCCGCGCCACGGCCCGGAGGATGCCAGGGTGGCGGTCACGTCCCAGCGGGTCTCCCACGGCCCGTCCCAGGTCACATGGATGTCGCCGCCCGCTTCGGCGAAGATGGGATCGCGTCCTTGCGTCCACTGTACGTGCGCCTGTCCAGCGCACGAGGCGCCCTGGGCGTCGTGGTGCAGGCTGCCGCTCCAGGCGGCCGTGAATTCGTCTTGCGTTGCGTTCACGGTGGCGTTCCACGCGCCGCGGCTGCCGTCCATCCGTCCTTGGGCGGTGACGGTGACCACAGGGTGCGCGAGGGTGAGGTGCGGGACTTTGATCCCGCGAGCATCCCAGACGAGGGTGGCTTCTGCTCGCAGCGGCTCTCGGGTCCAGTCGGGCAGCGCTTCTCCGGCATGCATTTCCGCATGGACGTGCAGTCGGCGGTCGCCTTCCATCTGAAAGTCGGCGTTGGCTGCGGCGAGGTCGGCGAGGTGGAGCGTGATCTGGCCGCGCCAGGCGTGCAGAGGACCGCTTGCGGTGAGCTGCATCGTTATGGGGCCGGTAGCGTTGGTGAGCAGGCGGTGGAGTGCGCCGCGCTCTTCGGTCAAGCGCGCTTGGAGCATGGCCTCTTGCGCGTTTCCATGGCCTTGGGCGGTGAGTATTCCGTCGCCCTCCAAATCCTGGACCAAGAGTTCTGCCCGCCACAGGGGGGCTTGCCAGCGCACGCTGGCCTGGATGGCGGCCCGTAGCGGGCTTCCCGCGACTGGGGCCTCCAGCCGCAATTCTTCGAGGGTTATGGCTTCCACCGTCACTGGGGGGATTTCGAGGTCTGGCGGCGCACTTGGGGAAGAAGACGCCTGCGGCAGGCGCGCCAGCTGCACGTGTGCTGCACGGATGGTCTGCAGCGCGAAATCGCCGGCGAGCACGTGGCGCCACTTGGGGGCGATGGCGATGTGGCGTGCGCGGATCCAGACTCCGCGGGCGTCTTCCACTTGAACGTGCTCGGCAAAGATGCTCCCTCGGCGGTCGATGTCGAGCCCCGAGAGGGTCACGTGCTGTTCGGGGGAGCTCACAAGCCACGAGATGCCGTGGGCAAGGAGATCTCGGCCTGGCTGCGTGGTCAGGCTGAAGGCCGCAAGGCCGAGGACGGCAAGAATGATGCTGCTCGTGATGGCGAGGTGGCGGCGGGTCATCAAAAGGCCTGTCCGAAGCTGATATAGATTTGGAATGGGGCGTCGCTGTCGCGTCTTCCCGCCACAGGCACGGCGGCATCCAGGAGCAGCGGGCCGATGGGAGTTGCGTAGCGCAGACCAAGCCCTGCCCCCCAAAAGAGGTCGCCCAGGCGATTGGGGGTGTGCTGGGCAAAGGCGCCGCCGCCGTCCACAAAGGCGGCGATCCCCCAGGTGTCGGTGACCCACCAGCGCAGTTCCGCAGACCCGTCTACCGCCGTGAGTCCGCCTTCGGGGGCGTCGTCGGCGTCCAAGGGCCCGGCGCTTTGGTAGGCAAAACCCCGAATGGACTGCGGCCCGCCGGCGTAGAGGCGGACATCTTGGGGCACGCGGTCTCTGCCCACGCCGGTGATGGCGGCGCTGCGGCCGCGCAGCGCCAGGGTCAGGCGCGGCCCCAAGGGAAGGTACGCGCGCCCCGATACCGAGGTCAGGAGGAAAGATCGGCTTGCGTCCTGAAGGGAGGTGAAGGGCTCCACTTGAAAGGTGAGGCGTACACCCTGGCGGGGGTCCAGAAGGTCCGTGACGTTGGAAAAACTCACCTGCATGGGCGTGGAAAGGAGATTGTGGGTCTCGCGGGTGGTGCCGTCCACGCGGCTCAAGCGATAGCGGAGCCCTCCTTCCACCCCCAGGCGGCTGTCCAGGTCCATGTTGAGCAGCCCCCCCACGGTGATGCTTCGGGTGCGGTAGGCCTTGGTGGTTTCATCCAGGGCCTTGCCGGAGAGCACCAAACGTCGGTCTACGCCGACTGCATCCGGAAAGACGAGCTGGGTTTCCCATTGGGAGCGGTCTTGGGACAGGGTGAGGTCCGTGGTGAAACGCTCGCCTGCGCCCAAAAAATTGCGGTGCTCCCACCCGCCTTCCACGCCGGGGCCGCCGTCGGTGAAGTACCAGAGCCCGGCGCGGACCGTGCGCGGCGGGGCCAGTTGCCCGCGGATGCGCATGGGCAGCGCCTCTCCTGGAGTGGTATCGTCTTCTTCCACCTGGAGTGCGGAAAAGAGCCCGGTGCGCAGCAACCGGATGCGGGTGGCGTCCACCGCGCGCACGTCATAGGGGGTGCCGACCTGCCACTTGAGGCGGCGTTCGACGTAGGCGGGATCGAGGGCCGGGGGGATGTCCACGGTGGCGTTTCCGAAGACGCGCGGGGCGCCGGGGTCGAGCTTCCAGGCCACGGTGACGGTACGCGTGGCGTGGTGGGCGACCACGCGGCGTTTGGCCGTGGGGCGTGGGTATCCGTTTTGGCGAAGGAGCGCGAGCAGGGCGGCCTCGGTATCGAGGACGGTGCCGGCGAAATAGGGATGGGGCGCAGATACGGGCCCGAGGCGCTCGGTCAATTGGGCGTGAAGTTCTGCAGGGAGCTCTGGGGCCTCCAGGGAGGGCTGGGCAAAGGTGAAGCGAGGGCCGGCAGTGACCGTGAAGGAGACGTCGGTGGCGTTGAGGGTGTTTGCTATCTTGGCCTGGAAGTAGCCGAAACTCTGGAGAATCTCTTCCAAGGTGGTGGTATCGCGCTGGAGGCGGAGTTCCTGCTGCAGGCCAGGGACGTCCTGGGAGAGATCCGGGTCGAGGAATTGGCTCTCCTGACGGAAGGCTGTCTCCACCTCGGCGGGCGCTCCGCTGATGCGCAGTGTGAGCGCCTGGGCTGCGGCAGGTATGAGCAGGAGGCAGAAAAGGAGGGAAAGAAGACGGCGCATGCCAGGCCACTAGTGTGGCGGCTGGGCTGTGGCAAGGGGCGGGACAAAGTGTTGGAAGACGGGTTGGTGCCGGAGAGGCCGATCAAGGACCGAAAAAAGGGCCTGGAGTTTTCCATGGCCCGTTTTGTCGTGGTCGGGGCGACTGGACTCGAACCAGCGGCCCTCGGTTCCCAAAACCGATGCGCTACCAAACTGCGCTACGCCCCGTGAGGGAAAGGCCCATAGCGGCAAGGCTTTGGGGGTGTCAATCATCAGGGAGGGCTTTTGCCTCGCTTTACAGCGGCGCAGAGAGGGGCAGGTTATTTCCCCACTCCTTGGCGGATGAGGGCGGCCCGCAGCGCTTCAACCCGACGACGGTTGACGCCGAAGTCTGAATACCCCAAACGGGCGGCGGAGCGCACCGCAATGATCCTTTCCGAAGGCCGCAGATTGAGCTCAAGATCGTCCACAAAACCGAACAGCGCACTTCGGCACTCGGCGTGCAGATAATCCGCTCTTTCCGTCACAATGCGGGTACGCGGGAGATTTGCCACCCAATTTCTGGCGGCCATCCAGGCGTCCTCGGGGGGACCGATGGTGTACAGTGGGGTAATCCGATGTTCATGGTCCTGCGCATCACTGGACACGCAGTTCGGTGATGCTGGGCAGGGTGCCAGTTTTGCGTCAGAAACGCCCAGGCTTGCGGGGACGTTTCCCGAACAGGAAACAAGTACAATGGCCGCCAGCACGAGCGTTGAGATCAAAGAAGCAGTTGGGTAAGTTGGCATGATGTGCTCCTGGAGCTCTCTCACACGAGAGACGGTTGCTCCATTACCGTTTCCGTCGTGCGGTGTTCATGCCACATCGCACCATCAGAGAGGAGGCGGAGACCCCCCCGCGCCGCGGTTGATCATGCCACCCTCGGCGCAGGGCAAGCAAGGCCGGACACCATGGAGGGTGCATGGGACGCATGGAGGAGTGGGCCGAAGGGCTGCGCTATGAAAGCCTCCGCCAGGCTGCGGATACCTTTTTCGGGGCCCGCAAGGCGGTGGAGCGTGACCGCGCGCTGCTCATGGACTGGGCGCAGAAGGTGCATCGCATCTCCCAAAAGCTCGAGACGTGGACTGCGGCCTTGAATTGCGTCCTGGGGGGGGAAGCCAACACCCGTGCGTTGCTTGAGCGCTTGGGCGTTCGTCTGCCCGAAGCGCGTCTCTACGAGGTCCAGGCGTGCTTGGTGCAGTTTCCCCGCCCCCACAGCTTCACCCGTCAGGGGCTCTACTGCAAAATCGTCTGGGCGGTGTACGAACACTGGGCCGATACCCTTGAGGAATACCATCATGGCCGGCCGTATCCGGATCCAAGCCTCCCGGGCCGCGTGCTCCATACCCCGGGATACCAGCAGGCGCTCTCGCTGTGTGCCGAGCTCAACGCCCGTATCGAGCACATCAACGCCGCCTATCGCCCCTCGGAGAGTCTGGAGTTCGCACGGCGTCTGGACCCCGCTGCCCAGGACAAGGCCGCCATTTTGGGCTGTGGGGCGGAGTTGTGCTCTCTGGACGCCTCCCTTGCCTTGCCGTTGGTGGACCCGGTCTCTCTCGGGCTTTTGCCGTGGCCACAGCCTCCTGCCGAGGAAGTGGCTCGGAGGGCGGTCAAAGAAATGTGCCAGCGCATTTACCGAGAGCAGCGCGAGGTTGCGGATTCGGTGCTGGAATCGGCCTTTCGGGGGGCGGACAAACACGTGTGTCACATTGGAAACACAGCGGAAGCGCCGCAGCACGACTGAAGCGCTCCCGCGTATCCGTGGAGGATCGAAGAGAGGCTACTCCTTGGGCCGGAGGTCTTGTACCCGCACTGCCTTGCCTTCGCTCTTGGGCAGGGAGTTGCTCTCCACCAGGTCCACCCGCGGGGTGATGAGGATCTCGTCCCGCAATTTGGCGGCGATGCGCTGCTGCAGGGCCTTGAGTACCCGCATGTCTTCCACGAAGAATTCGTCCTTGATCTCCACCTTGACCCGCATCTGATCGAGAAATCCTTCGCGCTCGAGGACGATGAGGTAGTTTTGCCCCACCTCGGGAATACTCATGAGCACGCTTTCCACCTGCATGGGGTAGATGTTGACCCCCTTGAGGATGATCATGTCGTCGGCCCTGCCGCTGATACGGTCGATGCGGCGATGGGCCCGGCCGCAGGGGCACTGGCCGGGCAGAAACCGGGTGAGGTCCCGGGTGCGGTAGCGGATAAGGGGCATCCCTTCCCGGGTGAGGGTGGTGAGCACCAGCTCGCCCACCTGGCCTTCCGGCACTGGATCTCCGGTGGCAGGATCGATGATCTCCGCGATGTAGGCGTCTTCCCACAGGTGCATGCCGTTTTGCTCCGGGCATTCGAAGGCCACCCCCGGACCATTCATTTCCGAAAGGCCGTAGGAGTTGTAGGCGCGCACCCCGAAGAAGGATTCGATGCGGCGGCGCATGGCCTCGGTGTGGGGCTCTGCGCCGATGAGGGCGATGCGCAGGGCAAGGCGCTGGGGGTCGAAATCCATTTCCTCCATCATCGAGGCCAGATGCAGGGCGTAGGAGGGGATGATATGGACCGCTGTGACCCGGAAGTCTTCCAGGAGCTTCAGCTGGCGCTTGGAATTCCCCGCCCCGGCAGGGATGGTGAGACAGCCCAGGCGCTCGGCGCCGTAGTGAAATCCAAGGCCGCCGGTGAAGAGTCCGTAGCCGGCGATGTTCTGGAAGGTGTCGTCCGCGCGGATGCCGGTCATGTGCATGCAGCGGGCCACTAAATCGGCCCAGGCCGCCAGGTCGTTGTGGGTATAGTACACCACGGTGGCCGCGCCGGTGGTGCCGGAAGAGGCGTGCAACCGCGCCATCTGGCGTAGCGGCAGGGTGAGCATCTTGTCCGGATAGGCGGCCCGGAGGTCGTCTTTGGTGGTGAAGGGAAGGTGCCGGATGTCGTCGACGCTGCGGATGTCTCCAGGGGCGATGCCGAGCTCGGCAAAACGCTGGCCATAGAAGGGGGAGCGGGCGGATGCCTCGATAATCGATTGCAGGCGAGCGGATTGGACGGCGCGCAGCGTATCCTGGGACCAGAATTCTTCAGGGCAGAAGGCGTGGTGCATGGCGTCCTCGGCAGGTTGGGGTTAGAGGCCGTGCTCCGATGGGATCCCCGCATCGGTGAGGTTTTCAAATGCCGTGTATTGACCAAAGTAGGCAAGACGCAGGCTCCCCACAGGGCCGTTGCGCTGCTTGCCGATGATGATCTCGGCGATATTCTTGTTGGGGTTGTCTTCAGCCTTGTTGTAGGCCGCATCCCGGTAGATGAAGACGATGACGTCGGCGTCCTGTTCGATGGCGCCGGATTCGCGGAGGTCCGAGAGCACGGGGCGTTTATCCGAGCGTTCTTCCACTTTGCGGTTGAGCTGGGCCAGGGCCACCACCGGGATGTCCAATTCTTTGGCCAAGGCCTTGAGGCTGCGGGAGATGTCGGAGATCTCCTGCTCGCGGGAGTCTTGGGAGCGGCTGGAGCGCATGAGCTGCAGGTAATCCACGATCACCAGGCCGATGTTTTTTTCCGCCTTGAGCCGACGGCAGCGGGCGCGGATCTCCATAGTGGACAGGGCCGGGGTGTCGTCGATGAAGATGGGGGCGTGGGAGAGCTCGTCTGCCGCTTGGTAGAGGCGGGCCCAGTCTTCATCGTTGAGAAAGCCGGTGCGCAGACGGGACAAGTCCACGCGGGCGTGGCAGCCGAGCATACGCATCATGAGCTGCTCCATGGACATCTCCAGAGAGAAGATGGCCACCGGCACCCCGTGGTGCACCGCGGCGCGCATGCCCATGTTGAGGGCGAGCGCCGTCTTGCCCATGGACGGCCGGGCTGCCACGATGATCAGGTCCGAGCGCTGAAGACCTGCGGTCATGCGGTCGAAGTCCAAGTAGCCGGTGGGCACCCCGGTGATGAGATCCCCTTGGCCGGCGCGGGTTTCGAGCTGTTCGAAGACGCGGGTGATGAGGTCTTTGCTGGAGATGAAGCTGGGCCGGCTTTTGGCCTCGGCCACGGCAAAGATGCGCTGTTCGGCGTCGTCGAGAAGGTGTTCGGTGTCTTCGGCGTTCTCGAAGCAGGAAGTAAGCACTTCCGCTGCGGTTTGGATGAGCCGGCGTCGCACCGCCTTGTCCCGGACGATCCCTGCATGAAAGACGGCGTTGGCCCCGGAGGCCACGGCGTTGGTGAGCGAGGCCAAGTATACGGAGCCGCCCACGGCATCCAATTGGCCATGGGAGGCGAGGTGCTCGGCGACGGTCACCAGGTCCATGGGTTGCCCGCGGCGGTAGAGTTCCTCGCAGGCGGCGTAGATGGTGCGATGGGCGGGGGAGTAGAAATCGTCGGCAGAGATGATGTCGACGAGTTGGTGGAACAGTTCGTTGTGCAAAAAAATCCCGCCCAACACGGCCTGTTCGGCCTCCAGGTTGTGCGGGGGGACTTTGCGCAAAAGTTCCGAAGACGCCGCATGCACGGCGTCCTCGGAACGGCGGGAATTACTCGATGTCTTCCGCGGGGGCATCGGCAGCGGGCTCTTGCGCGGCAGGCTGACCCGGCTTGGCGATTTCCACCTGCAGCGTGGCGACCACTTCAGGGTGGAGTTTCACTTCCACGGTGTACACGCCCAGGGAGCGGATGGGCTCTGCCAAGAGGATCTTGCGGCGATCCACCTCGATCCCTTGGGCGGCCAAGGCTTCGGCAATCTGGGTGCTGGTCACAGAGCCGTAGAGCTTGTCGTTCTCGCCCACACGCACTTCGATGCGCACCTGGGCAGCGGCCAGCTTGTCCGCCAGCTCCTGTGCCGCAGCACGCAGGGCGTTGTTCTTGGCTTCCAGCTTTTTGCGTTCCTGTTCGAAGACCTTGAGGTTGGAAGGAGTGGCCAAAGAAGCCAGTCCTTGAGGCAACAGGTAGTTGCGGCCGTAGCCGGGCTTGACGGTGACGATGTCTCCCAGACGGCCCAAGTTGTCCACATCGGCGCGCAGAATGACTTTCATCATGGCAGCCTCCTAGATTTTGGACTTTTTGAGCACGTCGGTGCTGTGGGTGGCGGTGTAGTAGAGAAGTGCCATCTGGCGAGCCCGCTTGATTTCCCGGGTCAGAGCGCGCTGATGTTTGGCGCAGGTCCCGGTGACGCGGCTGGCAATGATCTTGCCGCGCTCGGTGATGAAATCCGCAAGTACGTCCGGATTTTTGTAGTTCAAGGGGAGTTCAGGGTTGTCGCAGAAACGGCAGAACTTTTTGCGCGGAGTAAACTTTCTTTTGGGCTGGGACATGGATTAGGCCTCCTGCTGGGCGGCGTCGGCCAGACGCACGGTGATGAACTTGAGGATTCCTTCGCTGATACGCACGTTGCGCTCCAATTCGGCCACCGCCGCGCCCGGCATGGCCATTTCCAAGCGCACGTAGTGTCCGCGGGTGAACTTGCGCACCGGATAGGCAGTATCCTTCATGCCCCAATCATCCACCGTCAGGATCTGTCCACCTTCGCGCTCGATGACGGCGCCCAGGCGGTCCAGCACGGCCTGGCGCTCCTCGGAGCCCAATTCCGGGCTGAAAAGGAGCAGCTGCTCGTACCTTGTCATGATTGTCCTCCTTGTGGGTTATAGCCCGCTCCCATGGGGGGCGAGCAAGGAAAGATGACTCGTTAGTCAGGCTTGTTGGCCGCTGTCAAGGACGTTATCCCTTGCCTGTTATCCCTTGCCTCCGGGAGATCGGCCTCGCTCGTCATCATTGCCTTGAGCCGGCACACCCCGCAGAGCTCCGTGGAGGTCGGGGAGCCGCAGCGGACGCAGGGGGTAAGGTCGGGGGTGCTGTGGGAGGCGAAGTGCTTGCGGCCGTGTTTGAGGAAGCCTTCGTAGAATTGGAGTTTGCGGCCCGGCTGGCGGTCTTCCAAATCGGCGAGGAGGTGCTTGTACACCGGAAAGGTGGCCTTGGCGCTGTAGGGGCACGGGGCCGAGGCGGTCTCGATGCCGAGAAGGAAGCTCAGGTTGGCGGTCTCGAATTCCGTCAGGCGGTAGAGCGGTTTGATTTTGCGGACAAAGCCTTCCTGCGCGGACAGCACCGGTCCTTGATCGGCCAGAAAGTCGGCATCCCAACGCAGGACATTGGCCAGGAGGCGCGAGGTCTCGTCATCGAGATTGTGCCCCGTGGCGAGCACGGAAAAACCGTTTTCCAGGGCAAAACGGTTGAAGAAATAGCGTTTGGTTTGACCGCATACCGAGCAGATGGGGCGTTTGACCCGTTGGCGTACCTGGGCCATGCCGAGGCCCATGGCTTCCATCTCGAGCACATGGAGTGCGATGCCCTGGCGAGCACAGAAATTTTCCGTGATGCGGCGGGCCACGGCAGAGGATCCTGGAATCCCCAGGTCGATGTGCAGGCCGGTCACCTGGTAGCCGAGCTCGCGCAGCAGCCAGGCCAGGGACAGGGAGTCCTTGCCGCCGGAAAGGGCCACGAGGATGCGGTCTTCCGGGGTGCACATGGCATGGTCGTGGATGGCGCGTTCCACCATGCGGCGGCAAAAGAGGAGGAAACACTCCGGACAAAAGGCCGAGTGGTGACTCGGCAGGGCCACGGCGGCGAGTTCACGACAACGCGTACATTTCATCGGTTTACCCCCGGGATCCCACGTCGCGCAGGATGATGGTGTCGCCGGCGGCCAGGCGCCGGTCTGGAGTGAGCAGCTCCGTTCCCCGAATAACGATGGCCCGGCCGGGTTTGCGGCCGGTTTTATGAAGCAATTGCAGCACCGTAGTGATGCGGGGGAAGGTGAGGGTGCCACCTTCGGGTTCGAGATGGACGGTGATCATCGTCGTATTCTCCCTTGAATATGGTTGTTTTTTGCTTGGGTCCGGAAGTCTCGTATGGTAGAGGGATTGCGCAGGAGGTGCCTTATGCCCACCGTACTCGTGATTGATGACGAACCCCTCATCCGACTGCTCTACACGGAGGAGTTTCGTCGTTTGGGGTTGGTGGCCGAGGCGTTTGACGGCACGTCGGAAGATGTGGACGCCGTTTTAGATCGCCTCGCGCCAGATCTTGTGGTCTTGGACATTCGCTTGGGAGAAGGGGCGAGTGGCTTGGATCTTCTGCAAAGGATCCGCACCCGGCATCCCCATCTGCCGGTGGTGTTGTGCACCGCCTACGATTGCTTCCGGCACGACCTCAAATCCATCGCCGCAGATGCGTATGTGGTCAAGAGTTCGGATGTGGACGAGCTGGTGCGGACGGTGCAAAGTCTCCTGGATCGTCCGCCATCGCGCTAGCGGACAATGAATCCCAAGACGCGCAGGCCTTTGGCCCACGGTGCCCATGGGCCGCTGCGGAATGTCGCCGTCATGGTCCTGGGATCGAAGCGGACGAGGGCATTCTGGTCCAAGTGGCATTGCCGGTCGTAGTTGGTATGGCTGATGGTGAGTGTCCAGGTGCCGTCCGTTTCCCGGCAGACCTTTTCCACGTACACGGGGTGGCCGGTAAACATCTTGCGCTTGGCATTGGCCGCCAGCACCATCACCGCGCCTGCCTGAGGGGTTGAGGTGGTGTTCCCCGCTTTTTGGGCGCAGGCGAACCACCCTTCCGGGCTGGTGTTGCCGAGCTTACAGGTCACGATACCCGAGCGGCAGCGGGCGTAGATGAGGCTTTGCGGTTGGCACATCCGACCAGGACGGATGGTCTTTCCTTTTTTGTCTTTTTGGGCCGGGGCGCCAGGGACGAGGTGAAAGCAGGCTGCGTTGCTGGCCGCTTCGTGCGCCTGGGCACAGGGTAGGCAAGGGGTGTCGGGCGACGTGGCGGCTTCCGTGGGGCCGGCGGGCGTTGGGGCGGAGGGGGGCTCGTTCTGGATTGCTGATTGGCGGGGCTTTTCCGGTGTGAGCGTGGCGCAGGCCGTGCACAGCAGGAGGAATCCGAGAAAAAACGCGCGCATAACGATGCTCCTTATGCAAGGGGGGAGTTCCGTGGACGTCTCCGGGTGAGCACGGCGTTCAGCATACAAACCGCCACGGCCACGGCCACGATGGCGGCTCCAGACGTGAGGTTGGCGGCGACAGCCAGGGCCAGCCCGCTGAGAGTCACTCCCACGCAGATGAGGGTGGCGAGGATCATGGTCTGTCCCAACGAGCGGGTATGGGTTTCGGCCACCATGGGCGGGATGGTGAAAAGCGCCATGACGAGCACGAGTCCCACCAATTGGATGAGCAGCACCACGGCCACGGCGATGAGGGCTTGCAAAAGGTCGTGCATGCGTTCCACCGGGACGCCGAGGGCGCGGGCGAACTCGGTATCGAAGGACATGGCCAAAAAGTCCTTGTACCAGAAGAAGATTATGGCCGCCATCAAGAGGTCTGCGGCCGCCATGATGATCAGGTCTCGCATGGACACCGCCAGGATGCTCCCAAAGAGGTAGCTCATCAGGTCCGCGTTGTAGCCTTCGGAAAAATCGACCAGTAAAATCCCTGCCGACATCCCGGCCGCCCAGAGTACGCCGATGAGGCTGTCGGCTCGGGCTGGGAGGCGGCGCACGATCACGGCCATGAGGAGCGCGGCGGCGACGGTGAAGACGAGGGTCACTGGCAGCACGGGCATGCCGAGAAAGATGGCCAGTCCCACCCCGCCGTAGGCAGCGTGGGATACGGCGCCGGCCAGAAACGTGCGGCGATTGACGGTGATCAAGGTGCCCACCATGCCGCAGGCGATACTTGCCAGAAGGGCGGCTGCGAGGGCGTATTGGAAGAATTGGAGATGGAGCAGCGCCGTCATGGTCGGTGAGGGTGGGATTGGGGCAAGCCCTGGAGATACTCGGAGATCGGGCAACTGGCCCCGTGCTCTCCATACATGAGCGTGAGCATGGCCGCGTCGAGGCGACGACGCTGGATGATGCGGCGATTGACCACGGCAACGCTCGTGACACTACTGGCCGTGGCCACGAGATCGTGGCTCACCACGATCACCGTGTGCCGAGGCACAAGACTGGCAAAGAGGTCGAAAAGACATACCTTGCCGTGCGGATCGACATTGGCCGTGGGTTCATCACAGAGCACCAGCTTGGGGGCGGCCACGAGGGCCCGGGCCACCAGGGTGCGCTGTTTTTGCCCTCCAGAGAGGGCGTCGAAGCGTTTGCGGGCCTCGCGTTCCATGCCCACCTGCTTGAGGGCCGTCATGGCCCGGTCTTTGTCTTCTGCCCGGTAACCGGGGGTGCGGCGGCCTTCACGGGGAAGGCCCATGAGCACGGTTTCCAGCACCGTGATGGGAAAATGGGGCTGAAAGGCAGCGTGCTGGGGGACGTAGCCGATGCTTGTCTGCCGCTTGCGGGGACTTTCGCCGCAGACCTGAATCGTGCCTTTCTGGGGGGAGAGCACCCCAAGGATGAGCTTGATCAACGTGGTTTTGCCCCCGCCATTGGGGCCCACCACCGCTACATAGTCGCCGGCCATGACGGTGAAGTCGATGTCTTCCAACACCGGTTCTGTGCCGTAGGCAAAGGTGACGTGGCGGAGCGCAACGGTGGGGGCGGCAGAAGTCATGGGCGCTCGCCTAGTGATTTCCCCCGCCTCTGGCAAGGTGCGTTTCCAGGCATCAGTGCAAGGCCTCGGCGATGGCGCGGGCGGCGCGCTCGAGATTGGCGGAGAGGTCCGGGGCGAGGGGGTCGAGAGTGGCGATGGTGGCCCCAATTTCCCGGGCCACACTTTGAGCAGCCTTGGTGGAAATCTGCGGCTGGACGAAAATCACTTGGGCGCCCGTGGCGCGAGCCGTGCGCACCGTGGCCGCAAGCTGTCGGGGGCTCGGCTCTTTGCCGTGGACCTCGATGGGGATCTGTCGCAGCCCGTAGGCGCGGGCGAAGTACCCCCATGCGGGATGGAACACCAGAAAGGCGCGGCGGTCTTCCGGGATGGGGGCGAGGAGTGTACGAATGGACGCGTCCACCTGGATGAGGCGCTGCTGGTATGCGTGCTGGTTGTGACGGAACTCCCCGGCATGCTCCGGGTCCAGGGTCGAGAGGGCGTCGCGAACTTTTTCGCTCATGCGTGCCACGAGCATGGGGTCGAGCCAGATATGCGGATCGGGCATGCCTCCCGGATGGGCGTCGTCGTGGTGGTCGTGATCTTCTGCGTGGTCATCGTGATGGGCGGTCATGGGGATTCGCTCGATGCCGGACCAGAGTTCGAGCACAGCTATTTGGGGGTTGGCGCTGCGAAAGCGCGGCACCCACACGGCGTCGAAGACGTCGCCGACGCTACAGTAGAGCCGAGCCTGGGCCACGGCGGCCATTTGCATGGGCTTGGGCTCGTAGGTATGCAGCGAGGCGCCAGGGGGCACGAGGATCGTTATGGACACGTGACTGCCGCCCACTGCTTGGACGATCTCCGCCAGCGGCGCCACCGGGACCACCACAGAAAGGGCGGCGCTGGCGGAAAGAGGCATGAGGCATACGAGAAGCGTCGCGAAATATCGCCAAACCATGATTCCTCCGAGGCCGAAACGTTAGATGCATCTTTGCTATGCAAAACAGGGCGTTCTGCCAAGGGAAGAGGAGAACCAGATGCTGCAATGGCAGGTAGATGAAGACCGGTGTGTGGGGTGTGGAGAGTGCGTCACCGAGTGTCCCGTGGGGATCATCGAGCTGCGCGATGGCGTGGCCGGGATTTTGCCCCACCGGGAGAAGGCGTGCCTCCAATGTCAGCATTGTCTGGCGGTGTGTCCGGTAGGGGCGTTTTCCATGGCAGGAGTGCAGCCGGATGCCTGTGCCCCTTTGGGGGAGATGCCCGCCCCTGAGGCCATGGATCGGCTCCTTCGGCAGCGTCGCTCCTGCCGGCGTTTTGCCCAAAAACCGGTGGAGCCGGCGCTTTTTCAGCGTCTCGTGGAGGCCCTGGCCTATGCGCCCACTGGGAAAAACGTTCGCGCCACGCGTTTTACGGTGGTGGACGATGCCTCGGTGATGGAGCGCTTGCGCCATACGGTCATGGAGGGCGTCGCCCGGGCTGCAGCAGACGGCACCTTGCCGGAGGGCCTGGGCTTTTTTGCTGCCTTGGCGCGGCGTTTTGCCGAGGGCCAGGATCTCGTGTTTCGTAAGGCTCCGCACATGATCATTGCTTCGAGTCCCAAGGGTGGGCCTTCACCCGAGGCGGATGTGTACATCGCTCTCGCCCAGTTGGAACTTTTGGCCCAAAGCTTGGGGCTTGGGACATTATGGTGTGGCTTTGCCACCTGGGCCATCCAGGCGGTGGTGCCCCATGTGGCGCGAAGCCTGGGCATCCCCGAAGACCATGTCATGTACGTCATGCTGCTCGGCTATCCGGCGGTGCGTTTCCACCGCGCGGTCCAGCGAGAAATCCGCCACTCCTTTCGAGTGACTTTGGATTTGCAGAGTCAGCCGTGGTAAACGAGGCGCCCCGGAAAGGGGCGCCGTGCAGTACTACTGGCGCACCAAAGCATCCCGGTGCTGGGTGTAGATGTCTTTGAAGCTGATGTACGGGTCAAAGGCGTCGGCCTTGGCCTGCTGGTACTCGTCGAAGTACTGGGACAAGGCATTGGCGCGGTCATGGATGCGCATGGGTAGGGCGGCGTCCGCCAGAGGTTGGGCCCAGAAGAAGGGATGGGCGACGCTGTCCGCAACCTGCCCTATGGCATCACGGATACTCGTGGGCCCGAGGAAGGGCAGGACCAGGTACGCACCGCACCCTGCGCCGGCGTGTCCCAAGGTCTGCCCGAAGTCTTCCGGGGAGGGGTTGAGCCAGGCGATGTTGCGGGTCACGTCGAAGAGCCCCAGGGTACCAAAGGTGGTGTTGAGGACAACGCGCACCACTTCGGCAACGGCCTTGTCCACCTTGAGCTGGAGGATATCGTTGGCCACGCGCACCGGCGTCGCGAGGTTGCGGTAGAAGTTACCGAAGCCGTTGCGGACGTCTTGCGGGAAGACACCCACGTACACCGTGCGCACCGGGCCGAAGACGTCGGTGATGAACCAATCGTTGAAGCGGAACATGGCCCGGTTGAAAGGTTCCAGAGGATCCGGGATGGGCTGCTCTTCTTGGAGCGCACTGTCCGGGGCAGGGGCGTGTTTGGGGGCACACGCCCCAAGCATCAGGGTCACGAGGAGCATCAAGATGAGCTTACTGAGCCGAGCCATGGACTTTCTCCTTGAGAATACGGATGAGATATTGGGGGGGATGCGACTGCAGGATGCTTTGAAATTGGGTGCGGAAGTTGCGCACCAGACTGATGTTTTCCACGGTCACGTCAAAGGCGCGCCAGCCGTTTGCATCTCGGATGAGCGCGATTTCCACCCGTAGAGGCCCTTTGTCGGTGGTAACGGTCAGCAGGACTTCTGCTTGGGTCGGTGATTGGAATATTTCCTGGTCGTAAGTGATGCCATTATTGTTGTAGGCATCGAGCTTACCGAGATAGGTCTGCTTGATGAGCTCAAGAAAAAGCTGGGTGAACTCCTGCTGTTCAGCTCCTGAGAACATACGCCAGCGTTGTCCGAGGGCGCGACGCGCCAGTTCCGTGGCATTGAAAAAAGCATCCGTAATACGGGAAAGTTCCGCATAGCGTTGGCTGCGGCGTTCTTCTCCCCGGAGATCGGGATTTTCCAGCACCGCGACGACGTGGCCCACGTTTTCCCGCACAAAGGCAAGCGGAGAGGTTTCAGGCCATACGCAAGCAGGCATGAGCCACGCAGCGAGTACGAAGAGCGCAGCAGGGGCGCGGTTTCTCATTGTTTTACGCTCCCAAACACATACTTGGAGACCATTTCTTCGATGTCCAGAGCGGACTTAGTGTCCAGGATGGATCCACCGTCCGAAAGATTTTTTTCATCCGCTCCCGGGATGATCTGCACATACTTGTCGCCGATGAGCCCGCTGGTCTTGATGGCGGCGGAAGAATCCGTGGGGATGCGGATGGCGTTGTGGATCTGCATGACGACGCGGGCTTGGTAGAACTGCTCCTGATCGAGTTGGATGTCCGCGACTTTTCCCACCGGCACGCCGGAGATCTCCACGGTGCTGCCCACGCGCAGCCCGCTCACGGAGCCGAAATGGGCGGAAATGGTGTACACCCCGCGGGCAAAAAGGGTGGTGTTGCCCAAAGTAAGGGTGAGGTACCCGGCGGCGAGGAGTCCCAGCAGGACGAAGACACCGACAACGGTATATAGCGTAGATGTTTTCATGACGATATGCCTCGGGCTGTGGTCAGGGCGTTATGGATTTGCACCAAGGGGTGCGTGTCGGCGCGAAGGGGGGCGGCTGCGGCCACGAAGGTTAGCCGGCGTCGACCGGACAAGGTCCCCAGGGTGGAGGCTGTTGGGCACGCCCCCAAGATCAAGGCTACCTGGCGGACAAGGTCCTCTTCGGTGGCGCGGGGCGCATGCGTCAGGCAGGCGAGGCTCTCGGGGCCGACCCGAAAGACACCGCGCTTGCCCAAGGGGCTTTTCTGCAGGGCGTGCGCCGCTTCCTGCAGGCAGCTGAAGGCTGCCACTTGGCCGCGGTAATCGCGTATTTCCCGTAGGCCGTGGAGACGTATGGTCACGAGCCACATGTCCGGCTGTTCTTGGACCTCCTGAGTTTGCGCTATGAAAGCGGGGCGGTTGCCCAGGCCCGTCAGCTCCTCCGTGAGGATGCCTTGGCCGTCCAAGTAGGGGCGCAAGGACGGCTGCGCCTGGGCCTCGAGCTCCAAGGGCGTGCCGGCAAAGATCACATGGCCGCCATCCAGGATGCGCACCGCTTGGGCCACGAAAAAGATGTCCGGCACGTCGTGGGTGATGATGACCGCCGTAAAGCCCAAGCGGGCATGGTACTGGGCGATCATGGTGAGCACCGTGTTCTTGCGCAGCGGGTCCAGGCCGGTGGTGGGTTCGTCGAAGAAGATGACTTCGGGCCGGGTGACCAGGGCCCGGGCCAGGGCTACACGTTTTTGCATGCCTCCGGACAGGGCCTTGGGGTATTGGTCTATGGCAGAAGCGATGTCCAGTTGCTCGCACACCTCGAGCACGCGGGCGGCGCGTTCCTTGGGAGTGCCTTCGCCGCGCTCGCGCAGGGGCAGCTCGATGTTTTCGAATACGGAGAGGGAGTCGAACAGCGCGTTGTTTTGGAACATGTAGCTCAGCCGTCGCTTGACCTCCCCCAATTGGGCGCGGGACATGCGGCTGTAGGGTTGCCCCTGAAAGAAGATTTCCCCGGCGTCCGGTTTGAGGAGGCCGATGGCGTGTTTGACGAGCACGCTCTTGCCGGTGCCGCTTTTGCCGATGATGGCGGTGATGGCGTTTTGCGGGATGTCGAGGCTCACGCCATCCAGGACGACTTTTTCGCCAAAGGCCTTGCGAACGTTTTCGAAGCGGATGAGAGGCTCTGCCATGGCGCACACTACATGAGGAAAGAGGTGATGGCGTAGTCCGCCATAAGCACGTACACGCACGACTGCACCACCGCCGAGGTGGTGGATGCGCTCACCCCCCGGGCCCCGGCGCTGTCCCGGCGCAGATGGGTATGAAAACCGCAATAGCAGCAGACACTCATGACCAGAAAGCCAAAAACCACCGCCTTGATGAACCCGCCGGAGATGTCGGAGAGCACCAAAGTGGATTGGATCTTGCTGAAGTAGATGCCTGCCCGGGAGGAAAGCAGGTGCGCCGCCAGGTAGCCGCCGAAGATGCCCACCACGTCGAAGACCGCGGTGAGCAGGGGAAAGGCGGCGAGGGCCGCCACCAGGCGGGGAGTGACCAAATGACGCACGGGATCGATATCCATGGTCTCCAGGGCGTCGATCTGTTCTGAAATACGCATGATGCCCAGCTCCGCAGCGGTACTGGAGCCTGCCCGCGCCACCACCATGATGGCGGTGAGCACCGGTCCGAGTTCCCGCACCAAAGACAGCGCCACCACCGTGCCCAGGGCCCCTTCAGCGCTGAATTTGATGAGGGTGTAGTAGCCTTGGAGTCCAAGGACCATGCCGGTAAAAAGTGCCACCAGGGCGACGATCCCCAAGGATCCCGCGCCGATGAACGCTATTTGGGCGATGGTCTTTCCCCACAGCCGTCGTGGCCGCAACGGTTGCAGGAGAGCGTGAAGGCAAAAAAGCGCGTAGCGGCCCAGATGCTCCACGAGAGATATGGTTCCCGCGCCGAGGCGGGAGAGGAAATTCCGCATGATGGTTGTTCTCACGGCTCGTATGGCGTTCCGACGGCAAGTGCGGTGCGTATCGCTGTTTTTGGGCGATGCCAAGCGGGCAGTGGATGGGGTTCAGAGGAGCTGGTAACTGCTTATGCTCACTGGGGCGGCAAGACTGGGGAGCACGCGCTCAAGGAGCACCCCTTCGCGCTCCGGGGCACCATGCCCGAAAGTGGCGCGAATGGCCAGGGCCACGAAGTGCACTGCCCGGTCCAGGGCAATGGGGAGTGAATCGCCCTGGAGCAGGGCGCCGGTGAGCACGCTGGCGAACATGTCTCCGGTGCCTGGGTAGCTTGCGGGCACGTAGTCACATTCCACGCGCCAGAATTTGTCCGTGCGGCGGTCGTAGGCCACGGTTTGGGTGCGATCCGGGGCCGCGGCGGGAAGTCCGGTGAGTACCACCCAGCACGGACCTGTGGCCGCCAGGCGCCTTGCCCAGTCCTTGATGACCTGTGTGGGGAGGGCGGAAACCATGTCCAGGGGTTCGCCAAGGAGCAGTGCGGCCTCGGTGACGTTGGGAGTAATCACATGGGCATGGGCAGCGAGCTTGCGCATGCCGGCAACCATGGCATCGTCCATGGTAGGATAGAGGGCGCCGTTGTCTCCGAGCACAGGATCCACCACGATGAGGGCGTCTTTGCCCACCGTGGCGCAGGCTTCCTGGACGATGCGGATTTGTTCCGGGGATCCGAGAAATCCTGAGTAGATGGCGGCAAAGCGGAGCTTCAACTCCTGCCAATGGGCGAGGATGGCTGCCATGTCATCGGTGAGGTCCCGAAAATGAAAGCCGGTGAACCCCCCGGTATGGGTGGAGAGCAGGGCCGTGGGGAGGGCACAAACCTGGAATCCCATGGACGATAAAATAGGAATGGCGGCTGCCAAAGAGCCGCCGCCAAACCCGGAGAGGTCATGGATGGCGGCCACCCGACGCACTGCTGTGGGGACCGGAGGCATCATCGGTCGTTCACCGCGTCCACCAGCCCTTTGCCCGCCTTGAAGAAGGGCAGGCGTTTGGGGCGTACTTCCACGGGTTCGCCGGTTTTGGGGTTGCGGCCCGTGTATCCGTCGTAGTGTTTGATCTTGAAGCTGCCAAATCCCCGGAGTTCCACACGGTCACCGCGGAGCATGGCGTCGCGGACGGCCTCGAAAAAGGTCTCCACGGTCATGGTGGCCTCGTCGTGGGTAATGCCCACGCGCTCCGCCAGGGCTTGGATGAGATCGCTCTTGTTCATGACAACTCCTTGGAACACGGGTTGAGGTTATGCCTTGAGGGATGCCACGAGCTCGCGCAATGCCCCCACCTGCTGCGCAAGGTCGCTCACGGCCTGCGCGGATTGGGTCATGGCCTGGGCTGCTTCGCTGGCGATGGTGGAAATCTCCGCCACCGAGCGGTTGACCTCTTCCGAGGTGGCGGACTGTTCTTCGGCAGCCGTGGCGATGGAGGTGATTTGGCTCATGGCCAATTCGGCGATGCGGGCAATGGCCATGAGGGTTTCTCCCGCCTGTGCTGCGAGCTGGTTGGCGGTATCGACCGCCTGGGACACCTGGGCCATGCTGTGGACGTTGTGGCCAACTCCGCTGGTGATGGCCTCGATGGATTGGGTGACCTGACCGGTGGCCGCCATAGTGCGCTCGGCGAGCTTGCGGACTTCGTCGGCCACCACGGCAAAGCCTCGGCCCGCGTCTCCGGCCCGGGCCGCCTCGATGGCGGCGTTGAGGGCAAGCAAATTGGTTTGATCGGCGATGTCGGCGATGACGTCCACAATGGAGCGGATGTCCGCAGCCTTGGAGCCGAGGGCGTTGATCTCTTGGGCGAGGACCGATGCTCTTTCGCGGACTGCCGCCATGGCCTCGATAACCCGTTCCACGGCCTGGTTGCCCTCGTGGCTTTTCTCCTGCACCTCTTGCGAGCCGCGCACGGCTTCGGCTGCGTGTTTGGCCACTTCGAGCACCGTGGCGTTCATCTCTTCCATGGCCGTGGCTGTCGCCGCGGTACGGTCGCGCTGCACATCGGTTCCGCGTGAGACTTGTTCCACCTGGGCGGCCAGCTCGTCGGTGGCGGTGGCGATGTGCTGGGTCAGGGAATCCACTTGTCCTGCCACGGCCAGCAGCCGCTTTTGGCTCGCCTCAATGGCTTCCTTGGCCCGAACGATGTCCGTGAGGTCCATCCAGATGGAGGAGGAGCCCAAAAAATTGCCGTCGAGATCGAACAGGGGAGTGCAGTCGATGCGCACGTGGATGGTTTTCCCGGTGCGAGTGGTAAACGTCCGCTCTACACCCAAGCGCGCCTGGCGATCCCTGGCCACCTGCGCGGCAACGCTCTCTCCGGGCGCATCGCCGAAGATGAGGCGATTGACGTCTTTGCCCTCCCAGTCTTCAGGGGCGCCTGGGATTTCTAAAACGTCGAGCATGGCTTGGTTGCAGCGTACGACCGTGGCATCGGGACCACAGATGACGTTCGGTATTTTGATGGACTCGATCACTCCTTGGGTAAAGCCCATGCGCTCCTTGATAGTGGCCGCCATATGGTGGATGGCCTCAGCGGTGGCGCCGATGGCATCCCGGGCGCTGTAATCGATGTGCACGTCATAGTGGCCGCTGGCGATATCTTTGGCCGCCGCCGCCATGCGCCGGATGGGGGCAAGGAGCAGGGGGATGAGGACGAGTAGCGTGATGAAGGCGAGAAGCGCCGCCGCCGCCATGCCCATGCCCGCAGACCTCAGGATTGCTTGATCGAGCCCATGCAATGTCTCCGCCGCAGTCATGATGAAGAAAACATTCCAGCCAATGGCGGGCACGGAGTGTTTGGCCGCGATCTTGTCCACTCCGTTCCAGGAGTATTCGACGATGCCGTCTTGCGCAGCAAGCAGTTGGGAAGCCATAGGGAGGAATTCTGCCGCAGGATGACCGACAAGGTCCTTGCGGGGATGGTACACGAGGATGCCTTGGGCATCGAGGATGAAAGGATATCCTTTGCCCTCGATAGCCGTGTGTCCCAAAAGCTGGAGGAGCGCGGGAGTGAGTATCCGCTTGGCGGTAAGAAGCGCCCCCGCCACCCGACCTTCCCAGAAGATGGGGCGATATTCCACGAGGCGCATCTCTCCATCGATGACTTCTTCGCCCTCCACTGGACGCCCATCGGCAAGGGCCTGCGCGGCGTAGGCATTGGCAAGGGCTTCCCCCACAGGTCGTTTCCCCTGCACTTCACGATTGGTGGAGACCAGAACAAATCCTGATGGGGTGCGGGCGTAGATACTGGCGAGCGTATCGTATTGGAGACGGATGCGGTCTGCCACGAGAAAAGCGGAATCGTAGCCCGGACCAACTTCGCTGGGTTCAATCAGGAGCTGGGCTGCATCGGAAGTGGCCTTGAGGCGGACGCGGGTGCTTTCGGTATAGAGGCGGATGGCGCCTGCGAGTTGGTCTACCATGTTTTGCGACATGGCCTTGCCGAGGCGCACGGCCCCGTCGCGCACATGTACGAAGATAATGGAGGACGATACGACTACGGCGGCCAGCATGAGCACGCCTACGACGCTTTGGAGTTTGATCTGAAAGGAGAACTTTCGAAACATAGGCGCCTCCTGATGCGTACGGAATGCCCGCACTGTTGCCGCAACCCGGCGGAAAAAACAAGTCTTTTGTGAATCCGAGGGGAAGGAAGGTTATTTTTTCCGGCGTCGCAAAAGCGCAATGCGGGTCCCTGCGGCGAGAAGTCCGCAGATGACGGCCAGGAAAAAGGCCTTGGCCGGCTCATAGCCGAACCAGCGGGCGATCATCCCCAGGGCGCCGCCTACGAGGACCCCGCGCAACAGGATTTGTCGGGGGGCGTCACGGTGTTCGTCGTGCATGGTGGTTCTCCAAGTGTGGTGCGGTGGTTTTTCGGGTTAGGCGCTGGAAACAGGGGTGGGCAAAGGCTGTTCGTAGAGCCAGCGCATTTGCGCAAGAAGTCGCTCGCGGTAGGCCGCGACCAGGTCTTCTTGGGCCATGATCATGTCCAACTGTCGGGTGTGCATGATGAGATGTCCGAGCAGTTCCAAATGCTTTTCGATGAACGCCGCCTCGCAGTCGTCCATGCGCGCCGCGAGATTGTCGCCGCGCACCTGGGTTTGGAAGTGGAAGGCGTCGAGGAGTTCTGCCACCAGCCGGGCGCGGCGGGCGCGGCGGGTTTCGTCGGCAGCCCCGCCTTTGAATTGGAAGCGGATGTAGTTTTCCCGCGGCCGGGGGCCGGCCATGGTCTCCACGGACGTGAAGTGGTAGCCGAAGCGGCATTGCATGGAGCAAAAATGCCGGGCGATGACGAAATAGTTCTTGGTGGCGTATTGGGAGGCGGCCCCGGGCTCCAGGTTGGGGTTGGTGGCGCTTTGGAAAAGGACGGACATGAAGCCGCGGCCATCGAGGCTCGGTGGCCCTTCCCAGGGAAAGGCCACGATTCCCCGCCATAGGGCAAGCATGGGGATGCTGGCGATGGAGGCCAGATCCACATAACGTCCTGTGACCTCTCGGGTAAAGCCGTCATCGAGGTTGAGCACCCACCACTGCATGGGGACCACGGTTTTGAGCTGTTTGCTTGCCCGCGGCGAAAAGGGATGATCCCGACCAAAGGCGAACATCTCGGTAACGGCCTTTTCGTGACAAAAACGGGTGATATCGTGGAGGGTGGTGCAGTTCTTGGCCCGAAACCGCGGGCTGTCCGGGTCGGTGAGGGTGAGGGGCAAAATGACCTCGGCCAGTCGCTCTAGGGTTTGGTACACGGGAGAGCCTGCCAGAGGCGGCGGGGCGGGTTTTTGGGCAAGCAGGGCTTCCACACGGCCTGGGTAGATGCAGGTGGTGGAGGCATCGACCGTCACGATTTCCCCTGGGGCGAGTAAGGCCGTCGCTTCCGGGACGCCAAAGAGGGCCGGGATGCGGAACTCCCGTGCCACGGTGCCCAGGTGCCCGGCGGTGCTGCCGCGCTCGCTCACCACGGCGCTGGCCTGGGGGAGTACGGCCGCCCATTTGGGCAGCGCGTCCGCACACACCAGTACGGCGCCCTGGGGGACGGTGAGCATGTCCACGTTGTTGCGGAGGATGTGCACCGGACCGCATCCCGCTCCGGGACTTACGGTCTGGCCGCCGCAGATGCGCGCAGGAGTCGTGATGGCTGCTGGCGCCACGGTATCGGGTTGCGTCGCCTCGGCCCGGATTTCCAAGGGACGGGCCTGGAGGACGACAAGTTCGTTGGTGGGGGTGAGCACCCATTCCACATCTTGGGCCGTGCCGTAATGGTCCTCCAGGAAAAGCACCATGCGGGCGAGTTCTATGGCTTGCGAGTCGGTAAGGCAGGGGCGGGTGCGGGCGCTTTCCTCCACCGCCTCTCTGCGCACGCCTTCGGTGGCTGCTTGGACGATGCGCCAGGATTTTTCCGCGATGTCCCTGACCGCAAGACGAGGCGGGTCTTCCCGCGTCACCTGGTACTGATCCGTGGGCGCACTGCCGTCCACGACGCCCTTGGCGGCACCCAGGGCCGCGGTGATGTGCACGTGGGTGTTGTGGGGATCCACCGGGCTGCGAGAATAGGCCACGCCGCCGGCCGCAGCGTCCACCATGACGAGACAGCCCACGGCCATGAAGACCTCGTCTTCGCGGATCCCCTTACGATGTCGGTATACCGTGGCATGGGGTGAATACTTGCTGGCGAGGATTTCTTTGTAGGCGTCCAGGAGGCTTTCTTCCGTCAAGTTCAAGAGCGAGCGGTGCTGACCTGCGAAGCTGGCTCCGGCGGCGTCTTCGCCCACAGCGCTGGAACGCAGGGCCACGCGTGGGGCGTATCCCAGCCGCGCCTTGAGGCGGGCGTATCCATCGAAGATGGCCTGCTGGACTTCTTCCGGAACCGGCGCGTCGAGGATTTTGGCCTGGATGCGCGTGCAGATGTCCAAAATGGAGAATGCCGGTGTCTTGCTGGTGGCTTCCACGTCAAAGAGGGCGCCACCCATGGCGTGGGACTGGACCATGCAGGCGATTTCTTCGCCCAGGCCGTTATGCCGGAAAAACGTCTGGCAGGCCGCAGCGGTAATGGCAAAGCCGTCGGGCACCGGGATGCTGAGACGCCGAAGTTCTCCCAAGTGGGCCATCTTGGCGCCTACGTCGTCGGCCATGGCGGCGGAAAGTTCGTGGAGATCAAGGACCAAGGCCGAAGTGCCCACCACCTTCCGGGGGGCCAAGCGGGTGCGGATCTCTTCGGCAACGGCGTGGAAGGCGGGTGGGAGGTCGGGGTAGCGTTCTGGGGCCAGGGCGCGCAGGCGCTCCACCATGCTGTAGACCTTGGTGAGTAGGGCCGTCACCGTGGAGCGCAGAAAATACATGCCGAAATGGCGCTCGCCGTGCAGGGCGGCCTCCAGGGCGGCCATGAGGTCGAGACTGGCGTTGTTGGCGGCAAGCAGGCGCTGGAAGTTTTCGTAGCGAGCCCGGAAGATGGCTTCCTGATCCTCGGCGTCGGCCGCAGGCAAAGGCGGTGGGGTCCGGCTAAGAAGGCTTTGGATGGCGCGTATAATGCCCATGGCAGCTCCTATGCGCTGTCCCGTGCCGGAGCATGCAGGCGGCGCCACGCGCCGAGTCGTTCCATGTCCCGCAGGTAAGATTCATACCGGTCCAGATAAAAGGCCAGGGCTTTGGAAAAATTCTTCCCCACCAGGCCGTCCACGAGCATACGGCTGATTTCCCGAAACCGTTTGAGTACCAATTGGGAACGGAAGAAGATCAGCCACTCTTCCTGCGTCATGGTGCGCGCCATCTGCCGCAAGGCGCTTCTCGCCCGGGGCTGGTAGTACCAGAAGTACATGAGGTCCAAGGCGTTGACGATGAGCGCCTGCTCGAGTTCCTGCGCCTCGAGATTGAGCGTGTCGAGGACTGCCTTGGGCGTTTGGAGCATCTCGAGCACGTCTTCTTCGGGAAAGAGGGCGTCCAGTCGGGCGAAGGTATTGAAGAGCATGGTGAACTTGGTGCGGTAGTCCCGCAGGCGCATGGCGATGTTGGCGTTGCGGTCGGCCAGCCCCTCGATGCCACCGGCGACGGTGTCGGAGGCGAGCTTGGAGAGGATGGCGGCTGCGGCCTGGAGGATGGTGTCGGGGTCGGCGGTGCCTGTAGCGAGGAGGACGCCTTCCGCGATACTATTGTACAGGAGCGCCACAGGGATGGAGAGAATGGAACGGAAGAGGTTGCCTATGGCTGCAGATCGGGGCAGGCCCCGCCACAGATTGTGGGAAAAGATATACAGCCCGTTGGCCGCGGCCATGATGGCATAGAGGAGTATGGGGTGGCTGGCCACCGTGATGCCCAGACCATGGTGGAGCAGCAGGGTTTTGACGAGGTAATCGAGGAGCGGCACGGAAAAACCGGTAAAGAGCAGGGAGTCTGCAATGCGGTTGGCGCTGATGAGCGATCGCCAGGGCAGTTCGCTTGGGCGCTTGAGTCCGCCGCCGCCGAGTACGGTCTGTACCACGTTGCGCACCCCGGTGATGGCAAACCAGATGAATGCGCCGCCGTAGGCGAGCACCCACCAGTCCTTGGTAAGGGCAAAGGTGAAGAAAGCGGGGATAAAGCCGATGCATACCTTGAGGATGTTTTTCAGGTGGGAATTCAAGGAATCCCAACGCCCCTGCATGGGGACTTCGGGCTCTCTGCCGCCCCCCAGGCCGCCCAAGGTCACCACGTTGCCGGGGGTGTCGCTCCACGCCAAGCGTTCCACCTCCCACGAAAGGGACGGCGGCGGAAGCAGTCCCAAAAGACGCGCTGCCCAGGAAAGCTTGCCGTATCCCACGGGCTGGCGCAGGTGGCGCACCAGGTGGGCCCGCAAAGGAAGCCGGAGCCGCTGGGGATTTCGGGGGTCATGGATGGCGGCTTGGGCGCGCGCGGGCAAGGTTTCGGCCACCGCCAACCCCATGCCGTAGAAGCGTCGTGATTGTCCGGTGGAACTGCTGCCTATGCGCACGCCCATGGGGCGGCCGGCGTATGCCTGATGGAGGGCGGGCAGATGCTCCAAAATCGCAAGCAAGTCCTCACAGCGCCTGGTCATGGCCGCGAGCTCGGCCTCGAGCGTTTTGCGCTCGGCGTCGGTATCTGCCTGGGAAACGCGTCGGGAAGCGGCTTCACGCTCCTGATGATAGTCCCAGACGATGCCGCGCACCACCCGCTTGAGCGCGATGATGTGTTCGTCCCCCAGGGCCTGCTGGAGTTCCGCCAAGCGCTGAGAGACGCGCTGCGGACTGGTGATGTCCACGGCCTCGGCGCAGGACTCGTCCACCGGCCGTCCGCCGGCCAGAGTCTTGAGGCTGTAGATTTCCATGTCCGTGACCAGCCCTTCGCATTGGGCGATGATCTCCAGCACGTCGGCGACCGACAGGTTGCTTGGGTTGAGGACAAAGCGCGATGCAGGTTGGAGCTCGGCGAGGTTCTCCAAGAGTTCTTTGGGGGAGCGCTGCAAGAGCTCCGGTACTTCCGGGTCGTCGGACGGTTGCGTGGGATCGTGGAGGTGCGGATTGCGGCAGGGCTGGAGATAATGATGGATGAGATATTCGGGATCTACCTCTTCCAAGGGGACACGGGCATGTCTCTGGGCAGACGGCTGCGCGGCCGCAGCTTCATACAGGCTGATTTCGATGCAGCGGGCCAGGTGCAGCAGCGACGGCTGCCCTTCGCCGACGAATTGGAGAAAGTGCTCCTGGGATATGGCGGGAGGGGTCAGGCCGATGACTTCGCCGATGGCTTTGCGATGCGTGGTGTTGTACGCATCGAGGGCGCCAAACACGTAGCGCTGGTGGTAGAGGGAGACCTGGCGGCCGGCTTCCATGAAGGACTGCACGGCGGGGGCGGCGAGAAAACGACGGAAGGATTCGGGATCCGGCGATTGGAAGGGCTCCCAGGTGAAGCGGGCGTAGAGATCGCGGAAGCGGGCGCGGACCTCGATGCCGATGCGTACCGTCATGCCCAAAATGGCGGCGGCCTGCAGGAGCTCTTCAGCCACTTCTGGGGCCACGAAATTGTAATACACTACCGTGAGGTGGCGGATTCCCTTGATCCACGCGTCCATGACCAGGTGCGTCGGCGTTTTGCGGCCTTTGGTGTTGGCGTCGTGCACGTGGTCGTCGAAGGCGACTTGATTCCAGTCTTCGGGCATCTCGAGGAGATGGTAGCGGGCAAGGGCCCGCTGCACTTCCCGAGGACGACCGGTGGACACGGCCCGGAAGGCATGGGCAAGACGCAATTGGGTGGCGGTATCGCCCCGGTGGCGGATGAGATCTTTCATGATCTGCATGAGCACCCGGGCGGTATTGCGGGGCAGGCGCACGTCCGCGGTGAGGAGCACTTCATCACGGAGCATGGTGAGGGCCGCCAGACGCTCCGGCGCCTTGTCTCCGGCAAGGGACCCCAAGAGGCTGGCCACGGCGTAGGCGATGCGCAGTCCTCGAGGCGCGGCCAGCTCTTTGATGCCGTGGGGATGCAGGGCCGGCGCCATGAGGGAGGAGAGGCTCCGTGGTCGGCTCGCTCGGGAGAGGACGTCCTCCACCAGTTCCAGGAGGGCGTGGTCTTGGGGGTCGAAAAAGGGGTTCATGGTCGGCAGGTGCGCAAACGCTTTTTTCGTACCGCGTCTTCGAGCTTGTAGATGAGGTCTTCCAGGTCTGCGGGTTTCATGAGATAGTCCATAGCGCCGCACGACATGCCTTCCATAGCGGTTTCGATGCTGGCATGCCCGGTGAGTATGATGACTTCCGTATCCGGCCAGGCAGCTTTGATGCGGCGAAGGACGTTCAGCCCATCCATGCCCGGCATCTTCACGTCCAAGACCACCACGTCCCGGGGCTCTTGGGCAAGCATGGCGAGGGCCTCTTCACCATTGGTGGCGCTCGTGGCCTGGATACCGCGTTTGGTGAGGCGCTTGACGATGGTGCGCAAAAAATCCGGCTCGTCGTCCACCAAGAGTACGGAGTAGGAATCCATGGGACCTCCTTGGGGCAAAGATAGGCCAACTCCTAACCGAGCAGCGGCCGGGAGGCAATGGATGGTACAGTGGAAAAAGCCGGATTTTGCTTCCTTTTTACTCCCGCTTCTCCCCTGGCAATGGGTGGTGCTCGCCGGGGTGGTGGGGGTTTTTGTCCCGCACGCGGCGGCGCCGAGTCTGGCCTGCGCCGTCGTGCTCTTCGTGCTCACCCCACGGCGCGTTCATGTGGCGGCGGGGCTCGTCCTGGGCATTCTCCTTTCCCTGAGGACGCTTCCCATTGCGCCCGCCTGCGTGGATGCCCATGACCCCTCGTGGCCGCGCACGATGTCGGTGCGGGGGACCGTCCTTTCCGCGCAAAGCTATCCCGGAGAGCGCATGCTGCTGGTAGTGGGCGACGTGGAGACCCTGGGGGCAGACGGAAGCCCTCGACCTCTGGGGGCGAATCTGGTCTGGAGCTGGGACAATCCGCCGCATTTAGTGGCCCCGGGGTCGGTGTTTGCAGCCCGGTTGCGCCTGCGGCCGCTTTGGGGCCGGGCCAATTTTGGCCTTCCCCGGGCGGAGGAGCGGTGGTTGCGGCGCGGCGTGGGGTTTCGGGCCTACAGCCAAGGCGCGGTTCCGGTACATTGGGTGCGGGGTCCGGGAAGCCTGCGCCTTCGGGTCTTGGAGCGTTTTTCCGCCCTTTGCCCTGAGAAGGCCCGCGGCATGTTGCTTGCCGTGGTGGGTGGAGAGCGTTTTTTCGTGCCGCCTTTACTCATGGACCGGGTGCGCCGGGCCGGGTTGGCCCATAGTCTTGCCCTTTCGGGGCTGCATGTGGGCGTGGTTTTGGGTATGGGCTTGGGGCTTGCCAGTTTGGCCATCCGCCTATGGCCAAGGTTGGCGGTGTATTTGCCTCGGCCGCAGCTGGCCGTGGCCTTCGGGCTTCCGTGGAGTGCGGCCTATCTATGGCTGGGCGGCGCAGGCCCATCCTTGGTGCGGGCGTGGATCATGGCGTGCGTGGCAGGCGTCATGTTGTGGCGCTATCGCCGCTTTTGGCCCCAAGACGCCGTATTCGCCGCTGTGGCCGTCATTGAGCTCCTTTTTCCCGCATGGGTCTTGGAGCCGAGCGCGCAGCTTTCCTTTGCCGCGGTCAGCGCCATTGTGATGTTGGTGCCGCTGGGAAGACATTTCAACCAACACTTGAAGAAACGCCGGGTTCCCCGCTTGCTGCGCTGGCTCTTGGGGCTGGCGGGGGTAAGCCTTGCTGCGGCCATAGGGACCGCGCCGCTTCAGCTTTTTTGGTTTGGGGGCGTCAGCGTCGGGGTGGTGTGGAACCTCCTGTGGCTGCCGGTGCTTTCCTTGTGGGTGATGCCGTGGGCGATGGTGGGGTTGGGATTCGCTCTGGTCCCCGGGATGGAGACTGCGGGGCGTCTGGCCCTGGAGTTTTCCGGCTGGGGCGTCCTCGGTCTGGAGCATGCTTTGGCGTGGGCGGATTCGTGGGGCTGGCTGCAAGAGTTCGCCCTGCCGCGTCCTTCGTGGATGGGATGGTTGGCCTTGGGCGTCGTCTTCCTGCTTCCATGGGCGCGCGACGCCCGTCGTATCGTCATGATGCTTATGGCCCTGAGCTTGGGGTGGGCAGAGGTACGTGCTTTTGTTCCCCAAGGGATGTCCCTTACGGTGCTCGATACCGGATCCAGCCAGGCGGTGGTGTTGGAAACCCCCTTGGGAAAACGGGTGCTCGTGGATGCGGGCGGGGCTTTTACCTCGAAGTACGACGTGGGGCGGCTGGTAGTGGTGCCGGCGCTTACGCAGCAGCGGCCGCCGGTGCTCTGGGGAGCGCTGGTTTCCCATGCCGATACGGACCATCTGGGCGGCATGCCGGCGGTGCTTTCCCTCATGCGGGTGGGGTTGTGGGGGGAGGCTGGGCCGCTGGGAGACGGCGCTGCTGGCAGACGACTGCGCTTTGCCCTTGACGGTTGGGGTGGCCCCAGGCACAGGCTCGCCGCAGGTCAGCGGCTGGAGGTGGAGCCCGGAGTGGTGCTGGAAGTGCTGCATCCGCCAGGCAGTACCTTCGGCCCATGGGATAATGCCCAGAGTGTAGTCTTGCGTGTGACCTGGGCGGGACAGGGCCTGGCCATTCTTCCGGGGGATATCCCGGCGACCGCCTGGGAACAGCTGGCAGAACAAGAAAAATCCTTGGCCGCCCAGGTACTCGTGCTGCCGCACCATGGGTCTCGGGACGCCTTGAACCCTGACGTGTGGGCCCAGGTGCGCCCCATGCATGCCGTGGCCGCTTGCGGGCCGTGGAACCGTTTTGGTCATCCCCACCGGGAAGTTCGCCATTGGCTTGCCAGCCACAATGTGGCACTTTGGACCACGGCCCAGCACGGGGCGGTCCGCTTCACGTGGAAAACACCGGACTCTGCCCCGCAAGTCCGCTGGGCACGGCGTCCGTACTCGTTTTGGGAGGATATCATGAGCACTATCATGCCCACGGATCAAAATTTGCGCCAGGCCGTGGCCTGGATCGAAGAATGCCGCAAAGACGGCAAGGACCTGGCCACCTTGGTGACTGAGGCAGGGATGCGCTTCAACCTTTCTCCTATGGAAGAGCAGAAGCTCGCTGATATTTATCAGGATCAGATCGCTTGCCGGCGGGAAGTGCAGTAGTGCGGATCCTCACCCGGGTCATGATCCAGGAAATGCTCGTGGCAGCCGGCCTGACTGCTGCGGCGCTCCTGGGGCTTATCACCCTTGGTCGCATGCTCCAATTGCGGGAGCTCTTTTTGGTGCAGGGCGTGGGCGCCATGCACATGCTGCGCCTTTTTTTCTATTTGACGCCGTTTTTTCTCACCGTGCTCGTTCCTGCTGCCTCCATGCTCGCCGTGTATTTGACCGTGACCCGCATGGGCACGGACCGGGAGATCGTCGCGTTGCGGGCTGCAGGCGTGGGCATCGGCCCGCTGGTGACTCCAAGCCTCGTGGTCTGCTTGGTGGGTGCGGCGATCACCGTATGGGCGGGATTTTGGGGCGTGGCCTGGGGGATGGAGCGGTTTCGAAACACCATCATGGAGCTGGCGCGGCAGCAGACCATGGTCCGCATTCAGCCTGGGGTCTTTACTCAAGTGGGGCCGGGGATCACGATGTATGCCCGGGAAGTGAGTCCCTCTGGAGGCCAGCTGGCCGATGTCTTCGTGCACGACGCCTCCAAGGCCGAGGCGCTCACCATCACCGCCCCGCAAGGTCGCCTCGCCGTGGATCGGTCCGCCGGCCGCCTGGTGGTGGCCCTGGAACGTGGGGCCATGGTGCGGGAAGGGGCGTCTGGTATTTCCCGGGTGCGTTTTGCCCATTACGTGGTGTCGTTGGACCTTTCGGGGGTGCTTTCCGGAGTTCGGCTGGGGGAAGTGTCGCCCAAGGAGATGGGATGGATGGAGTTATGGCAGCTGTACCGCCAGCGCCATAGCCTCGAGGATGCCAACTTGGCGCGTCGGGTGGCCATCGAGGTGCACAAGCGTCCCGCCTTGGCCGGAGCGTGCCTCCTTTTGGGCCTCACCATGCTGGCTGTAGCCCTGGTCTTTTCGGGCATCAGCCGTCAGTGGGGATTGGTGGTGGGCATGGGTGTCTTTTTCCTCTACTATGTCCTGCTTTCTGCTGGCATGTCTTTGGCCGAAGGCGGGGTCCTTGCTCCGGGCGTTGGCGTGTGGTCCCCCAGTGTCCTTTTTGCCGTGGTTGCCGCGTTGCTGCTTCGGGCTGCGGCCACGGAGCGTTGGATCACTGTGACGTGGCGTCGCGCTGGGAGGGCGGCATGACTGTGCTGGCGCAGCTTCTCGTGCGCCGCAACCTCTTCTTGCTGGCCTTGGTGTTGGGTATCGGCCTGGGGGTCTACCTCTTTGTGGAGGTCTTCGACCGCCTGGACAATTTCTTGGAGGCCGGGGTCCCCTTGCGATTTTTGGGGCTCTACGTGCTGTACCGCTCGCCGTTCATCCTGGCCCAGATCTTTCCCGGCGCTGTTGTCGTGGCCGTGGGGGTGCAGATGGCCCTCATGGGCCGGGCGCGGGAGCTCATTGCCTTGCGCGCTGCAGCGGTTTCTCCGTGGAGCTGGGAGCGGGTATTTCTCGTCTATGCCATGTGCTTGGCCGTCGGGCACTTCCTGCTTTCCCAAGGAATTGGCGTGGTGGGGCATGGTTTGGCGGAACGCATTTGGAACGAGGAGGTGCGGGGGCGCAATCTCGAGCAGCGTTCTCTTGCGGACGTCTGGTTTCGGGAAAACCAGTCCGTGGTGTGGGTGCAACGGCTTTTCCCGGTCACCCGCAGGGGCGAAGGTGTGCGGGTCTACCTGATGGATGCAGCCGGGCACCCCCAACGCATCGTGGATGCCGCTGCTGCGGATGCGCAGCCTGGGGCGTGGCGGCTCTCCGGGGTTCGGGAAGTGGACGTGAGCCGCTTGACTGAAACCCACCGGGAGACCATGACGCTTCCCCTTGCCATGGACCCACAGAGCTTTGTGACCATGGATCCCAAGGCTAGTTTGGAGTCCGTGTCCTTGTGGCGTTTGGGCGAGGAGATCGAGCGGCTGCGCCAAAGTGGGGCCGGTGTGGAACGCCTGGAGACCGCGTGGCATATGAAACTCGCCCAATCCGTGGCGATCCCGGTCATGGCCATGGTGGCTCTGGCGGTGGCTGGGGCGGTGCGTTCTCCCTATGCGGTGGTGGCTTTGGGCTTGGTGGCGTCTTTTGGCTACTATGGACTGTTCGTGATCTTTTCTTCTGCCGGTCAGCAAGGCCTGGTGCCACCCCTGGTGGGGGCCTGGGCGGCCAATGCCTTGGTGGCGGCGTTGGTCCTGGTTGCAGCCGCGGCCCGGCGTTTGTGGAGGGGGTAGTGGTTTGGTGGTTGACTCTTGCGGGTTTTGCCTTGGGATGCGCTGTGGCCTATCTCATGGCCCCGTCGCGTTCGGACGAAGATGACGCGGAAAAATAGCGCTCAAGGATGGTGAGGATCTCGGCGTAGAAGCCATCTCCGGGTTCGATGCCGAGGATGCCGTGGGCAGGGGTGAGCAACCGGGCGCGGATCGCTCCGAATACCGTGGCGAAAAATACGCTGGCGGCCAGTGTGGGCTCCAGGGTGCGGCGGATGCTGCCGTCTTCTTGGCCGCGGGCGATGGCGGTGAGCACGCGCTGGATCATGGCTTGGCAGCAGGCAAGGAGGCGTTCGTCCGGGCTTTGGTGCTCGAGGGAAAAAAGCGGAGAACAGCGCAGGAGTGCACGGCAGCCGCTTTGCGGGTCTTGTGAGGCGCGCAAGAGGGCCTTGGCCTGGTTGAGGAGCATGGAGAGGCCGTGGTGGGCGTAGAACTCGCCTTCGGCCATGCGCTCGCTCAAGTCTTGGAGAATGCGGGTCTGCACCGCGACGAACAGGTTGTCTTTGTTGCCGAAGTAATGGGCGATGAGCCCTTCGGCAATGCCCAGATGCTGGGCGATGCGCTTGTAGGTGGTGTCGGCAAAGCCGAGGGTGCCAAAAAGTTCGCGGGCAGCGTGGAGAATGCGTTCTTTGTTGTCCATGCCAAACACATAGCGCTTTTCACTGCGGCCGTCGAGGCATCATATTGCGTGTGTGCTCAATGTTGTCGCGGCGGGAAGCCGGTTGTCAATTCAGGATCTTTCGATATATTTTCATTGACAAAGCAAGACTTCATCTATACGCCCGCGCTACTTTTTGAGTGAAGGCTCAATATTTTTTGGAGAGGAGGACAGTATGCAGCGATTGCGGGCGGTGCTCTTGGCGTGCGCCTTGGTGCTGCTGGCCGCGCAAAGCGGTGCAGCGGCGGGGTTTGGGATCTATGAATGGAGTGCCCGGGGCAATGCCTTGGGCGGGGCCACCGTGGGCCGGGCCGATGATCCTTCGGCCGTTGCCAGCAATCCTGCGGGCATCACCCAGCTGGACGGCATTCGAATGCTGGGTGGTGTCACCTTCATCCATCCGGTGATGGACGTGCGCACGAATAACCAGTGGACCACGTCGGACGAAAACGCCTTGTGGATTCCGCCGCATTTCTACGCCACAGCCAAGCTCAATGACCGCCTGAGCCTCGGCGTAGGGGCCTTCTCCCGCTTCGGCCTGGGCTCGGTGTTGGATGAAGACTGGCCTGGCCGCTACAACTCCTACGAGGCCATCATCAAATCGGTGTCCGTGACCCCGGTGCTGGCCTATCAGATCTCGGAAAAATGGTCCGCGGCCTTTGGTCTGGACGCCACCTACCTCGCATTCACCAAGCAACAGAAGATCGCCAATGGGGCCATCTCGTCGTCGATCCCGGCAGGAGACAACAATTTGAAGCTCGATGCCGACGGCATGGGTTACGGCTTCAATGCCGGCATCCATTACCGGCCTTGCCCCTACGCCCGCCTGGGACTGACCTACCGCAGCCCGGTGACCATGAAGGTTCGCGGCGATGCGGATTTTACCCGTTCCGCCGGGTATGCCGCCGCGGCGAGCGTCAGTCCCACTCTCGACGCCTGGCTTCGGGATTCGAGCGCTTGGGGAACGATTACCTTGCCCGATTCCTTGGCTTTTGGCCTTGCCATCTACCCGTGGGAAAAGCTCAGCATCGAAGCCGGATTCGTGTACACGTGGTGGAGCAAATACGACGCGTTGACCGTAAACTATGCGGACGCCGTCATCCCGGGAGGCAAGACGCAGACTTCCTCCATCAAGGACTGGAACGACACGTGGCGCTTCAACGTGGGGCTGGAATATGCCCTGCTCCCCTGGATGGATGTGCGTTTGGGCTACGTGTACGACGAGTCCCCGGTGCCGGACGACAGCATCGACTACATGGTCCCGGCCAATGACCGCCACCTCTTCAATGGTGGCTTGGGATTCCACTGGGACAACTGGACTGTGGATCTCAACTACACCTATCTGATGATCATGGACCGCGATATCGATGCCCGCCTCAAAGACGGTGTGCTGGAAGGGGAAATCGACGATGGGCACGCCCATATGCTTGGCGTCTCCGTGGGGTACACCTTCTAGCCAGCACGAAGCTTCTTCCGCCAAACATCTTCCTGGCCCCGCTTCGGCGGGGTCAGGGCGTTTGTGCGGCAGCCATGCGGGTGATGATGATTTCGGCGTTGGGAAAACGCCGCGTTGAGCGCAGACGCCACAAGCACTGATCGCGAAACCAAACTTCCATATCCCCGCGCAGTTCCGGCGCGGGCACCAACTGCACCGCTAGCGGATCAAGGATGGCGCTGAGCTCGGAGGCGAGCTTCCCGGCTCGCTCCAAAAGGCCGCGTCAGAGGCCGCAGACGCGGATGAGGAGGGCGTCACTGGGACACATATTCGCTCTTTTTGAGGATTCCGCCTTCGAAGGTCAGGACGTAAAATCCGCCGGGCACGGCATAGGTGAGTTCGGTTACTGTAAATTTGCGCAGCTCGCGGCGGCGTTCATTGAGGTAGGAGACCTCCCCCACGTCGCGTTCGGTCAGGGGCGGGCCGCATTTGGCCACCACCTTGGCCATGATGGTGCCTGGGGTCATGAGGTCCCCTTGGCAGCGGAGATCGACGGCCCTGAGCGTGGATGGGAGAAGTACGGTGATTCCGAGGAGGAAAAGGAGAGCACGCATGGCTTGACGTCCCTTGGAGTTGCTCGCTAACGGTTGGAAACCGCGTCGTGCGGCCAGTGGGCTTCGCAGGGAGCCCTTTTTTATGTCTGAAGGAGATGTATTCATGCAACGAAACGAGGCATTGCGCAATATCGCCATCATCGCCCACGTCGACCATGGCAAGACCACTTTGGTGGACGCTTTATTTCGGCAATCCGGGGTGTTCCGGGAAGGCCAAAACGTGGACGAGCGCGTCCTGGACAGCATGGACCTGGAGCGGGAGCGTGGGATCACCATCGCGGCCAAGAACTGCTCGGTGCGCTGGAAGGACGTGAAGATCAACATCGTGGATACCCCGGGCCACGCAGACTTCGGCGGCGAAGTGGAGCGCGCCCTCTCCATGGTGGATGGCGCAGTGCTTCTAGTGGACGCTTCCGAAGGTCCGTTGCCCCAGACCCGCTTTGTCCTGGGCAAGGCCTTGGCCTTGGGGTTGCCGCTCATCGTGGTGCTCAACAAGATCGACCGCCCGGACGCCCGTCCCCAGGAGGTCCTCAGTGAGGTCTACGATCTCTTCATCGATCTGGGGGCGGACGAGGACCAGCTCGAATTTCCGATACTCTACGCCGTGGGCCGTGATGGCATCGCCTCGACGACCCTGGAAATGCCGGGAACGGACCTGGCCCCGCTCTTTGACGCCATCCTCACCCACATCCCGGCTCCGGCCTATGCCTCAGACGCTCCTCTTGCCCTCTTGGTGTCGGATTTGGGGTATAGTGACTACTTGGGCCGTTTGGCCATCGGAAAGCTTCAAGGGGGCATCTTAGAGGAAAAAGCCGATCTCGTCTGCCTCGGAGAAACCGAGGAGCGTCCGTTTCGTCCCACCCGCATCCAGACTTACGAGGGCTTGCGCCTGGTGGATCAGCCGCGGGTGGAGCCTGGGGATATCACCGTGGTGGCAGGGCTGGAGCAGGTGGCCATTGGGGACACCATTTGCCATCGTCATACCCCGGTGCGCTTGCCCCGGCTGCGGGTGGACGAGCCCACCGTGGCCATGCGCTTTGCCATCAACACCTCGCCGTTGGCCGGCCGGGAAGGCAAGATCGTGCAATCGCGGCAGATCAAGGACCGCCTTGTGCGCGAAGCCCGCGCCAATGTGGCCATCCAGGTGGAGGAGACGGAGGACCGCGACGCCATGCTGGTCAAAGGTCGCGGCGAATTTCAACTGGCCATCCTCATCGAAACCATGCGGCGCGAAGGCTTCGAGCTTACGGTGAGCCGGCCGGAGGTCATCCTCAAGCACGAGGCCGGCGAGGTCCTCGAGCCCATGGAGCGGGTGCACGTAGACTGCGGTGAGGCCTTTTTGGGAGTGGTCACGGAGAAGCTCTCCCTGCGCCGGGGCAAATTGGAGCACCTCGTCAACAATGGCACCGGGCGGGTGCGCATGGAGTTCTCCGCTCCTTCCCGGGCCCTTATCGGCTACCGGGACGAGTTCCTCACCGATACCAAAGGCACCGGCATCCTGCACTCCATCTTCGATGGCTACGGCCCCTACCGCGGCGATTTTCCTTCGCGCTTTACGGGATCCCTGGTGGCGGACCGCCAGGGCCAGGCTGTAGCGTACGCGCTCTTCAACCTGGAGCCTCGGGGCCGGCTCTTCGTGGAGCCGGGAGACGCGGTGTACGAAGGCATGATTATCGGGGAGCACAATCGGGAGAGTGATCTCGATGTGAATCCATGCAAAGAGAAAAAGCTCACCAACTTGCGCGCTGCGGGCAAGGACGAGAACGTCATCTTGACGCCCATTCTTCCCATGACTCTGGAGCGGGCGCTGCACTGGATCCGTGAGGACGAAATGGTGGAAGTGACCCCGCTTTCCATCCGGCTGCGCAAGGCGGAGCTTTCCGCGCAAAAACGCCACACCATGCGGGTGCGGGCCAAGAAGGAGTGACCATGCATTTTGATGTCATTATCGTGGGCGGCGGCCCGGCTGGGCTCTTTGCCGCGCATCATTTGGCTGAGGCCACGTCGCTGCGGGTTTTGCTCGTGGATAAGGGACGCACTTCACTGTCGCGCCATTGCCCCATGAGCGGCGACCAGGAGTGCGTGGGATGCCGGCCCTGTAACATCCTTTCGGGCCTGGGCGGCGCAGGGCTTTTTTCCGACGGTAAGCTCAACTTCATCCACAAGCTCGGAAAAACTGATCTCACCCAGTTCCTCACCACGTCTGAGGCCATGCGCCTCATTGACGAGACCGAGGCCATCTTCAACCGTTTCGGCATGGATGGACAGGTGTACCCCACCGATATGGAGCGGGCGCTGACCATCCGCAAGGAAGCCCGTAAGGTGGGGGTGGATCTCCTGGTCATCAAGCAGAAGCACCTGGGAAGCGACAATTTGCCCGGGCATATCGCCGGCATGGTGGCGGCCATCGAGGCGCGTGGCGTCACGATCCGCACCGGCGAGAGTGTGGAGGATGTCCTGGTGGAAGACGGCCGGGTGGTGGGGGTACGCACCAATAAGGGCGAGTTCCATGCGCCGTACGTCCTGTTGGCCCCGGGCCGGGTCGGTGCGGAATGGGTGGGGTCTTTGGCCCAGCGTCACGGCCTGCGGGTGACCCAGCGGGGTATCGAGGTTGGGGTGCGGGTGGAAGTGCACAACGAAATCATGCAAGACATCTGTTCCGTGATCTATGACCCCACGTTCTTTATCCGCACGTCCAAGTACGACGACCAGACGCGTACCTTCTGCACCAACTATGGCGGCTACATCGCCCAAGAAAACTACCACGATTTCGTGTGCGTCAATGGCCATGCGTACATGGAGAAAAAGTCCGATAATACCAATTTTGCGTTCCTCTCCAAAGTAGTGCTCAATGACCCCGTGACGGATAATCAGGCCTATGGGGAGTCCATCGGTCGATTGGCGACCCTTATCGGTGGAGGCAAGCCCATTCTACAGCGCTTTGGCGATCTCAAGCGTGGCCGGCGCTCCACCTGGAACCGTATCAAAAACAGTTCCATTGAGCCCACCCTCACGAAGGTCACCTGCGGCGACATCGCCATGGCCTTGCCGGAGCGCATTCTCACCAACCTCGTGGAGGGCTTGGAGAAGCTCAATTTCGTCGTGCCGGGCGTGGCCAATGACGAAACCCTGCTCTATGCGCCGGAGATCAAGTTCTTTGCCACCCAGGTGGAGTGCGGGCCGGATTTGCAGACCGCCATTTCCGGGCTGTACGTGGCCGGTGACGGGCCAGGGGTGGCAGGCAACATCGTCTCTGCGGCGGCCACCGGACTTTTGGCGGCCAAAGGCATTGCCGCAGCGGCGAAGTAGCCTTTGGGTGAGCGTGTATGGAAAACCCGCGGGCGGGCGCGTCTGGGGGACCCTTGACCAGTGCCCGCCTTTGCGGTAAAAAATTGTTACCTTGACAGCGATAGCTCAACGGAGCGCTTTGTTCATACATTCGTGAACAAAGCATCTTTTTTTGTTCCCTGCGCACAACGAAGAGAGGATAGAGCTCATGAGTCGCATTCCCATTTCTGTGGAAGGATACAAGCGTTTGGAAAAAGAATTGGAAGCCCTGAAGAAGGAACGGCCTGCAGTGATTCAGGCCATCAAAGAGGCCCGGGAAGAAGGGGATCTGCGGGAAAATGCAGGCTATGACGCCGCTCGGGAGCGCCAGGGTCTTTTGGAAGCCAAGATCGCCCAATTGGAGTCGCGCATGGTGCGTTTCGAGGTCATCGACATCGACCAATTGCGCAGCGACCGAGTGATCTTTGGCGCCACGGTGGAATTGGAAGATCTGGATACCGGCGAGATCAAGACCTATACGCTGCTGGGTCCGGACGAAGCCGATAGCAGCAAGGGCTCGATTTCCATCGAATCCCCCGTGGGGCGGGCCCTCTTGGGTAAGCAGGAAGGTGACGAGGTTTCCATCCAGGTGCCCAAGGGTACGGTGAATTACGAGATCCGCTCCATCCGCTTCTTGGGGAGCGCGGCCTTGCGCTGATCAAGACTCCAGGTTTTCAAACAAGACATCCGCGGGGAGGCTTGTCCTCCCCGTTTTGCGTGGTGGTCTCTTGCAGTTCGACCAGGATGTGTCGGGCTTGGTGGCGGCACAGGCAGACCCGGCTGGCCCCCAGGAGCACCACCATGGGGCCTTGGGCGTTCTGCACGACCTGGACAGATCTGCCGGACACGAATCCCATGGCCAAGAGCCGACTCCGTTCCGCCCCGCAAGCATCGACGCGGCGGATCACGCCGGTTTGTCCCACCTGCAGGCGGTGCAGCGGCGCGAGGCCTTCGGCCGTAGCGCGGCACCGACATGGATGGAGTTTGCCGAAGAACATATCACTCCTCGACATCCACGGTGATGAAGTCCGCTTCGTTGTTGCGCAGCGTGAGGGTGAATCCCCGCAGCCGCAGCGCCACCGGATCTTCCAGGGGGGCCCGGCCCACGACGGTGAAGGGGGTGCCCGGAACGAGCCCCATGTCCCGGATGCGCCGTCCCAGTTCTCCCTGGGCAGTGATATGCCGGATGATACCGCGTTGGTTGACCTGCATATGGCGCAAGGCAATGGTCTTCACAGAGACTCCTTATTCCAGGGTTGCCTGTTGGGTGCTGTCCTCAGGACAGCGGCTTTTTTGCCGGGCCAGACAGGTTTCGATGCACGCCGTGCAATCCGGGCATGAGCCTGGCTCGGCGCAGCTGTTTTGGAAGGACGCGATCCAATCGACTCCAGTGCGGGGGCAGCGGGTGAGAAAGCGCACGAATCGAATGAGGGCCTCCAAACTTTCATCGTCGATGCCGTGCTCCAGGCGGCAGGCGGTCTCTTCCGCCAGTTCCTGGCGGATGTTGAGAACTCGCTGCAAAAAATCGGAAAGCACCTTGTGGCGATGGGCGATGCGCGTGGCCACGCGAAAGCCTTCGGGAGTCAGGGTGACCGAACTATAGGGCTCGTAGTTGATGAGCCCTTGTTTGGCGAGCTTTTGCAGGGCGTTGGTCACCGAAGCCCGCTGTACCCCCATTTGGTCGGCGATATCCTTGGCTCGGGCTGCGGAGTGGGCGGCCTCCAAGGTGAAAATGGTCTCCAAATAGTCTTCGAGATTGGAGGAGATGTCGTGCATGCCTGCCTTCCCGGTTGCAGCGAAAGTTAGACTCTTTTACGCACGGAATTCCGGGATGGCAAGACAGACGTGGGCATGTTGACGTGGGCATGTGCGAAAACAGAGCTTCGCACAGCAGACAGGGCGAGGAGGGCGATTGCCCCGCTGCGGGCAGGATCAGGGTGCGGCAATGCACGGCGGGCCTTGAACCGTAGCGGCCTCAAGGCCCGCCCTCTTGAAGGCAGCGTCCAATCGTGCGTATCCCGCTAGAGCCCCAAGGCTGCCAATTCGTCTCCCAGATAGGCACGCTCGTTTTCGCCAAGAATGCCCAGGGAGAGGCAAATCAGCGTCCAAAGATGGATAGTATGCCATTTTTCCCCGTAGTATTCGGCAAGGTCGTGGATTTGGGAGTGGCAATTGTGGCAGGGGGCGATGCAGTAATGGGCGCCGGTAGCCAGAATTTGATTGCGCTTCCGCAGACCATAGGCGCGACGTTGCTCGGGGAATCCTGCTTGGAGGGCTCCTCCGCCGCCACCGCAGCAATAATTGTTGGATTTGTTGGGGTGCATATCCACGAAGTTTTCTTCTCCAACGAGTTTTTTGACCACGAAGCGGAGGTCGTTGGCAATGGAGTCCCCCAAGGATTTGCGCACCAACTGGCACGGGTCTTGGACGGTGAACTTCAATCGCAGCTCTGCATTCCAATCGCTGGTCACCGGTAATTTGCCTTCGCGGATCCACCGCGCATACCAAGTAATGATGCTTTCCAAGCGGAACGACGCCGTGATGCCGAATTTCTGCAGTCCAGCCCGGACTGCGTAGAACTCGTGTCCTCACTCGGTATTGAGCCAGATCTTGGCCCCAAGATCCTCCACTGCCTGGACTTTGGTGCGGACGATGCGCTCCCAGGCCTCGTCATCGGCGGCGAACATGCAGTAGTTTTCCGCTGCCCAGCCCAAGGTGCCGTAAGTCCAGTCCGCGCCCACGTAATTGAGGATCTTCCATAGCGGTACCATCTCGTCGGGCTCGGTTACGGGTTCGCGGGAATTTTGGTTGAGGAAAAACATTGCGCCTTTTTTGTTCAGCGGGGCCACGATGTTTTCGAATCCCTTCTGGGTTGTCCGGACTTCGTCGAGCATATCGCGCACCACGAACTCGAAGTCTGTGGGACTCACTCCCATGGCGGAGGAGGTCTCCGTCTTGAGGGATGCATCACACGAGGCGACGATGCCCCGTGGTCGCTTTTCCCGAGGCCAATGCTGCCGAGCCTCATAGACAAGGGCTGGAATGTCGATGTGCATGGGGCAGACGTGCTGGCAGCGTTTGCACATGGTGCACATCCACACCCAAGGTGTCTGGAGGAGCGTCTCGCCCATGCCGAGTGCCGCCATGCGGACGAATTTACGGGGGTCCATGCCTTCGAGCCCAGAAGCAGGGCAGCCCGACGAGCACAGGCCGCAGGTCAGGCACATGGTATAGTTGCCTCCTTCTGGCAAAAGGGCCATGGCTTTGCCCTGCAATCGGGAAGGCGTGATCGGTGGTGTCATGGTCATTCTCCGGGCGCCGCAACTAGGCGCAGTGTCGTGATTTGGGCGCGGTCCCCTGGGCCGTTTCCCTGTCGTGGGTGTGCCGTATATTCATCCCGGGATCGGGAAGAGCAGGGGCGCGGTTGCGGTTTCTTGCGTAGTGGACTAGATTTTCCACCGTCAAGCACTGTCGGGGGCCTTGCGCAGCAAGAAATATGTTTTTTTAAAAAATTCTGCTTGTTGGTAAAGAAAAGCACGCAACCTGACCGACTGTTTTCTATAAAACAAGGATATCCATTTGACGCAGAACTGCGCTGAACTCTCTACAATCGAGATAAATACATGCAAACAGAAGTTCTTGTTATTGGTGCTGGAGTGACAGGCGCTGGGATTGCTCGGGATCTCGCGCTTCGTGGAATCTCCTGTATTGTTGCTGAACAAGGCGATATCAATTCTGGAGCTTCAGGGGGAAATCATGGGTTGCTGCATAGCGGGGCGCGCTACGTTGCATCCGACCGCGAAGCAGCCCAGGAATGCCGAGAGGAAGGTGAAATCCTCAAACGGCTTGCGCCTCAATGTATCGAAGATTGTGGTGGACTTTTCGTTGCAGTGAAGGGCGACGACGAGGACTATATCGCTCATTTTCCGGATTGGTGCGCCAAGGCAGGCATCGCTGCACATGCATTGTCTGCATCACAGGCCCGCGCTTTGGAACCATGCCTTTCCCCTGATGTCATTGCGGCCTATGCAGTACCCGATGCCTCCATCGATCCCTTCAAGCTTGCTTTGGAAAACCTGGCCCACGCCAAAGAGTTGGCCGGCGCGCGGCTTTTGCGCCGTTTTCGCGTGCAGGAGTTCGTCATCGCCCAGGGGCGTATTGCGCGTACTCGGCTGGTCAACACGGTCTCCGGTGAAGAAATCTGGGTGGAGGCCGAGCAGGTCGTCAACGCCACCGGCGCTTGGGCCGGCAGGGTGGCGGCGCTTGCAGGGGCCGATATTCCGCTTTTGTGCTCTCAGGGCACGCTGCTCGTGACCCACGAGCGCATCGCCACCCGCGTCATCAACCGTCTGCGTAAGCCAGGTAATGGGGATATCCTCGTGCCCGGCGGTACGGTCTCCATCCTCGGGACCACGAGTGTGACCATCGATGCGCCGGAGAAGGCGCGTCCCACGGTGGCGGAAGTGGATGAAAACCTGCGCGAGGCTGCGCCCATGATTCCTTCGCTTCGGGATATCCGGTACGTGCGGGCCTACTGTGGTGTGCGGCCGCTCATCCGCGCTGGCAGCGAAGGCGGCGACGGCCGCAGTGCGTCACGAGGATTTGCCCTTTTCGAGCACACCGACGTGGGGCTTTCCAATTTTCTGACCGTCTCCGGGGGCAAGCTGACCACCTTTCGCCTCATGGCGGAGCGCGTGGGCGACGTGGTCGCCCGGCGCTTGGGCAACACGAACCCTTGTCGTACCCGCCAGGAGCCGCTCCCCGCAGTGGCGGCGTGCGAGTGGACCGAGCCGGGTCGAGGTCCCAAGATCTGGGCCATGCAGCACGATGCCCAGGATCCGCTCTTGTGTGAGTGTGAAATGATCTCCGCCAGCGCGGTGCAGGAAATCGTGGACTCCTGCCGCGATGTCTTCCCGGATCCAGGACTCCAGGCCTTGGGTAAGCGCAGCCGTATTGGCAAGGGCGCGTGCCAGGGGGCGTTTTGCGGGGTGCGCGTCGCCGCGCATTTATATGACACCGGGCAGATGCGTTCCCGCGACGGGCTGGTGAAGATGCGGGAATTCTTTCAGGAGCGCTTCAAGGGGCAGCGGCCGGTACTCTGGAACGCGCAATTGGTTCAAGCGGAGTTGGCGGAGGCGCTGCATTGCGGGCTCCTGGGGCTTGAGCTGGTGGACCCCAAAAATCCGGACAAGGTGCTTCCGTCATGACCAGTTCTTCCTTTCCTCATTACGATTTGGCGATCATCGGCACCGGGCTTGCCGGACTCGCTGCGGCCGTGTGTGCGGTGAATCGGGGGCTATCCGTGGTGCAGGCCGGAAATACCGGGGCCATAGCCTATACCAGCGGGGTCTTCGATGTATTGGGAGCCATTCCCCCTACCGAAGACGGCGATATCGCGGTGGTGGATGCGCCTTTTGCTGCACTTCCTCGGCTGTTGGCCGCCTATCCCGGCCATCCCTATGCCGTGGTGACGCCGGAGGGTATCCGCGCTGCCTTCCACGAGGTCCTCGATTTCCTGCGCGGCGCGGGCATCGTGTATCACACCGGCGACCAGCGCAATTTTGCCGTGATTGGTCCTGCAGGGACCATCAAGCACTCCTGGTGTGTGCCCGAAACCATTATGGGCGGGTGTACGGCCTTTGCCGCCAAGGCACCGTGTGTCATTGTCGGCGTGGAGCGCCTCAAGGGGTTCTCCGCCGCCCAGGTGGTGGCCAATTTGCGCGGGGTGTGGCCGCAGTTGCGCGCCGCCCAGGTGGCGCTCCCGGAGCACCCCGGCGGCGAAGTCTATACCGAGCAGGCGGCCCGCATGCTCGAGGTGCCGCAACTTTGCAGGGCCTTTGCCGAAGCCCTGCGCCCCCTGGTGGACGGTGTCCAGTATCTGGGGCTGCCGGCCATTTTGGGAGTGCACCGCCCCGGCGACGTGGCGGCGGATCTTTCGCGCCAATTGGGGGTCACGGTTTTTGAGATCCCCACCATGCCGCCAGGTGTGCCCGGGATCCGCCTCAAGGAGGCCTTTGAAGACAAGCTGCCGGAAATGGGCGTAGCCTTGTATTGCCAGCAACGTATGGACGGTCAACTGCCTCCTCCGGGAGAGCCGTTTCGCCTGCATATCAGCGGACAGCCCACAGAAGTCGACGTGCTTGCCGACCACGTGCTTTTGGCCACAGGCCGCTTTTTGGGAGGTGGACTTCGCGGCGACCTGGAGGGAGTCGTGGAAACAGTATTCGGCCTTCCTGTGGTGCAGCCTGAGACGCGTGCCCAATGGCACCGTGCCGACTACTTGGATCCTCGGGGGCATGAGATCCACAAGGCGGGTATTTGCGTGGATGCGCAGCTGCGCCCAGTCGGGCCGGCGGGCGAGCTGATCCATCCCCGCCTGCATGTGGCCGGTTCACTTCTCGCAAATCAGGATTGGATCCGTATGAAGTGTGGGGCGGGCGTGGCCATCGCCACCGCCGCCTCCGCCGTGGAGGCGGTGGCCAAGGCGTGTGCGCATGGCGATGGTGCTACGTAGTTTTCAATTTTTTCCGAAGAAACATACCGTGGTGAAGTAGAGCGGGGCTGCCTCTCAAGCACAGGCAGCCCCGCTCGTTGCGTGATCATCCACAAGGAGAGGCTTACGAGCCCGAGGCTGCAGCGCGCAGGCGTTTTTCCCATTCCACGATCAAATATGCCGCAATGCCGGCGGCCACGGTTTTGATCCACGGCAGCAAGCCCACAGGGGCAGTGGAAAAGGTATGGTTCATGAACGGGGCATAGGTGAAGGCGAGTTGGAGGAGCAGCATGACCGCAGCGCCCCCAAGGACCCAGGGGTTGGAGAAGAAGCCCAAGGCGAAGGGCGAGCGGGAAAAGGAGCGGCTGTTGAACAGATAACAGGTCTCCACCAAAACGAAGACATTGACGGCCACGGTGCGGGCTTGGGCCTCGTTGCCGGTGCTGGCAAGTTCCCACTGAAAGAGCCCGAAGGCCGCCACCAGCAAAATACCACCCACTATGCAGATGCGGATGATGAGTCCCGTATCCAGGATGGGGCGGTCGGGACGGTGGGGAGGGCGGTCCATGATGCCGGGCTCCTTGGGTTCAAAGGCGAGCATGAGCCCTAGGCATACGGCGGTGGTCATGTTGATCCACAGGATTTGCACCGGCAAGATGGGAAGCGCGGTCCCCAAAATCATGGCCAAGAGGATCACGAGTCCTTCGCCCACGTTGGTGGGTAAAGTCCAGACGATGAACTTGAGGAGGTTGTCGTACACGCCGCGGCCTTCTTCCACGGCGGCCTTGATGGTGGCAAAGTTGTCGTCGGTGAGGACCATGTCTGCGGCTTCCTTGGCCGCTTCGGTGCCGCCTTTGCCCATGGCGATCCCGATGTCCGCCTGCTTGAGGGCCGGGGCGTCATTCACGCCGTCTCCGGTCATGGCCACCACTTCGCCGCGGCGCTGTAGGGCCATGACCAGGCGGAGCTTCTGCTCCGGGGCCACCCGGGCGAATACTGCGGTATCATGGACCCGCTCCATGAGTTCGGCGTCGGACATGGCCGCGATGTCGGTCCCGGAGAGTACCTGACATGTCGGCTTGCCCGGGCACGTTTTGATGCCCAATCCCAACTCCACACCGATGGCGGCGGCGGTGACTGCGTGGTCGCCGGTGATCATCTTCACCCGTATGCCGGCGTGTTGGCAGTCGGCCACGGCGGCGATGGCCTCGGGCCGGGGCGGATCCATCATGGCGGCAAGTCCGAGGAGCACCAGGCCGCCGGCGACGTCCTCATGTCTGATGGCGGTGGCGCCTTCGGGAAGTTCTTTGGAGGCAAGGGCGAGCACGCGCAGCCCGTCCAGGCCCATGGTTTCGACGGCTTGGCGTATGGCGGTTTCATCCAGAGGGGCGAGGGATCCATCTGCGGCCAAGGCGTGTTCGGCCCGGGAAAGGACTGCTTCCACGGATCCCTTGAAGACGGCGAGACGCGGCCGGCCTGCTCCTTGGTCGTGGAGCGTGGCCATGTACTGGTGCTCGGACTCGAAGGGGAGGGCGTCGAGGCGGGGGAGTTTCTGGTTGAGCGCCTCGGGATCCAGGTGGGCCTTGAGTCCGGCGACGATGAGCGCAGCCTCCGTGGGATCTCCCGTGACGCGCTCGCCGGTTTCGGTAAAGGCGATGCGGGTGTCGTTGCAGAGTATCCCTGCTTCCAGGGTGCGCATCAGCGCTTGGTTTTCGGCGGAGAAGTCCTCGATATCTCCTTGAGGCTGGTAGCCCACGCCGCTGACGGCGTGGGTTTTTCCCGCAGTATGGATGCGGGTGACGGTCATCTGGTTTTGGGTCAGGGTACCGGTCTTGTCTGAGCAGATGACCGAAGCCCCGCCTAGGGTCTCCACTGCGGGAAGCTTGCGGATGATGGCTCCACGGGCGGCCATGCGGGAGACCCCCATGGCCAGGATGACGGTCACCGCCGCGGGTAGGCCTTCAGGGATGGCGGCCACGGCCAGGGCCACGGCGGCGAGGAAGGTATCGGCGACGGACTGGCCGCGCAGGAGACCGGCCACGAAGGTGATGGCCGCCAGGCCTACGATCGCCCACAGGAGCATGTGGCTGAAGCGGGCGATCTTGCGGGTAAGGGGGGTGGCCAGCTCGTCGGCTTCGGCCACCATGGTGGAAATACGTCCGATCTCCGTGGCATCACCAGTAGAGACCACCACTCCCGTGGCCTGGCCGTAGGTCACCAGCGTGGAGGCATAGGCCATGTTGCGACGGTCCGCCAAAACCACGTCCCGGGGCAGCGCGTCGGCATGCTTTTCCACGGCTACGGATTCACCGGTGAGGGCGGACTCGTCCACCCGCAGGTCTTTCACTTCCACAAGGCGCAGATCCGCCGGAACCTTGTCGCCGGAGCGCAGGATGACCACGTCTCCCGGCACCAGGTCTTCAGCAGGCAACCGTACCACCTCGCCGTCGCGCCGCACCACGGCCTCGGTCACCATGGAGGTGGCAAGGGCTTCCAAGGCGCTCACGGCCTTGGCCTCCTGAATATACCCCACCACGGCGTTGACGAGCACCACACCCAGGATGACCGAGGCATCCACCCATTCCCCAAGCCCGATGGTCACCACCGCAGCGACGAGGAGGATGTACACCAGAGGTTGGTGGAATTGGAGGAGGAAACGCGTCAATGCGCTCTTCCCCTTGCGGGTGGTGAGGCGGTTGGGGCCGAATTGCGCCCGGCGGCGTTCGGCTTGGAGCGGGCCGAGGCCTTTGGCGGGGTCCACTTGCAGGAGGTCGAGCACCTCCTCGACGGGTAAATGGTGCCATATCTTGGCTACAGAAAAATCCATACGATTCTCCTTCCAATGCTCTTTGAGAAAAGTGCGGTCGCGAATATTTCTCTCCTCATATCCTGAAGGGCCCGTGGAGAGCAAGAGGCGGTCGGTAATAGAGGTTTGTCCTATTGGGAAAAAAGTCTGAAAAAGAAGATAGGGGTCTGAAAAAAAAGAATCTCCCTTGCGTGAGAATTGCCTTGCTGATGTCCGTCCTTTGGAGATATAGGAAGTTGGCGGATCGAAGGTGCAAAGTCTTTTCTCGGAGGTGGTTATGGTTTTTGGCATTCGGAACCGTATTTTTGCCCTGGTGGGAGTGCTCTTGCTTTTTGTCGCCACTGTGGTGGGGATCTTCGTGTACCATGCCACGGCCACTCGGGAGGAAACCATTGTCCAAGTGGGCCGCATCATGACGGAGGACGCCAAGGACAAGATCAAGGTGGCCACGCATTCCATGGCCATGGCCTTGGCCGCTACCTTGAAGGGCGTCACTGATCCGGCGGCTCAGCAGGAGCGTATCAACGCCCTGGTGGACCCCATCCGCTTTGAGGCCGATCAGTCCGGCTATTATTTTGTGTGCCGCAATACCACCGTGGTGCGGGATCGCCCAAGCCGGAGCTTACGGGCAAGGACCTGGGTGAGACCAAGGACGTGCACGGCAAATTTTTTGTTCGCGAACTCCAGAAGATGGCCCTGGCTGGCGGTGGTTTTGTGGAGTACGTCTTCGCCAAGCCCGGCAAGGGAGACCAACCTAAACTCGGCTACGCGGAGCAGATCCCGGGCACCGACCTGTGGGTGGGCACTGGGGTGTACATCGACAATGTCGCCGATGCCCAGGCTGCCATGGCTGAAGAGCTGCGAGCGGGCTCCCGCCGGGCCCTCATGACGGTGCTTGGCATCGTTGCCGCTGGGCTTGCGTTCATCATCTTGCCGCTGACACTGTGGTTGACGCGCTCCATCACCCAGCCCATCGCGCGCATGACGCTCATGCTCAAGGACATCGCCGAGGGCGAAGGCGACTTGACGCGTCGGCTGACCGACACTTCAGGTACCGAAACCCAGGTGTTGGCGGAATACTTCAACCATTTCGTCTCCCGGGTGCACGATATCGTGCGCGACGCCGCCGAAAATGCCCGTGCCTTGGCCAGCGCAGCGGAGAATCTGCTGCAACTTTCCCGTGGACTTCGGGATAATTCTGGGGCCATGAACACCAAGACCGATCTGGTGGCTGCGGCCACGGAAGAGATGAGCGCCAATATGCGTTCCGTGGCCTCGGCCATGGAGGAGTTCTCGGTGAATATCACCACCGTGGCCACGGCCGCAGAGGAGATGAGCGCCACCATCGGCGAAATTGCCGCCAGCGCCACCAAAGCCAAGGGCATCGCCGGCGATGCCGTGGCCAAGGCCGCGCAGGCGTCGTCGCGGGTGGGGGATCTGGGCGTAGCTGCCGAGGAGATCGGCAAGGTCACGGAAACCATCATGGCCATCTCGTCCCAGACCAATCTCCTTGCCCTCAACGCCACCATCGAGGCGGCCCGGGCGGGCGAGGCAGGCCGAGGATTTGCGGTGGTGGCCAATGAAATCAAGGAACTCGCCCAGCAGACCGCCAAGGCCACCGAAGAGATCCGCCAGCGCATCGATGGCATCCAAAACGCCACCGGGCTGACGGTGCATGACATCCAGGCCGTGACCCAAGTCATCCACGACGTGGACAACATCGTCGGCACCATTGCCGCGGCGGTGGAAGAGCAGAGCGTCACCACCCGGGACATCGCCGACAACGTGGGTCAGGCGGCCGCCGGGGTGCAGGAAGTCAACGAAAATGTCGCCCAGGCGCAAACCGCCACGGGCGAGATTGCCCGCGACGTGGTCGGGGTGAGCGAAGATTCCGCCAAGATTGCGGGCAACGCCAGTACGGTACAGGAAAGCGCTGAGATGCTGGCTACCTTGGCGGAGCGGCTACGGGGCCTGGTGGGACAGTTCAAGATCTAGATGCGTATCTATCTGGTGGGCGGGGCGGTTCGGGATATGTTCCTCGGCCGCCCTGTGCAGGACCGCGACTATGTGGTGGTGGGCGGCTCCGAGGCAGAGCTTATCCGCCGCATCCCCGGGCTTACCAGGGTCGGCCGTCGCGAGCCGGTATGGGTGCGGCAGGGCGAGGAATATACCTTGGCCCCGGAGGCGGACATTCACGCCAATCTTGCCTCCCGCGATCTCACCATCAATGCCCTGGCCCTGGACGAAGACGGGCAGGTGATCGCCCTGCCTGGGGCCATGGAGGACCTCTCCGCCCGGGTGCTGCGGCCGGTGGCCGCGGCCAACATCATGGCCGATCCCGCGCGTTTGGTGCGTGCGGCCCGCTTTGCCGCCCAGTTTCCGGATTTTCGCGTGGATGTTTCCTGGGAAGAGATTGCCCGAGCCATGCCCGAGACGGCCCTGGGTGCGGTGGCGGCGGAGCGGGTTGGGGCGGAGGTGCGTAAAGTCTGCGCGGCCCCGGCGCCGGGGCGGTTTCTGCGCCTTGCCGCTGCCTGGGGGGGACTCCAGCCGTGGTGCGCCATCTGGCATGCTGCAGCCAGCATCCCGGCAGGCCCAAAACCGTACCATCAGGAAAGTCTCCTCGAACATACGGCCCAAGTCATGGACGCCTGCGCTGGAGATCCTCTGGCCGTATGGATGGCCCTCACCCACGATATGGGCAAGACCGCCACACCGGAAGAGTTCTGGCCCCGGCATCATGGGCATGAGCGCCGCGGCGAAACCTTGGCCCGTGAGTGGGGGCGCAGGCTGCGTTTGCCTTCGGCGTGGATTCAGGCCGGGGCGCTGGCGGCGCGGTGGCACATGGCCGCAGCGCGGTATGCGGAGCTCAAGGCAGCCACCCGGGTGCGGCTGGTCACGGAGCTTGCGCGTTCTGGGCTCCTTTTCCCGTTTGCCCGGCTCGTGCAGGCAGACCACGGCCTGGATGTGCGGGAGTGGATGGAGGAAGACTTGCGCCGCATCCAGGCCGTGCGCTTGCCCCTACATCTGCAGGGGCTTGGAAAAAAAAGCGGCGAGGTGTTGCACGCCCTGCGCTGCGCCGCCCTTGCCCCCATCAGCCAAGAAAACCGCTCATCAGGTAGATGCTGAGCATCAGCCCCATGAAGGCCACGGTGGCGTTGACGAAGAGCCCCCACGAGCGCTGGTATCCTGGGGGGATTTCCGCAGGATTCAGGCTTTGCAGGACCTTGCGATGTTGCGCCAGCGAGAGCACGGCCACGACCACGCCCAGGAGGATGAACCCCTGTCCTCCCACGAAGGAAAGGCCCCGCTGCATGGGGGAAGTGGTCTCCTGGGCGTAGATGCTCAAAAACAGTCCAAAACGCTCCACGGCAAAACCAAAGGCCATCAGCGAAATGGAGGTGCGGTTCCAGGCCATGAGGGTCCGCTCGGCGGCGAAGAGCACCCGTGGATCGTGCAGGTCGGACATCACCGCCTCCGTTTATGAGGTCCGCTTGCGGGCGTGCATGGGGATGTAGTCCCGTTGGGCTGGCCCCATATAGATTTGCCGGGGCCGATGAATGCGGGCATTGGGGTCTTGGAATTGCTCATGCCAATGGGCGATCCAGCCCGGCATGCGGCCCATGGCGAACATCACCGGGAACATGTTGGTGGGGATCCCCAAGGCGCGCAGGATGATGCCGGAGTAGAAGTCCACGTTGGGGTAGAGCTTGCGCTCCACGAAGTAGTCGTCGGACAGGGCGATGTCTTCCAGTTCCTGGGCGATTTCCAAGAGATCGTCCTGCACGTTGAGTGAGGTGAGCAGGCGCTTGGCTGCGGCCTTGAGGACTTTCGCTCGGGGATCGAAGTTCTTGTAGACGCGGTGCCCAAAGCCCATGAGCCGGAATTCCTTGCGTTTGGCCCGATCCACACATTCGCGCACGGAAAGGTCGCCGTCGCGGATCTGTTCGAGCATGGCCAAGACCGCGGAATTGGCCCCGCCGTGGAGGCGGCCCCAGAGGGCGGAAACCCCTGCAGACACCGAGGCAAAAAGGTTCGCCTCGCTGGAGCCCACCATGCGCACCGTAGAACACGAGCAATTCTGTTCGTGGTCCGCGTGCACCAGCAAAAAGAGCGACAGGGCGCGCAGGGCCTCGGGAGTGGGGGTATATTCGCGGTAGGGCACGGAAAACATCATGTGGAGGAAGTTTTCGCAGTAGGAGCGGCGAGGATCAGGATAGATAATCGGTAATCCCCGCGACTTACGATAACTGAAGGCTGCGATGGTGCGCACCTTGCTGATGAGTTTGGCCACGGCCTGGCGGAATTCTTCATCAGAGCGGATTTCCAGGAGATCGGGGTAGTAGGTGCCCAGGGAATTGATGACCGCCGCCAGGATGGCCATGGGGTGGCCATTGGGGGGAAAGCCATCGAAATGATGGAGCAGGTCCTCATGGAGCAGGGCTTGATCTCCGAGCATGGCGCGGAATTCGGCCCGTTCTTCTTTGGTGGGCAATTCGCCGAAGACGAGCAGCATGGCAGTTTCCACGAAGGAGCTGTATTCCGCCAACTGTTCGATAGGATAGCCCCGGTAGCGGAGGATGCCTTTTTCGCCGTCCACGAAGGTGATGGTGCTCGTGCATGAGCCGGTATTGGCGTAGCCCGGATCCAAGGTGATGACCTTGGCCTGCGAGCGCAAGGCGGTGACATCGATGGCCACCTCGCCCTCAGTTCCCCGTACGATGGGGAGCTCGTAAGTTTGGCCGTCTATGGTCAAGGTCGCTGTATTGTGCATAAGTGCTCCTTGGCTTTTGGAATGGCACAACAAAAATACCGCGGCCCCGGCTGTGGGGCCGCTTTCAGGAAAGCGGTGCTAGCAAAGAGGGGTGGTGGCCGTCAAAGGCGGCGGCCAGGCGTTAGGCCTGGGGTTCCCATTCCCACAGGCACAGGCGCATGAGTACCACTTCTTCGTCGTAGTTGTGGCTGATGGTGAAGCCAAAGCGCTTGGCAAGGCCGATCATGGCCTTGTTGTGGGGGAGGGTTTGGCCCTCCAGATACTTGGTGCCACGGCTCTTGCAGTAGCGGATCATCTTTTCGAAGAGGCGGGAGCCAAGACCCGTGCCCTTCATATCCGAGCGTACGATGATGGCAAACTCGGCGACGGAATTGTCCGGCTTGGTGGAGGTGCGCACCACGCCCAAGGTTTCCGGCTTGCCGTCCACGGTGCGGGTGGCGATGAAGGCCATTTCCCGGTCGTAGTCGATCTGGGTGAACTTGGGCATGTCGTCGAGGACGAAGTGCTGCACGAGGCCGAAGAAGCGCAGGCGCAGGTCTTCTTCCGAGAGGCGGTGGATGAATTCCAGATGGGCCACGGCGTCCTCGGGCCGGATGGGGCGCAGGAGCATCTTGGTGCCGTCTTTGAGCCGCACACACTCTTCGAGCTCGCGCGGATAGGGGCGGATGGCCAGACGCTGCGGGCCGGGGACGGTGGGCTCGGCGATGGTGATGCGCGCCCCGAGGGCGAGCACGCCTTTGTTATCGGCAAAAAGGGGATTGATCTCCAGGGCCTGGATGTGCGGCAGATCGATGAGCATCTGGCTCACTTGGATGAGGGCGAGACAGATGTCGTCCAGATCCGCGCCGGGATGGCGCGGAGAGCCTTGGAGCAAACGGTAGATGCGGGTGCCGCGTATGAGCTCGCGGGCAAGGCTCATATTGAGGGGCGGCAGGGTCATGCTTTGGTCGTCGATGACTGCCGCAGCCACGCCGCCGTGGCCAAAGGCGATGACCGGGCCGAAGGTGGGGTCGGTGAAGGCGCTGATGATGAGTTCGTGGGCTCCATGGCGGCGGCCCATCTTTTGGACCGTGAAGCCTTCGATATAGGCGTTGGGGACTTGGGCGTGCACCCGGGCCGCCATGTTGGCCGCGGCCTCGAACACCAGATCCGGGGTGGTCAGATCCAGAGCCAGTCCGCCCACCTCGTAGGGCTGCTCGATCTGGGGCGAGCGGATTTTGAGGGCTACGGGATAGCCGATTTCCGCCGCCGCCTCCACGGCCTCGGCCGCCGAGGTACAAATGCGGGTGGGCACCACGGGAACGCCGTAGGCCTCGAGCACGTCCCGGGCTTCTTCCTCGGTCAGTCGGTTTCGGCCGTGCTCCAAGGCGCTCCGGATGATGCGCTCCGCCCGCTCTGTGTCGGGGAAGAAATCCGTAGGCAGAGAGTCCGGGGTCTGCATGAGGATCTGCTGGGTACGGCGGTAGGCGAGCATGTGGAGATAGGCGTATACGGCCTTGCCCGGCCGGTCGAAGACCGGGATGCCTGCCTCGTCGAAGATGGGTTTGACTGCGCGCATGGTCTCTTCTCCCAGCCAGGCGGCCAGGATGAGGCAGCGTGTGGTCTTGGCCACTTGGGTCACTGCCTGGGCCACCGCCGTGCTGTCCACGCCTTGAAAGGGCACGTGGATGACGAGCACACAGCCGACGTCTTTGCTTTTGAGCAGGGTCCCCAGGGTTTGTTCATAGATGTCCGCGCCCGCGGTAGCCGGCAGGGTCACCGGGTTGTCGGAGCAGCGCTCCGGTCCCAAGACCTCTTCCAGTCGGGCTTGAATGTCTTCGTCGATGGCCGCCAGGGTGCCGCCGCCGTCTTCCAGGATGTCCGAGGCCAAAAGACCGATGCTTTGGCCGTTGGTGACAATGGCCAGGTGGCTGCCGCGCAAGGGTTTATAGTTGGCCAGGGTGCGGGCCCCTTCGAAGAGCGAGTCGATGTCGCTGACGCGCACCATGCCCGCACGGCGGAAGGCGGCGTCATAGATGCGGTCCACTCGGGCTTCGGAGAGGCCGCTGGCCACCTGCCGGATGGAACAGGGCAGCCGTCGCGGACGGATGACGAGGATGGGTTTGTTGCGGGCGCTGGCCCGGGCTGCGGACATGAACCGTCGGGCATCCTGGATGGTCTCCACATAGAGGAGAATGGACTTGGTGGCGGGGTCCGAGCCCAGGTAGTCGAGCACGGAGCTGAAATCCACGTCCAGTTGCCGGCCCAGGGAGATGCAGTGGGAAAAGCCCACGTTGTTGGCCTTGGCCCAATCGAGTACGGACTCAAACAGGCTGTCCGATTGAGTGACAAAGGCCACGCGGCCTTCTTGGGCGCCGACGCGGGAAAGGCTGGCATTGACCCCGATGTTGGGGATGATAAGCCCAATACTTTCCGGACCGAGTACCCGGATGCCGTGCTGGCGCACCGCAGCGAGGATGCCTTCGTCCAGTTCCGCGCGCACTCGGGCATCCAAGGTGCCGTAGCCGGGATCCATGAGGATGGCAGCCCGTACTCCCGCTTGTCCAAGTTGATCGAGGATTTGTGGTGCCTGTCCGATGGGAGAGCAGACCACGGCGAGGTCCGGCGTGAGGGGCAGGGATTCGATGGAAGGGTAGGAGAGAATGCCAAAGATGGCTTCCTGGGCCCCGGACACCGGCAGGACAGGCCCAAGGAAACGGCTAGCCAAGAGATTTTTCATGAGCATGGCGCTCACCGAGGTCTCCTCGCGTGAGGCGCCGATGATGGCAAGGGAGTTGGGCCGGAATAGGGCTTCGAGGTTGGTGACGCTCATCGTCCAAAAATCTCCGTTTACCGATGATGGCAGGGGCCGTCTCCGCTCACGACCGATTTTGGCCATTTACCAGAAAAGGGAGGAAAGCCCAAACCTTTTCTTGTATGCCTTTGGGCAACGGCAAGGCAGTCTTTGCGTTTCTTTAATTTCAAGGAGCTGATTTCATGACAGAAAACATCCAAAGCCTCATGCACGAACAGCGGCAGTTTGCGCCCTTCCAGAATCCTCGTGCCCATATTCCGGACTTGGCCGCGTACGAAGAGCACTACCGCCGCGCCGAGGCTGACCCGGAAGGATATTGGGCGGCGCGGGCGCGGGAGCTCATCACCTGGTTCGAACCCTGGACCAAGGTTCTGGACTATGACTTCAGCGTGCCGCGGGTGGAGTGGTTCCGGGGGGGCAAACTCAATGTGTGCTACAATTGTCTGGACCGTCACGTGCACAACGGCCGCGCCGACAAGACCGCCCTCATTTGGCAGGGCGAACCCGATGAGGACGTGCGGCACATCAGTTACCGCGAGCTCTTGGCCGAGGTGGAGCGCTTTGCCAACGTGCTCAAAAAACTGGGCGTGCATCGCGGCGACCGGGTGGTGCTCTATATGCCCATGATCCCCGAGGCTGCTGTGGCCATGCTCGCCTGCGCCCGCATCGGCGCGCCCCATTCCATCGTCTTTGGCGGCTTTTCGGCGGCGAGCCTGCAGTCCCGCATCCAGGACTGCGAGGCCAAGGTGGTGGTCACCGCCGACGCCGTGCTGCGCGGCGGCCGGAAGATCCCCCTCAAGGCCAACGTGGACGAAGCCCTTGCCGCGTGCCCTTCGGTGATGGCCACCGTGGTGGTGCCGCGCGCGGGGATCGATATCGCCATGACTGCCGGCAGGGATCATTGGTGGGCGGACCTCATGAACGACCCTGATCTGCCGGAGCATTGTCCGTGCGAATCCATGGACGCCGAGGACCTGCTTTTCATCCTCTACACCAGCGGCAGCACCGGCAAACCCAAGGGCGTGGTGCACACCACCGGCGGCTACCTCACGTATGCGGCCCATACCACCCAATGGGTCTTCGACCTGCACGACGACGACATCCATTGGTGCACCGCGGACGTAGGCTGGATTACGGGCCATACCTACATCGTGTACGGACCCCTTGCCTTGGGCGCCACCAGCCTGATGTTCGAGGGCGTCCCCTCGTGGCCGGACCCTGCTCGTTTCTGGCAGGTGGTGGAAAAGTTCAAGGTGACCACCTTCTACACCGCGCCTACGGTCATCCGCGCCCTGATGCGTGAAGGCGTGGAGTGGACCACCAAGCACGACCTCTCCTCCCTGCGGGTGCTCGGCAGCGTGGGCGAGCCCATCAATCCCGAAGCCTGGATGTGGTACTTCGAGCACGTCGGCAAAGGGAAGCTCCCCATCGTGGATACCTGGTGGCAGACGGAAACCGGCGGCATCCTCATTTCCGCCCTGCCGTTTGCAACTCCCCTCAAGCCCGGTTCCGCCAGCCGGCCCTTGCCGGGAGTCAAGGCCGCCATCGTCACGGCCGAGGGCCAGCCTGCCGGAGTCAACGAGGGCGGACACTTGGTCATCGAACGCCCCTGGCCCGGCATGCTGCGCGGGGTCTTTGGCGCGCCCGAGCGCTTCAAGAGCCAGTACTTCGAGCGCTTTCCCGGCAAGTACGAGTCCGGTGACGGCGCCCGTGTGGACGAGGACGGCTATTTCTGGATCATGGGGCGGCTCGACGACGTCATCAATGTTTCGGGGCATCGTCTGGGCACAGCGGAGATCGAATCCGCCTTGGTGTCGCATCCTGCCGTGGCCGAGGCCGCGGTGGTGGGCGTGCCGCACGAGATCAAAGGCCAGGCCATCTACGCGTATGTCATTTTGCGCGCCGACGTGGACGAAACTCCCGAGCTGGTGAAGGAGCTGCGCAACCACGTGCGCAAAGAGATCGGGCCACTGGCCGCGCCAGAGGTCATCCAGTTCACCTTGGGCCTGCCCAAGACCCGCAGCGGCAAGATCATGCGTCGGGTGCTGCGCAAGATCACCGCGGGCTCTACCTCCATGGACGACTTCGGCGATACCTCCACCCTGGCCGATCCTTCGGTAATCCAGGACCTCATCGCCGGCCGCAAGCAAGCTTGAGCTTCCCCTCCATACTCCAGAAGACGCCCCCACGTCTTCTGGACTCCTCTCCAGGGGCCCAAGCGGCCCCCGGTTTTTCCCCTTCAGGCCTCCTCTTTGCCTGGCTCAAATCCGGCCTTGGCAATGGCCGCGCGCACCGCATCCCAGTCGAGATCCTTCGGCGCCTGGAATGTGGCTTCGCCGCGCTCCAAGGATACGGAGATGTCCGTGATGCCGGGTATGGCCGACAGGGCCCGGGTGACGGACTGGACACAGTGTTGGCAGCTCATGCCTCCCACGTGAATGCTGGGCATACATACCTCCTGGCAGGTTATTCCGGCGCGATGGCCGGGGTGAGGGCAGGGACGATTTTGAGAAAACGCGCGGCCGCCTCTTGGACAAGGCTTTGTATGGCTCCGGCCTCGTCGTCTTGGAAGGAGGCGGCGAGGTGTCTCTGGTAGCGGCCGAGGAGCTCTTCAATGACTGCGCGGTCCGCATCCTCCACGGGTAGGAGCAGCACATGGGAGCCTCGGGCCAGCCGCCGCCGGAGACTTGCCTCGGTAAAGCCAAATTCAGGGTAGAGACATTGGTAGATAGTGCCGCCGGTCATGCCCGAGCAGATCCACGGCCCAGGGTCCGCAAGGCAGACCACTCGGCCGCCGGTCATGTACTCGAAGGCAAAGCCTTTGAGGTGGGCCGAGGCCGCCAGGTGTCCGCGGTCATCCTCCACAGGACGGGTAATCCGCGCCCCAAACACCACGTCCGCGCCCGAAAGGCGCACGCAGGCCCGGGAGTCCGCCATGTTCTGGATGGCGATGAAGCCGCCGGTGGCGCCGTACGCCAGGGATTTTCCCACGGAGCCGTCCACCCGCTGCCCCAGGATGTTGCGCCCCTTGAGGATGATGGTTTCTCCGCCGCAAGCCCCCTTGGCAATGCCGTCCTGGCCGCCGCCTTCCACCCGCAGCGCAATGCCGTCCACCGCAAAGGCGCCCAGGCCGTTGCCCGGAATGCTGGCGGCAAGGACAACCTCCGCCCGGCCTTGGGGACAGCTGCCGCGAACGATTTCCCCAGCCAAGGCCGTGCCCACGGCGCGGTCCACGGAGCGCACGTACTCTTCGGTATAACGGACCACTCGGCAGCCTTCTTCGGTGAATCCTGCACGCACGGTATCGGCGATGACCTTGGTGAGGGTGTTGAGGGGTTTTCGCACCAGCTTGGGCACCGGGCACGCCATGGGCGCGTTGGGTGCCTCCACCGGGGCAAGCAGGCTGTCGAGTCGGATGCGGTCCATTTTCCGCACTTGGCGCAGGTACCGGGTCGCTCCCACCAGGTCGTGGACCCGGGGCACGCCGAGATCCGCGAGGATGGCGCGGATGCCTTCTCCCAGCACGGTGAGGTAGCGGGCCAGACGGTCTGCGGCTTCTTCGGTGTCCAGCGGCCGGAAGGCCTTGAGGCCGCGTTCTTTGGCCTGCTGGATGGTCTGGATTTGAGTGGAAATCCCCCGTGGGCAGCGATCCTGGTGGCAGCGCTCGCAGGCGATGCACCCTACAGCCATGAGGGCCGCAGTGCCCAAGCCCACGCGGTTGGCGCCCAAGCAGAGGAGTTTGACCACGTCCGCGGCGGAGCGGGCCCCGCCGTCGGCCCAGATCTCGACCTGTTCCCGCAAGCCGGCCTCCACGAGCCCTGCGTGGGCTTCGCGCACCCCGATTTCCACCGGGAGTCCCACGTATTTCTTGGCGTGTTCCCGCGCCGCGCCGGTGCCGCCCTCAGAGCCGCTGATGTTGATGATGTGCGCCCCGGCCTTGGCGATGCCCACGGCAATGGTCGCTACTCCGGGAGTGACCGGGATCTTGACCGAGATGCGGGCCGTGGGGTTGGCGGTCTTGAGTTCGGTGATGATCTGGCACAGGTCTTCAATGGAGTAGATGTCGTGCTGGTTGGACGGGGAGATGAGGGCGATGCCGGGCTGGCAATGCCGCGCCCGGGCCACCATGGGCGTGACCTTGGCTCCAGGCAGGTGCCCGCCTTCGCCGGGCTTGGCTCCCTGGCCGACCTTGATCTCGATGAAGGCCGAGGCATTGAGCAGCCGCATGGATACCCCGAAACGGCCTGAGGCCACTTGTTGGCCGCGGGTGGGGCCGTAGCGACCGATCATGTCGTCGATTTCGCCGCCTTCACCGTTCATGCAGATGACACCGACGCGGGCCGCGGCCTCGGCGTAGGCACGGAACGACCGCTCTCCCTGGGAACCGAAAGACATGGCAGAAATGAGCAGCGGCATGGTGTGTTCACCCACCCGCAGGTCCACTTGGTTCATGGGCACGGGGAGGGCCTCCGAAGGCCGTGTAAGTTCCATCAAATGCCGCAGCCCGATGGGGTATTCCTCGTCCAGGGCGGCAAAAGCGTCGGCCATGTGCTGGAACCCCGCCTGGCCGCTGGCAACGGCGTGGATGATGCGGGCGACACGGACGTTGCGCTTGGGAAGGTCGGGCAGTGGGGCCGGGGCCTTCGCCGCTTCAAGACGGCGGCGGGCAAAGGATTCCATTTCCTCCAGGCCCAGCCCTACTTCCGGATGGGAGCAATGGGCCGGGCAGGCGAGAATCTGCGCCAGTTCTTCCTTGAGGCCGATGGCCCCGAAAATGCGTCCATAGCCGGAGACCGCGTGGATGCCCATGGTGGAGAGCACCTTTTCCACCCCGGCTTGCAGGGCGCGCAGGGTGTTTCCCAAGGCGCGGCCGAGCGCTTCTTCGCTTGCGGCTTGGGCCTCGGCCTGATGCCAGATGAGGTACGGATTGACCGCCGTAGCGCCAAGCCCCAGGAGCACCATGATGTCATGGAGGTTGCGGATGGCCCCGGAGCGCACCACGATGGACGGCAGGGAGAGCTGATTTTGTTCTGCCATATGGGTGATCCAAGCCACCGTGAGGGCCGGGTCCATGAACACGTGGCCGTCGTGGAAGCTTCGGCTGTCGTCCAGGAGCACCAGGTGCGCGCCGCGACGCACTCCGTGGGCGACGTCGTTCCAAATGCGCTCCAGACAGGGCCGGATGCCGTGGTCCGGGTGGAAGGTCGCATCGACAACGACCACGCGGCTTGTGTCCCGGCCGCCGTCGGTCATCAGGTGGAGCACGTGTTCCAGGGTAGCGGTGCCGTGTTCGTGGCAGAGGGTCTCCAGCTGTGCGGCCGAGATGGCGGATCCGGGAAGCCCGCCGAGCAGGATCGGGGTCGTCAACTCAAGTCCAATGGGGGCCGCATGGGTGGCTGGAGAAGCGCCGAGGATGACGGCGGTGGAGAAGTGTTCTGCCTCGCGCTCCCGGTCGATGGCCGGGTTGGTGACCACGGCCACGCTTTCTTTGAGATAGTCGGCGAGGTTGGGCAGGTGCGGGTCCATTGGGGCAAGGGGGCCTTGATACCCCAAGGAGCCGATGGGACCCTGGCCGGTGGCGGCCACATGCCGACGCATGCGCTGGTCGTAGGCCGTCCATCCAAAGGCGGCGAGGATTCCGGTGGTCTCGGCAGGCACGGGCCGGGCCTGGGGCAGGAGCACCGAGAGCACCTCGGGAGAAAGCGCCGTTGCCGTGAGGCTTCCTCGGTGGAGACGGCGGGCGTGTTCCGCCAGGGGGCTTTTGGCCACTCTTTGGTGGACCCGTTCTTCTATGGCCCAGACGTCGAGCACCTGGGTGTGGCCGCCGGGACGCAGCTCAAAGGCGATCTTTTCCCCTGGGGCGAGCGGGCGTGGATCGTGCATGGTGGACAGGACGTCCACGACGCCTTTTTCCGAGGACAAAAAGTACTCATAGTCCGTTTCCCCGAACCACAGGGGCCGCAGACCGAGGGCATCGACGCTCCCTACGCAGAGGTTACCGCAGCGGGCGACCACTGCGGCCGGCCCTTGGGCCGGGGTCGGGAAAAACCAGCGCAGAAGACGGTAGGCGCGGGCCAAGGGCTCGGGGAAGGCATCGGCGAGGCTGGGTACAGGCGGAAACACAGTGGCCATGGCGAGCACCAGGTCCATGCCGCGCTCGTGCACCAGTCCTGCGAGGATTCGGTCGAGATCCTGCGAGTCGCTGCCAGCCAGGCTTATGGGCAGCCCGATGGCTTGGGCATGGCGGCGGAGGCGGTCGATGGTGTTGATCTCGCCGTTGTGCCCCAGAAAGAAAAAGGGCTGGGCGCGTTCGGGGGTGGGGAGGGTGTTGGTGGAATACCGACCGTGCCCCAGGGTGATGGCGGATTTGGCCCGTGGGTCGCGAAGATCGGGGTATACCTGGGGGAGGAGGTCCGGAGCGCCGCGCAATTTATAGACACAGGTAGTGTGGCTGAGGGAACATACGTGGATATGGGCGCCTTCCAGACGGCAGGCCAGGCGAAAGAGTTGGGCCTCACGGGTTTCTGGTTCGGCCTCGGGCGAAAGTCCTGCCACCTGCCAAAAGAGTGGGGGATCTTGGCGCGCCCGGGGACCGAGGGCGGCTGGGTCCATGGCGTCGGTGGTCTGGAGGAGCAGGTCGATGCCTGCGGCGGCGAAGGCGTCACGGATTTCTGCCCATACCATTTGCGGATCTTTGGTGCGCACGAAAAAATGCCCCACGCAAAATCGTGGGCTTTCCGCGAGGTGAGGGGAAAGGCCGGCGCGGTGCAACCGTTCGCCCCAAATGGCACGAGGGATATCGATCTGGACTCCGCAACCGTCTCCTTCGCTGAAGATATCGCCGGAGCGGTGCGCCATGTTTTTGAGGGCGTCGATGGTTTTGACGATATTGGCGTGCGAGGGGCGGCCGTGTTTGTCCACAAAGGCGATGAGGGCGCAGGCGTCGCGTTCGGCAACTCGAGTCATGGCAGTCTCCTCCTTGAGAGGCGGGCATGTCCAACAAGGTGACGTTATGCCTAGACCCACCCGCTTGTGGCCGCAAGTCCTGAGGGCGGACAGGCGCGAAGTTATCGTCGCGGCATCATAAGAGCTGCCCAGGCTTCTCCGTCGGGTCGTTATCTTGAAGTTTGGTCCCCGCTATGGGCAGGGTAATGACGAAACGGGCCCCGCACCCTGGTTGAGAAAAAGCGCGGATGGTGCCACCGTAGTCGGTGACGATGTCGTAGCAGATGGAAAGCCCAAGGCCTGTGCCACGTCCTACTGCTTTGGTCGAAAAGAAGGGTTCAAAGATGCGTGGGAGGATATTGGAGGGGATGCCCATGCCCGTGTCTACAACTTCGGTGACCACATAACGGGAATTCGACCGGGTGCGCAGGGTAATGCGAGCTTCTGAAGCGTCCGGGTGGACTTGGGCATGGTCTTCGATAGCGTCGCGGGCATTAAGCAGCAGGTTGATAAAAACCTGTTCAAGTCGATGAGGATCAGCGAATACTGGCTGTTGTTGATGCTCTAACTCCAATAAAAGACTGATATTTCTAATTCTAAGCTGCTCTTCAAAGAATTCTGATGCGCGCAAAATAACATCATTGACGAATATTTTTTCTGATTTGACTTGTGGTTTGCGTCCAAATTGGCGCATATGATCTATAATTTTTGATGCTCGTTCCACATTATATATCATTTTATCCGTCATCGATCGTATTTCTTCTGGTTTTGGTATTTGTTCTCGCTCTATCTTGCGCACAAAATAGCTTGCAATCATCTTGAGAACAGTCAGTGGCTGGTTGAGTTCGTGGGCAATTCCTGCAGCCATCTCTCCGAGTGTTGTCATTTTGCTTGCTTGGACGAGTTGCTGCTCTGCCTGAATGCGATTCGTAATATCCGTGACTACGGCAATGAAAAATTCTTCATCTTGAGTTATCGTTGTATTAAGATCTATAGATACGAAGAAATCTATGCCATCTTTATTACGGTGCGTCGCGCGTTCGATCTGCTTTTTTTGAAGGATATTTTTGATTTCTTCTCTGTCGAGATTTTCCGAAAAAAAGTCGCAAAAAGACATCCCGATTATTTCGCCCTTGCTGTAGCCATAAATTTTTGAAGCCATGCGATTGCAGTTGCGAATAATAAAATCTCGATTCATTTCAAAAAACGCGACGGGAATGCTTTCAAATATAGCAGAATATTTCTTTTCTGATTTTTTTAGCTTTTTTTCTAATTCTTTTCGCTGGGTGATATCCAGGCACATCTCCATTACAGCTATTATCTCTCTGTTTTCATTGTATATCGGTGCTGTTTTAACAATCCAGTATGCTTGCCTGCCATCTTTATAAAATCCTTTTTCTTCAGTTGTGTGTGGTTTTCCATCTTGAAATGTTTTTTCTACAGGACAAACGGAGCATTTGTTTTTACGGCCTTTATATATTTTATAGCAATGCTCTATTGGTTTTGCGCCAAATTGATCATCAAACATTTTATTGTATCGAATGAGACGGAGTTCCCTGTCTTGAACAGTAACTAGACATGGAACTCCATCAAAGAGGCTCTGATACATTGATATTTGCTTTTTGAGATCATTTTTTAAATTTTTAATTTCTAAAAAATTATTGCATAGATTTTTTATGTTTTTGTTGAAATATATCCATGAATATAAAAAATTTTTATCTTCTTTTAATATTTTATTTATATATTTTTGTGTTTCAAAAAAATAGCGCACTATGATAAAAAAAATAAATATGCTTCCAATTATAGATATGGTTACCGTAAGAAATAATGGATAAATGGTATTGTCTTGTATGGCAAAAACCAAGTATACACATGCCCATAGCACGCCCAAAATTTGGAGCGTGAAGAGCACGGGAGGAGAAAAGAAGGAGCGCATAGGCTATGGGAGGAGCGGGAGAAAAACTTGGAACGAGGTTCCTTGATGCGGAGCCGATTTCACCTCGATGCGTCCGCCGTGCGCCTGGATGATTTCATGGGTGACGAACATACCGATGCCGGTGCCAAGCGCACCTTTGGAAGAGAAAAAAAGGGTAAACATTTTATCAAGGGTGTCCTGATCCATGCCGATCCCTGTATCCGAAATAGTGATGACAGCCCATGATGACTCGGAGTGGATGCGAAGAGTGATGCGATGATCATGTCTGGACGTCTCCATACGGCAGGCGTCCACGGCGTTTTCGACGATATTCGCCATGGCGGACGTGAAGGCGGCATCGTCAAGAGCAAGGCTCCCTTGAGGAGAGATGATGTCTGCGGAGAATGCGATGTGATGTGTTTCTGCACGAGATGATATCATTTCTTTGAGATCGTTAGCAACCTTCTCAAGGGATTGAGGCTGAAATTGATGCGTCCTGTTTTTAGAATAATAGAGAATATCTAATGCTGTTTTTCGTATTTGTTGGATACGATGACGGACTGTTTCCCATCCAGATTTCACACGGTTCATATCGCCTGTTTGGATTCCTTTCTCTACACGATATGCGCCTCCATCTAATGCCATGAGTAATCCTTTGAGGCCATGAGACATGGATCCGAGCATCATTCCGAGAGATGTAAGATGGTCTTGTAAAGATCGAATGAGAGTTATATCTGTCGCTACTTCAAGAACATGTGTCGCTGTATTGTCTTCGAATGATATTGGTGCAGTCCAAATGAGGATGTTTCGCTGTTCTCCTTGGAGGGTGGTGACCACGGTTTCATGTTGGTGCGGCTGCCCATCGGCAAAGGTGGCCAGCACTGGGCAATCCGGGCAGGGTTCGTTGCGGCGTTTGAAAAGCGTATAGCAGGGTGCCCCTTGGGGGGCGCCGAAATCGCGGCGGAAGGCGGCGTTGGCTTCCACGATATGGAGCTGTCGGTCCTGGACCGTGATGGCGCAAGGGACTGCGTCGAAGAGCAATTGAAATTTATGCTGGCTGGCGCGAAGCGCTTCGTGAAGCCGTTCTACTTCCGAACGGTCAAGAATCAATTCGAGAAAGAGCTCTTCGCAGGAGCTGCTCCCCTGGACTGGAGAAATCCAGACTTCCGCGGGGAAAACCCGGCCACCGGCCGTTCGAAGCAATTCTTGGCGTCGGACAGGATGGCGGCTCTTTTGGGCTTCTTGAAAAGGATCGACCCAGTCGGCATCCTGTGCATGCACGTAGATGGCCGTACTGGGATCCCCTTGGCGAGATCCGAGCATGTGCTGGGCGGCCGGACTCGCGTGGAGGACCGTACCGGAAGCGTCGTGAAGCGTTACCGCGAGGGGAAGCGGGGGGAGGATGCCTGGACTTGGACCCGCTTCACATAAGGCGAAGAGCGCCTGAGCCATGCCTTCCATGACTTGGCTGGCGGCGAGACGACGTTCCATGGCAAGCAAAGCGGCGGACTTTTCTTCGACCAATCGTTCCAAATCTTGGGTATACGCCCGTACTTGAGCGCGTAAACGAATGCGTTCCGTCACTTTGCGTAGGGCGATCGTGAGCAAGTCCTCGTCGATAGGCTTGGTGATGAAATCCGCAGCTTCGAACTTGAGGCTTTGGATAGCGAGGTCCATATCCCCATGGCCGGAGATCATGATCACTTCGGTCTCTGGGGAGTGTGCTTTGATTTCTCGCAAAAGGGCGATGCCGTCTTTGCCCGGCATCTTGATGTCCGTCAGCACAATAGAAGACGGTTTCTCGTGAAAAACCTGCAGGGCGTGATCCCCATTTTGTGCCGTGCGCGCAATAAATCCCAGATCCTCTAAAAGCAGAGCCAGGAGTTCTCGGATATGGGGTTCGTCGTCAACGATAAGTACGGAAAGAGGGGGGAGAGATTCTGGGAGCTGGCGCATAGGAGGAAACGCCTCCCCTTTGGGGAAAGGGGAGGCGCATGGTTTAGGGTAAAGCGTCGTGGATTGCTTGGAGCAAAGCCTCGTTGTCGATGGGTTTGGTAAGGACCGGCACTCCTTTCTTGAGTGCTGGCGGGCGAGGCCCGACACCGCTGATCACGATGACTGGGATGTCCCGTAGTTGTGAGTCTTGACGCATGGATGCGTAGAAGAGCGTGCCGCTTTTATGGGGCATATCGATATCTAAGGTAATGAGATCCGGCTTGTGGGCGTGCGCCTTTTCCAGACCTTGTGCCCCGTCGGCTGCCGTGATGGTGGCATACCCGTGATCCTGGAGGAACTCTTGGAGGTATACGAGTACCTCCGGATCGTCGTCGATGATGAGGATGGTTTTCGCCATAGGATCACCTTATGCAAAAGCCGCCTGCGCTGTTGGAGCAGGCGGCATGGGATTAGCGAAGTTTGCCCAAGGTCTTGGTAAGCTCCACCATGACTCCGAGGCCTTGTTTGGCTTCGGGGCTGCCCAGAGCGCGCATAAGGCCTATGGGGCCGCAAGGCGAAGCTTTGTCCATTTCCACATGCGCAAAGGCCTCTACGCCCTTGTCGATCATGTTTTGCACTTTGGGATCCGCCAGCTTTTTGAGCAGACCGATGAGGAATACGAAGGAATCGGCCATGCGCTCAATCTCTTCAGGCCCGTATGTCTGCGCAACTTTGGCGCGGACATTGAGCATGGCTTCATACGTGCGGAACACTCCGCGCTGTTCAAGGCTATCCAGATAGGCAATGGCCTTGGGTACGGTGCCTTTCATGAGGGGCTCGGCAGTATTCCAGAAGTTGATAATGGTTTCCAGCTTTTCCAGAGTGTATGTAAGGTTCTTGACGCTCCGCAAAAAGGTCTTGAGGAGGTCGAAGAGATCTTCCAGCTGGAAACCCGTCTCCACGTCGCCGAGCTCATGCAGCATGACTTTGAACGCGTCATTGATGACCGGCTGCATCTCGTGCCAGAAATTTTGACTGCGTTCGGCCCGATCGTGGACCAGTGCCAATTTTGCCTCGATTTCTTCAAGGCGCTGTAAGATCAGGTCTTCCTTGGACGTGTTCATGGATGCCTCTCCTTAGGCCTTGGCCAAATGGCGCATTTTGCCAGCCATGAACATCTGGGGTTCCAAAGGCAGCTCGCTGCCCTTGAGCATGAGATCGAAGTACACCCACTTGAACATCATTTTGCCCCAATAATTCATGTGGGATTCACCCAGCAGGGAGAACGGTCCAAGGCCAGGGAACGGATATTTGCCTGGGAGGGGCTCCACTTCGTAATTGAAGTCGATAAGATAGGCCTTTTCGTACCCTGACACGATAAAGCAAGTAGAGTGTCCGTCAAAAGCGGGTTCCGGAGCTTCTCCCTCCATTTCGCGGATAATGTTATCGACAACGATATCGGACTCGTAGTGAGCAACGCTGCCGGCTTTGGATGTGGGGACGTTGGTTGCATCTCCGATGACGTACACCCGCTCGAATTGTTTCGCCTTGAGGGTATGCTTGTCCGTATCCACGTAGCCCATGGCATCGCCAATGCCAGAGTCGATGATGCATTGCTGGCCAAAATTCGGCGGGATGGAAACGAGAAGGTCGTAGGAAACCTCGTCTCCGTTGACAGACTCGAGAGTCTTTTTACCGACGTTGACGTTGTCGATCACAAAATTGGGGGTAATTTTAATATTTTTGTCTTCGCACACCTTGCCAAGAATTTGTGCCGCCACAGGTTTGGTGAAGGCCCCTGTCAGCGGTGTCACGAGTTCAATTTCGATATCCTGTCTGACTCCTTTGATAGTAAAGAACCAATCGGCAAGATATACAAATTCAAGAGGAGCCACCGGACACTTGATGGGCATCTCTGCAATATGGTGTACTATGCGCCCTTTTTTGAAATTTTTCCACTTTTTGAAGAGAGCAGCCGCTCCATTGGGCGTATAGAAGTTTTGAATGTCTCCGCCCCAGTCATCCATCATGCCGTCTACTTCTTCTGGGCAAATGCGGCATCCGGTAGCAATGACCAGCCAGTCGTAGGAATGCTTGCCGTTTTTACAGGTCACCACCCGCTGGTGAGGGTCGATGTTCTCAATGGTGTCCATGACAAGTTTTACCCCTTTGGGGATAAAATCGGCCTTGGGTTTGATGCAGTCATCAAGCGTGTAGACCCCGAAAGGAACAAAGAGCCAGCCAGCCTGATAGTGATGCTGCCAATCACGGTCGATTACCGTGATTTCCCATTCATTTTCCGGAAGCTTGTGGCGCAGTTTCGTGGCCACCATGGTTCCCCCGGAGCCAGAGCCGAGAATGAGTAGTTTCTTCATGGTGTCGATTCTCCTTTCCGCAATGAAATTTGGCCAAAACGCTTGTCCCAATCAAAAACGCATCGGAGGAAGCAGGCAGGCAGTGCGCCAGGTTATTCCGATTTATGCATATTTGATTGAACTAATTTAGACAAGGTGGGTCAGAATTAAAGAATATCCCTGCCCCCTGTCAATACGTAGAATAGGGGCTATGAGTGGGGTATTTGCTTGTGGGCATATTCTGGACGTTGCCAACACTCGGGGGGATAGCCTTCCAACATGTCTGCCAAAGTAACGGAATCGAGTTCCCGCTCTAGGCTTTGAGTAATGGAATGCCATACCGTTTGGGCTCGACAGCCATGGCACGTTGCGCAGCGCTCTTCTCCTGGGGCGCATTGGGCCAAACGGATGCCACCTTCCATGAGGCGAACGAGGGCTCCCAGGGTGATATCGTCTGGCCGACAGCCAAGATAATGCCCGCCGAATGCGCCTCGAACGCTTTTGACAAGGCCGGCCGACTTGAGGTTGCGGACTATTTTTTCTAGAAATTTTAAAGGAATACCTGTTTTTGCTGCCAGTTTCGAGGCTGATATCGGTTTCTCTTGGGAGTGGAGGGCGAGCTCTACGAGTAGGCGAGACGCGTAATGGGTTGTCGTCGAAATACGCATGGGATGCTCCTCGGGAATGAAAACCAGTCGCTTTTATTTAGAAACAAGCAATTTAGATTAATTTAGTAAGGATTAGCTTAAGAGCTTTTTCTTTGTCAAGACAGGTGGATGGGGGCCTCAGGGCAATTGTATGCGGGGGCGAGAGGGTGGTTTGCGCTCTAAGCCTGGCAGAAATTATTCAAGCGTGATCCTGGTGAAAACCAATGACCACCGCAAATGATGTTTGGCTATTTGGGGTGGAAGAATTAAAAATAATTTTAATGTGTTAGGAGCATATGGAAGGAGAGGGGTCAGAGGAATCCGGTTCGTCCGGGCAGGCGGGATGAATGCCTTGGATCAGGTCCGTGAGCTTCAGAGAATCAAGGGCATTGGCCACAACCTCGCTGACATGGACCCACGCATCTCGGGTCATGCAAAAGTCGGATCGTGTGCAAACTTGAGCATTGGAGCAGCAGTCAGTCAGAGCGATGGGCCCCTCCATGATACGGATGATATCTCCCAGGGTGATGGTGTCGGCCGGGCGATTCAATTGATACCCCCCTGCGGCGCCTCGTTTGCTGATGACCAGAGAGGCGGCTTTGAGGGATTTGAGGATCTGCTCGATGAATTGCACACTGATCCCCGTGCGTTCAGAGATGCTTGTGGTGTTTACAGGGGCTTCATGATCGTGGAGAGCAATATCAATAAGAATACGGGTTGCGTAGCGGGATCGGGCAGAGAGTTTCATAGGCAGCTTCGGCGTGGTTGATTCGGTTACATGGTAATAATTTGTAAAAAATTTAAACTATTAAAGCGGCAGTGTCAATATGCGTCTTTGTATAGTTCGGTTCAATTGTGGCAGGCGCATGGCACAGGAGCGCTATGTGTATTATTTTAAATACAATTCGTATTTTGAGGCAAGGGCGCAGGCGTCGCGTTCGGCAACTCGAGTCATGGCAGTCTCCTCCTTGAGAGGCGGGAATGTCCAACAAGGTGACGTTATGCCTAGACCCACCCGCTTGTGGCCGCAAGCTTTTGTCCCGGGTTGCGAGGGAGGTGACGCCCCCAGGGGCACGCTCTCTGGGATCATGAGGAGACGAGTGGCAACGGCTTGAGCTAGCACGCGATATCGAGTTCGCGTTTCTTGGTATACAGGAAACGTACCAATTGGTACTCGAAGGGAGAGCCGGTTTCGTAGTAGCGGAACTTGACCTGGTGGCGGGCGTCTACGGCTTTGAGGGTGTATACGCCTGTGGCGGCTGCACTGCGGGCGGCCCAGCCCATGCTGTCGAAGGCGAAGTCCGCAGGATTGAGGGTGAGCAGGGCGTCTACGGCGGTGCCACCGGCATCACGCAGGCCGGAGGGCCCGAGCACGGGAAGCACGAGATACGGCCCGGCTGGCACGCCCCAATAGCCGAGAGTTTGTCCGAAGTCTTCGTTTTCCTGGGGGATGCCGCCGGCACCTAGCACATCTACCAGTCCCCCAAGTCCAATGCTGGTGTTGAAGAGAAAGCGTCCCAGGCTGACCGAGGCCTTTTTGCCCTTACCCTGGAGCACTGCGTTGAAAAATATGGGTATTTCTTTGAAGTTATTGAAAACGTTCGAGATGCCGTGCTGTACGCTCTCGGGCACCGCGGTCTCATAGGCTCGGACCACCGGTAGGTAGACGTAGCGGTCCAATTGGGCGTTGAAGCGGTACATGCGCCGGTTGAAGCCTTCCCATGGATCATTGATCAGAAATGGGTGTTCGAAGCCGCTGTCTTGGGCCGGACCGCGGTGCACCGGGGCGCAAAACGGGCCAGGCTGGTGGGGAGGCGTTCCGGCGCAGCCGCTTATCGCAGTCAGGAGCATCAGGAGCAGAGCAAGGCGCATGGGGGATCTCATCGGGTGAAGAAGTGGAGTATGGCCGCAACGTTGTCGCGGTAACGGAGGTTCCCGCAATGTCCGCCAACAGGGTAGAGGATCAGGCGGTTGGTGAAGGTCTGTTTGAGGAACTCCAGATTTTCGGGACTCAAGATGGGATCGTCGGCGTTGGTCATGACCGCCACGTGGGTGGCGCGGCGCAAAAACGGCGCAATGGCTTCGAGGCTGCACGCCGCAATGGCCTGCTCCCGCGTGAGCGTCGGGTCCTGGAATTGGAGGAACGGCAGCAGATACTCGGAAATGTAGTCCTCGAAGCGGATTCCCACCGCGGCCTGGAGGTAGGGCTCCAAGGGCTCGCTCGTGGAGATCACGTGCCCCCGGGGAACGAGGTAGCCCGCGCCGGTGCACACATCGCTGGCAAAGACCATGGAGGCCAGGGACAACCGAAAGGCCACACCAATGAGCACCTGGAACTCCTTTGCAGTGAGCGGCCGCTTCCGGTTGAGGTCGAAGAGCAGCTCGTCGCCAAAGCGGACCTGATCGCTGGCGCGGTAGGCGGCAGACAGATCGCTGATGATTTGTGCCACCACGTGTGCGGCCTCGGCGCGGCTGGCGACGTTGCGGGAAAGGAGTTGGTCCAAGCGCAGGGCCGATGTCATCAAGCTCACCGCAGGGTTGAGGAGCAGGACACGTTGGAAGCCGAAGTGCCCCATGCGGGCGTCAAGTTCCGCCAAGAAAGCGGCTTGAGTGCCCCCGAGGCTATAGCCTGCCAGGTGGTACGCGGAAATCCGCTCCCGGCCGATACGCTCCACAATGGCCTCCATGCTGCGATACAGGTCGTTCACGTCATGGGGGATGTAGCCGGGAACTTGGGTTGTGGACGCGCTCACCACAAAGTTGGGGTGTGTGGGCGAGGATAGGGTCACGACGTGGAACCCGGCGCGTTGGAAGACCTCCTGGAAAAAGCGGCAGGTGGACGATTGATGGGACGCCCCTGTGCCAGCGACGAAGAAAAGCAGCGGCGCTTTGCCCGGGACCAAGGCAATGGAGTACTGCATCGCATCGTCGTACCAGAGGATTTCAGGGATAGGCCGTTCGTGGAGGAGCAACTCTTCGGTGTGCGGGGCGTGGAGTTTGTGCACCGGAATGACGTCCCACAGCGTGTTCGGGCGGATGGAGTCGATGTCGAACTGGTCCTCAGGCGGGGTGCCCAGGACCGTGGCGGCATATGGATCGGAAAACGGATAGTCGTAGCCCTCGGCGGGCGCGACGCTGCACAGAAGCAGCAAACACAAGAGCACAGCGCTCGGCATGCCCTTCACCTCCCCTTGGCATCAGCAAAAAAGTGCCGCTAGCCAAAGGCAGAAATCAAGGCAAGTACGTCTTTTCGCCAGGAGAGGGGCGCTTCGCCAAAGGGAGAGTCGGACGGCGCAAATCCGGGGCATGGGGCTGGGCATTGGCCGGCGCACAGTCCAGGTCGGTCCGCTGCGTGCGCCCCAATGGGGGCATCCTGCTTGACCGGTTTCTTTTGCACTATTGGTACGTCATCCATTGGTCCCACGCCGTGCGCGATGCGGATTTCTTGTCCCGCGCACCAGGCCCGGACGCCAAATTGGGACTCAGCAGCACCTGGGACCCTGCCCTGCGCAACCAGTGGGCGGATTTCTTTCCCGCGCGTGCGCACGGGCGACGCCCAGCGGGCCTTGGCTCTGGAGACGCAGCTGCGCGCCCCTGCTTGAAGCAGGGCTCAATGGCATGGCGCATCGAGAGCATGGCGCCTGCGGCCCGAAGAAACCATAAGCCTTTTTCCGGGCCGCAGGCAGGGGGCCTCCTATTCCACCCAGTCGAAGGTCCGCGTCACGGCCTTTTGCCATCCGGCGTACAGGGCGCGGCGCTTTTCTTCCGCCATGTTGGGATTCCAGCGTTTATCTTCTTCCCAGTTGTTGGCGAGTTCTTCGCGGCCGGACCAGAAGCCTGTGGCAATGCCGGCCGCGTAGGCCGCACCCAGGCACGTGGTCTCCGCCACCTTGGGGCGGATGACGGGCACATCGAGAATGTCCGCTTGGAACTGCATGAGCAGTTCATTGGCGACCATGCCGCCGTCAGCCTTGAGCACGCGCAGCTCCACGCCGGAGTCCTTGTTCATGGCCTCCACGATGTCTTTGGTCTGGTAGGCCGTGGCCTCGAGCACGGCACGGGCGATATGGTTGCGGTTGATGTACCGGGTCAATCCCACCATAACCCCGCGCGCATCAGGCCGCCAGTATGGGGCGTACAGTCCGGAAAAAGCCGGCACGATGTACATGCCTCCGGTGTCTTCCACCTGGCGGGCCAAGGTCTCCACTTCCGGGGCGGAAGAAAACATCTGCAGGTTGTCCCGTAACCACTGCACCAAGGCTCCGGCGATGGCGATGGACCCTTCCAGACAATACGAGGGTTTGCGCCCGCTGAATTGATAGGCCAGGGTGGTGATGAGGCCGTGGCGCGATGGGATGGGCTCGTGGCCGGTGTGCATGAGGAGAAAACAGCCGGTGCCGTACGTATTTTTGGCCTCGCCCGGAGTGAAGCAGGTCTGGCCCACCAGGGCGGCTTGCTGGTCACCCACGGCGCCGCATACGGGAATACGTGCGCCCAACGGCCCGTCTTCGCTGGTGGGCCCCCAAGTGGCACTGTCCGAAGAGGGCACGATGCGCGGGAGCCCCTGCGCAGGTATCCCCATGATCTTCAAGATTTCTTCGTCCCAAGCCAGTGTCTTGAGATTCATGAGCATGGTACGGCTGGCGTTGGTCACGTCGGTTACATGGGCGCCGCCTTTGGGGCCGCCGGTGAGCCACCAGATGATCCAGCTCTCGATGGTGCCGAACAGGGCGTCTCCCTTGTCGGCGGCAGCGCGGGCCTCGGGGACGTTTTCGAGGATCCAGCGGATCTTGGGACCGGAAAAGTAGGTGGCGATGGGAAGTCCGGTGGCGTCGCGAAAGCGGTCTTGTCCGCCGTCGGCCATGAGCCGTTTGCAGATTTCATGGGTGCGCGTGCACTGCCATACGATGGCGTTGTAGTAAGGTTTGCCGGTGAATCGGTCCCAGACCACGGTGGTTTCCCGCTGATTGGTGATGCCGATGGCCGAGAGCTCGGCGCCTTTGATACCGGATTTGGCGAGCGCCCCGCGGATGACGTCTTGAGTGTTTTGCCAGATTTCCATGGGATCATGCTCTACCCAACCCGGTTGGGGATAGATTTGCCGATGCTCCTTTTGATCCATGGCCACGATACGGCCATGGGTATCGAAGATGATGAACCGGGTGCTCGTGGTTCCTTGATCCACTGCTCCAATGTAGCGCGCCATGTTTTCCTCCAAATGCGATATACGTGATGGGTGGTCAGCGCGTGTATCCTGCTTGCGCAGACCAGAAAATTCCGGAAAGCCTCAAGTGTTCCGGCGAAATGCCCAGGGCGACCCCTAAAAGCTGCGGGTAGAGCACGGCGGGGATATCAGACCGAGACGCCTGGTGTCCGAATTGCATTTGGCAGTAGGTGCAGGCCGTGGCCAGGACATCGGCGCCAGAGGCCGCAGCTCCACGGAGTTTTTTCTCCCTCAGAAGACCGGCGATGGCATCGTCGCGTCCTCGTAAGGGATGGCCGCAGCACTCCAGCCGCAGGTCCCACAAGACAGGTTCCGCTCCGATGGCGGTCACGAGCCGCTCGAAGATGGTGGGGGCCAATGGGTCGTCGAAATGGGTGATTTGGCTCGGTCGTAGGGCGTGGCAGCCGTAATGGCAGGCGACTTTGAGGCCGCGCCAGGGGGTGCGCACCGCTTGAAGAAGGGCGTCGCGGTTCTGGTCAAGGATCTGCAGCAAATGGAAGACCCGGACCCGGTCTGGAAAGTCGAGTCCGGTTTCCCGCAGAAGTTTCTTCATGCGATGCTTGAGGTTTTCATCCATGCTCGCTTGATGCCGGGCATGCTGGAAATTGCCAAAGCAGCACTTGCACGGGGTCATGAGGTCCAGACCCAACGCCTGGGCCTTGGCGAGGCTGAAAAGGGCGGAGAAGACCGCGGCGTCCTGGCTTTCATGACGCACGGGATAGCCGCAGCAGGAAAATTCTGTGCTCACCAGCTCGATATCCAGGGCCGCGCACACGGCGCGGACGCTGTGTCCGTGCTCCGGCAGGTGATGGGCGATCTTGCAGCCGGGAAAGTAGGCGTAGCGTCTCATGCCCCATCCTCCTTGCGGCGAAGGACTTCCGCGCCCAGGTTGCGCAGTTCGTAGAGAATGTCGGCCACGGGCACGCCTTGGGGGCAGTATTCCTGGCATTTGTAGCAGGTGGTGCAGCTCCACACCATGCGCGCTCCCAGGGTCTGCGCCTTGAGCCCCATGCGCAGGTAATTCATGATCTGCTGTGGGGTGAGGTCGAGGTCCCGGGCGGGGTCCGGACTCACCGCCACCACGGGGCATACGCTGGTGCAGGTGGTGCACTGCACGCATCCCCAAAAGGACTCCGCCCGGTCCGCCAAGCCTGATCCGCTGGGGCCGAACGCGTCCACGTGGCGCCTGGCCAGTTCTTGGGCCCATTGGGCGGCGGAGCGCTTGCGTATCTCGCCGTCCACGCCGGCGCGACCAGCATCGGCCAGGGCCCCTTTGGAGCGCATCCACAAATCCTGGAGATCGATGCCCGCAGGGCAGATTTCCGTGCAGCGCAGACATTCGGTGCAGATGTGGCTGCCTTCCACCAAAAGCGCCGGAGGCGTCGTACGGTCCGTTTGGGCCAGCCAGGCACGCAAGTCCGCGAGTTTCTCCATGGGCAGGATGTCGCGGTTTCCCAACACTCGGAAACTGGGGGCGACACTGCAATGCAGGCTGCACTGGCCGCAGCGCGTGCACGCATCCAGGGCCAGGCCCTGGGGAGCGGTGCCGTCGCTGTGGGTGCGGCCGCGGCGGAACACAAGATTGGCCGTAGTGGCAAGAGGGTGCATCCACTTGCCCCACGCCAGGAGCGCCAAAGCGAGAAAGGCGCTGCCCACGTGGACGAGCCAGAGCATCCTGGGGGTGCTTCGCGCCGGGACCACTGCGCGGGGAAGCACGCGCACCAAGGCGCGGGAGACGAAGGCCGTGGCCGTGGGGGCGTGGCAGGCGGCGCAACTGTCTTCGTGCACCGTGCGTCCTTGGGCCAAGACTTCTGCACTGGTGGGCAGCGGGTCTTCAAAACGCACCCCGTGCTCGTACGCCCAGTAGGCCCGCAAGGCGTCGTATTCTTCCGGCTCCGGGGCAAAAAGGTATTCTTCTGCCATGCGCTCGAAATCCCCAGGTGCGGCGATCTTTGCCGCCTCGAGGACAAACCCCGAGCTGATGATCACGAATATCCCCCCCAGAAGGGCCCAGTCCTCAAGTCCAGAGGCCGCCGAAAGCGTGCGCCAGCGGTGCCCGGCGAGCACGAAGAGCCCTGTCAGGCAGATGAGGCCACAGACATTGCGGCCCATTTGCCAGGGGTCCAAGGTTGGCTCGTAGCCGGAAAAAAGCGATGCGGTGACGACGCCGTCCATGGCGTGCAGAACGAGCAGGGGCACGAACCCGAGCACTACGAGCATGTGGCCGGCCCAGCGCAGGCGGCTCGTGCGGAAAGTGCGGCGCAACAGGAGCACGTCGGCCAGACCAGCGGCAAGCCCTTGAAGCGAAAAGGCAACAGCCGGGCGGCCGGAAGACAGCCGCCATCGCCGCCAACCACGCACGCGCCGTGCCGCGCCAAGGAGGGCGCAGAGGCTGGCGATGGAAAGACCGAGGGAGAAAAAGTCCATGTCCACCTCCACCTTAATGCAGCCGTGTGCACAGGTCGTCCACCGCCTTGAAGGCCGTGGCAATGGCAAGACCTGCCCCGCACTTCATACGCGCCCAATCCTGGTGGGCCAAAATGGCCCCTGCAGCGTACAGGCGGGGGTGGAAGACCGTGCCGTTTGCCCCGAGGGGGCGAAAAGCCGCGTCGGTCTCGACGCCTGCCTGGTTGATAGGGTGGCCGCGAGGGGCGAAAAATTGCGCCTGGTGCCAGAGGCTGCGTTGGTTGGGCTGGGTCACGGGTATGCCGAAGACGGCTTCGCGGACACACGTTCGGTCCGCCACGAGCCCTTTGCCAAAGAACCGGCCGGTGGCGAGGATGGCGGCGCGGGTCGGGATCTCAACTGCAGTAAATCCCGATCCTGCGGTCAAGACGAAGCCCTCCGCATGTATGTGCACCGCGGTGATCAATTTTTGGGTATAGGTGTGAACGCCCAGCGGTGCGAGCCCCCGGTCGAAGGCGGCGCGCAGTCTGGGACCAGCGATGGACGGAGGAACAGTGGGGATCTCGAAGACGCGGCGGCCGAGAAGTTTTTCCAGGTGGCGCACCACCTCCATGGTGTCCGTCAAGCCCAAGACTGCGGGAAAGCCCACGAATTGGGCGTCGCCAAGAAGGGGGGATACGGCCGCGGCCAGGTCGATGCGCACTTGGGGGTCTGTCAGGCTCCAAGCCATGTGTTCGGGAAAGAGCTCGCCGCGCAGGCCTGGAAAATGGATACGGGCGGTGCGGAGATGAGGCCAATCGGCGCGTACTTCGGCGATTTGTTTGGCAGAAAACCCCTTGAGCCCGTGAAAATCCACGACCAGGGCCGGCGCTCGGGACTCCAAGGCCTCTACGCCACTCCAGGCGGAGCAGGGCAGCCGCCAGGTGTACTTGATGGTCCCGGCTGCGGTGAGGGTGGCGGTGTTGCGGCGTGGCCTGCCGGTATAGCAGAGCCCCTGGGCGGCCAAAAACGCGGTGAATTCGTCCAGGGCCGTGGTGATTTCTTCATCCGTGACCCGGCAGTAGGGATGATCAGGGAGATCTGCGCGCAGGGCGGCCAGGGCGGCAAAGGGGTCTTCCCAGACGCGGCCTTCCCAGACGGGATGCACGGCCAGAAGATCGAGAAATCCGGTGCTGAAATCAATGCCGCCCGTGGCTCCGGCCTGGACCACGGAGAGCCCGCGGTTCGCGGCAAAGAGGCTGGCGGCCATGCCGGCGAATCCGGAGCCAATGACCATGACATCATAGGGCGTCATGCGTCCTCCTCGCAAGGAGATGCGGATGCAGGATCGTCGAGAGCGGATGGCGGCGGTCCGAGTTCCAGGTCCATGCCTCCGCACAAGAGGGCTTCCTGGAGATCTGCTTGCATGAGGGGAAGGCCCCACAGGATGGGGGCGAGTCCGCGCCACCGGCGTTCGATAAAGGTTTTGAGCTCCGCGAGCCCCTGCGTGCCCGAGACCAGATCGCGGTCGTAGAGGTGTCCCGTGATACGTTGGCTGCAGAAACACCCCTGACACGGTCCTTTGCCCACGCGGCTGCGCATGCCGATGGCCTTGAGCAGGGAGCGGCCGCGCATGCCGGAAGAGGCATCGATGATGGCATCGATGACCTGGCGGGAGACCATCTCGCACTCGCACAAAATCAGGTCGTCTGCGCTGCGGCGCTCCACCCAGGCCTTGGGGGCCTTGCCGGGCTCGGTCCATTGCCCCTGGGCAGAGGGGGGCAAGGGGGTGGTTCGGGTGCGGCACGGCGCGGTGACGCCCAGCTTGGCGCATGCCAAGTCTGCGGCCCGTTCCGCCATGAGCCGGTACGTGGTGAGCTTGCCGCCCGTGATGGTGATGAGGTTGTCCACGCCATCGTGGGCGTGATCGATGAGCGCAAAGCCGCGGCTCACAGCGCGGTCATCTCCTGCAGTTTTCTGGGCGACCAAGGGTCTGACCCCGGCATAGGCGCGGATGTAGCGGGTGTGCTCCAAGATGGGGAGCATGGCCCGGGCGTCGTCGATGATGCGGTCCACCTCGTTTGCAGTGGGGCGGCATTCGTCGGGTGAGGACACCCGGACCGACGTGGTGCCGAGGATGGACACCGTACCGCCCGGCACGAGGATGTCCGCATCCGAAGGCGTACGCAGGCGGTTGATGACGCGGGTGGCGAGGCGGTTTTGCGTAATCACCAGGCTCCCCATGGAAAAGAGCATGCTGACGTGCACCCCTGCCAGGCGGGCCACATGGTCGGCCCAGGCGCCTGCGGCGTTGATCACCACCTCGGCCTCGATGCTCAAGGTGGCGCCGCTGGTCACGTCCTGGCACCGCACCCGCACCACACGTCCGCCGTTCACCTCCATGGACCGGGCCGCTACATTGCGGCGCACCGAACATCCCAAGGACAGGGCCTGGGCGATATTGTCCAGGGAGAGCATGAAGGGATCCACCGCGCCGTCGTGCACGGCAAAGGCCGCTATGGTGTCCGGGGAGAGCGCGGGCTCCATGGCCCGGGCGGTGGGGATGTCGATTTCGTGGCAGGCGATACCGCTTGCCGCACACATGTGCGGGAAATCGGCGATGTAGCGTTCGTCGTCCCCGCGGACCGCCACGAACAGTCCGCCGCAATCGTCGATGCAGTGCGGGGCGATGCGGCGCAAAATAGCGCCTTCTTCCTGGCACTCCATTGCGGCTTCCCGGTCCGAGGCCACGTACCGCGCTCCGCTGTGGAGCAGCCCGTGGTTTCCTCCCGAGGCGCCGGCGTTGATGTCGCGCCGCTCGATGAGCAGGGCGGGGATGCCGCGCAGGGCGAGATCGCGCAGCACGCCAGCCCCCGTGACGCCGCCGCCGATGACGAGAACGCGGGTCTGGATGGTTTCCATAGTGTCTCCTGGGGCAAGGGGGGATGGCACAAAAAATCAAGAAACCATGCCGTGGACGATGGCGTGGCCCTCCCTTCCAAGACCTTTCCGAGGCTCCCGCTAACGCAACTGCGGCATTTCTGCCAGATTTTTTTCTCCATAGCCTTACGGGGCCGCCTTTGTTGTCCTTCGCGGCTTGGGCCCCGGTGGCCCGGGCAGTGCGGAACGCAAGGAGTCTTGGCACCCCAAGGCTTCATGACACAGGTGGCATTTGCTGCTCTCGGCGCGAACGATCCTAGGTTATGTGAACAATTATCGTCATTTTGCTTGAAAAAAAAATTCCTGCTTGATAGCCAAAACGCCGAACGCACGCGTGGTGCACCAACTCGGTTGCCTACGCTGTATCTCGCCAAGGGAGGAGCCGAATGGGGCTTCAGCTCGATGCCATTGATCGATTTGTGGACGGCGAAATGCACCTCAAGGACATTTCGCTCCAGTTTGAATCCGGCCAGCGCTATGTGCTTCTGGGCAGAACCCAGGCCGGGAAGACCTCGCTTTTGCGCATCATGGCGGGTCTCGATCGTCCATCCAAAGGGAGAGTCCTGGTGGACGGTAACGACGTGACCGGAGTGTCGGTGCGGAGGCGCAGCGTGGCCATGGTCTATCAGCAATTCATCAACTATCCGTCCCAGACGGTTTTCGACAACATTGCCTCGCCCTTGCGCATCGCGGGGGTGCCCAAGGCGGAGATCGAAAAACGGGTTTTGGAGGCGGCCAAGATGCTCCATTTGGAGCCGTTGCTCTCGCGTCTGCCTGCAGAGCTTTCCGGCGGCCAGCAGCAGCGCACCGCCATTGCCCGCGCCTTGGTCAAGGAGGCGGATCTTTTGCTTCTGGATGAGCCGCTGGTGAACCTCGACTACAAGCTTCGCGAGGAGCTTCGCGACGAGCTGCAGCAGATCTTCAGCCAGCGCGAATCTGTGGTGGTGTATACGACCACAGAACCTTCTGAGGCCCTCATGCTCGGGGGCTATATCATCGTTATGCACGAAGGTCGCGTGCTGCAGACCGGACCGACGGACGAGGTTTTCCACCATCCCGCCACAACAAAGGTGGCGGAGGTCTTCAGTGATCCGCCTATCAATTTCATCACCGCCGAAGTGGATGCTGCAATGGCGCACTTGCGCATCGGCGTGGACTTTCCGCTGACCGGACATTTGGCAGGGCTTCCTCCTGGAAGCTATAAATTCGGCATCCGTCCCCACCATTTCAATCTGCAGCGCAAAACCGATGGCGACGTGGAAATCAGGACCACGGTGGAGCTGGTCGAGATCAACGGTTCGGAAACCTTTGTCCACTTCCATTACCGCAACCGTTCTTTGGTTCTCCAGGAACAGGGGGTGCGGTCCTTCAAGGTCGGGCAAGAGGTGTCTGTCTTTGTGCGTCCTTGTGACGTCTACGTGTTCGGGGCGGACGACCGCCTGGTTCGCGCCCCTTCCCTGTCCGCCATTGATTGTGCAAGCGCCTGATCGAGGTATGCATGGCTCAGATTACTCTGGAAAACATCGCCCATAGTTACCGGGCTCACCCCAAAAGCGAAGCGGATTTCGCCCTCAAGAGGGTGGATACGGTGTGGGAAGACGGTGGGGCGTACGCCCTTTTGGGATCCAGCGGCTGCGGCAAGACGACGATGCTCAATATCATCTCTGGACTGCTCACCCCAAGCCAGGGCCGAGTACTCTTCGATGGCCGCGATGTGACGAAACTCCCGCCCGAGCAGCGCAACATCGCCCAGGTGTTTCAGTTCCCGGTGCTCTACGACACCATGACTGTTTTCGATAACCTAGCGTTTCCTTTGCGGAACCGCAAAATCGCAGAGCCGGAGGTCCGCGCCAGGGTCCAGGAAATCGCCGAAATCCTGGAATTGACCCCGTTTCTGCATAAGCGCGCCAGCGGTCTGGCCGCAGACGCCAAACAAAAGATTTCCTTGGGCCGCGGGCTGGTGCGCAAAGATGTGGCCGCTATTCTTTTCGATGAGCCCCTCACGGTCATCGACCCCCACCTCAAGTGGCTTCTGCGCCGAAAGCTCAAAGAAATTCATAAGCAATTTGGTCTGACACTCATCTACGTCACTCACGATCAAACCGAGGCCATGACCTTTGCCGACCAGATCGTCATCATGTACGACGGGGCGCTTTTGCAGATTGGCGCGCCGGACGAACTCTTCGAGAATCCCGCCCATACCTTCGTGGGCTATTTCATCGGCAGCCCGGGCATGAATCTCCTGCCCTGCACGGTGGAAGGGGGAGATGCGGTGTTGGATTGCGGGCGCATTCGCTTGGCTCCCGAGGTGGCGGCCAAGGCCGGGCACGGGGAGTTTCAGATTGGTATCCGCCCCATGTATCTGGAGCTCATGCCGCACGAGACACCTGGGGCGCTTCCTGGACGCGTGGAATCCGTGCTCTATGAAGGCAGCAGTCGTATCGTCAGCGTGGTTTGCGGCAGTTGCCGGCTCAAGGCCCGCGTTTCCGAAGGCCGTCCCATCCCCGCCGATAGCTGTTGGGTAGTTTTCCCCCCCGAGCGGACGAAGCTTTTTCGGGACCAACACTTGGTCAAGTAGGAGGCAGGCGTGCAGAAGTGGGAAAATAACAAAGCGTGGTTTTTGATTCTGCCCGTCTTTGTCATCGTGGCCTTTAGCGCCGTGGTGCCGCTGATGACGGTGGTCAACTATTCTGTGCAGGACATCATGGGGCCGGGGCAGCGCTTTTTCGTCGGCGCCGAATGGTTCCGGGAAATGCTCGCCAACCCGAGACTCCATGACGCCCTGCTCAAACAGCTCATTTTTTCCGGCTTGGTGCTCCTCATCGAGATCCCTCTGGGTATCGGCATCGCCCTCACCATGCCCACCAAGGGGTGGGCCGCCTCAGCCTGCTTGGTGCTGCTCGCCCTGCCGCTGCTCATCCCCTGGAACGTCATCGGCACCATTTGGATCATTTTCACCCGACCGGACATTGGTCTGCTGGGCGCAACCATCAACAACCTGGGCATCGCCTTCGATCACACGGCCCATCCGCTCGACGCCTGGATCACGGTCATGCTCATGGAGGTGTGGCATTGGACACCCTTGGTGGTGCTGCTTGCCTACGCAGGGTTGCGGGCCATTCCGGATGCCTACTATCAGGCTGCCAAGATCGACGGCGCCAGCCGCTGGGCCGTGTTTCGGTACATCCAGTTGCCCAAACTGCGCGGCGTCATGACCATCGCCGTGTTGCTCCGCTTTATGGATAGTTTTCTCATCTATGCGGAGCCTTTTGTACTCACAGGCGGTGGCCCAGGAAATGCCACGACGTTTTTGTCCATCTATTTGGTCAAGCTGGCGACGGCCATGGACTTGGGACCGGCCGCGGCCTTTTCCATCATCTATTTTCTCATCGTCCTGTTGTTCTGCTGGCTGTTCTATCAAGCACTGCAGGCCGTGGGTACGGGGGAGAAGTCATGAGAGCACGCTATTGTATTCTCTTTTTTTATCTGTTGATTTTGCTTTTACCCATCTATTGGATGCTCAACATGAGTCTGCGCACGAACGCGGATATCATGGCATCATTCAAGCTGTTTCCCAGCTCCATGACGTTGGAGAATTATGGCAAGATTTTCTCTGATCCGACGTGGTACTCGGGATACATCAACTCGATGATCTATGTTTCCATCAATACGGTCATCTCCCTGGTGACGGCGCTCCCCGCAGCCTACGCCTTTTCCCGATTTCGCTTCATTGGTGACAAGCACGTGTTCTTCTGGTTGCTCACCAACCGCATGGCGCCACCAGCAGTCTTCTTGCTGCCGTTTTTTCAGTTGTATTCGACTGTGGGGCTGATTGATACACACATTGCCGTGGCCTTGGCCCATTGTCTCTTCAACGTGCCTTTGGCTGTATGGATTTTGGAAGGGTTCATGTCTGGGGTGCCGCGTGAGATCGACGAAACGGCCTTCATTGATGGCTATTCTTTCCCGCGTTTCTTCATTGCGGTGTTCATCCCGCTCATCCGCGCCGGAATCGGCGTCACCGCGTTTTTCTGCTTCATGTTCAGTTGGGTGGAACTGCTTTTGGCCCGCACCCTGACGACGACGGAGGCCAAGCCCATTGCCGCGATCATGACCCGCACGGTCAGCGCCTCGGGGCTGGACTGGGGACTGCTCGCGGCTGCAGGCATCTTGACTATCGTGCCCGGCGCATTGGTCATCTGGTTTGTTCGCAATCATCTGGCCAAGGGCTTCGCCTTGGGCCGGGTCTAGGGGGGCGCCATGGATATCAGTTGGATGGCTTGGACTCCACTCACTGCAGTATTTTTTACATGTATTGCACTCATGCTCGTGGGCATGACCATCTGGGAGATCGTCTCGCCCACCGTCGCACGCCGCGGCTTCTTGCCCATTGTCACTACACGAGGAGATCGTCTGTTTATCGGCCTTCTGGGCAGCGCGTATATCCATTTGGCCTGGCTGGGGCTGACGGATCTCGCCGTCTGGATCGCTACGGTAATATCTGCGTGTTTTCTTTTCGCAGTCATGCGCTGGGGCTAGGCCAGGGCTTTCGTGGCGCATGCCAGCAGAAAGGATAACAGCAGAAGTGTTCGGGGCTTTGTTGAAGCAACTGTAAATGGAGGTCCGTATGCACGTTCGACGACTTCTGGTGAGCGGTGTGCTCGCGGCGGCGCTTCTGGGCGTTACAAGTCCAGGATTTGCCGATGTTGCAGCCCAGAAAGCTGCAGCAAAAAAGTGGATTGATGAAGAATTCCAGCCTTCGACGCTCAGTAAAGAAGAGCAGATGAAGGAAATGGAATGGTTCATCAAAGCGGCGGCTCCCTTCAAGGGCATGGAAATTCGGGTGGTCTCCGAGACCATTCCCACCCATGAGTACGAGTCCAAGGTCCTGGCCAAGGCCTTCTATGAGATCACTGGGATCAAGGTGACTCATGATCTGATTCAGGAAGGCGACGTTATCGAAAAATTGCAGGTGCAGATGCAGTCCGGCGAAAACGTGTATGACGCCTACGTCAATGACTCGGACCTTATCGGCACACACTTCCGGTACGGCCACGTGGTCAACTTGACCGACTGGATGGCGGGTGAGGGCAAGGACGTCACTCTCCCCACCTTGGACATCGATGACTTTATGGGGAAATCCTTTACCACGGGCCCCGATGGCAAGCTCTACCAACTACCGGATCAGCAGTTCGCCAATCTGTACTGGTTCCGGTATGACTGGTTCCAGCGTCCGGATCTCAAGAAAAAGTTTAAAGAAAAATACGGCTATGAGCTGGGCGTGCCCGTCAACTGGTCTGCCTACGAGGACATCGCGGAGTTTTTCACCAACGACGTGAAGGAAATCGACGGCAAGGCAGTGTACGGCCATATGGATTATGGGAAAAAGGCGCCGGACTTGGGTTGGCGTTTCACCGATGCTTGGTTGTCCATGGCCGGTACGGGCGACAAGGGTTTGCCCAATGGTGTGCCCGTGGATGAGTGGGGCATTCGGGTGGAAGGTTGCCGTCCGGTGGGGTCCAGCGTAGCCCGCGGCGGCGCCACCAATGGCCCCGCGGCCAAGTACGCTCTGCGGAAATACATGGAATGGCTGCGTAAGTACGCGCCTCCAGGAGCCCTGGGCATGGACTTCTATCAGTCCTTGCCGAGCCTGGCCAAAGGCAACGTCGCGCAGCAGATCTTCTGGTACACGGCCTTCACCGCTTCGATGATCGAACCGGGGACTCCGGTGGTCAACGAAGACGGTACGCCCAAATGGCGTATGGCTCCGTCTCCGCACGGTCCGTACTGGGAAGAAGGCCAGAAACTCGGGTATCAGGACTGCGGCTCGTGGACCCTGCTGAAGTCCACCCCGGTGGATCGCCGCAAGGCTGCGTGGCTCTACGCCCAGTTCTGCGTGGCCAAAACCACGTCATTGAAGAAGACCCACGTGGGTCTGACCCCCATCCGCGACTCGGATATCCGGCATGAGTCTTTCACCGAGCGCGCGCCCATGCTCGGCGGCCTGGTGGAGTTCTACCGCAGCCCCGCTCGCGTGGCCTGGACGCCCACAGGCACCAATGTCCCGGACTACCCGAAGCTGGCCCAGTTGTGGTGGCAGAACATCGGTGAGGCCGTATCCGGCGAAGTCACTCCGGAAACCGCCATGGACAACCTGGCTGCCGAGCAGGACAAGGTCCTGGAGCGTCTGGAGCGCTCCGGTGTACAGGGCGAATGCGGGCCCAAGCTGAACGAACCTCGCGACGAAAAGTACTGGTTGGATCAGCCCGGTGCCCCCAAGCCCAAACTGGCCAATGAAAAACCCAAGGGCGAAACCGTGGATTACGACAAGCTCCTGGAAGCCTGGAAAGCTGGTCGGGTCAAATAAAGCGATCTGATGCCCGAAACGCAAGGGAGTGCCCCCCGGCACTCCCTTTTTTCATAGAGATGCCAATCTTGTGGTGAATGGCGTCGTCCTCAAGACCACGAATCCCTGTGGCCGGGCACACCCTTGACGCTTCGGGCGATTCGCGCCAGACCCCGGCAGTACGCCGTTGTTGCGGAACCCTTGTGGCCACCAGGAGAATCCTCATGCCCATTGCCCGAAACGTCCTCGAACTCATCGGCCGCACCCCCATGGTCATGCTGGCACGCCTGACTCAGGGGATGTCGGCCCAAGTTGCGGTGAAGCTCGAATACTTCAACCCCATGGCTTCGGTGAAAGACCGCATCGCCCTGGCCATGATCGAGGCTGCCGAGGCTTCCGGGGAGCTTGCTCCAGGAGCGGTCATCGTGGAGCCCACCAGCGGCAATACGGGCATTGGCCTTGCCTTGGTATGTGCCGTGCGCGGCTACCATCTGATCTTGACCATGCCCGAATCCATGAGTCTGGAGCGCCGCATGCTCCTGGCCCATATGGGGGCGGAGATCGAGCTCACCCCCCGGGCAGAAGGTATGGCCGGGGCGGTGCGCCGTGCCGAAGCAATTGCCCGAGAGCGGCAGGCCTTCATGCCCCGGCAATTCGACAATCCTGCCAATCCCGAAGCCCACAGCCGCACCACGGCGGAAGAAATCTGGGCCGATACCCATGGCGCCATCGACGTCTTTGTCGCTGGAGTGGGTACCGGCGGTACCCTCACGGGCGTCGCCCGGGCCTTGAAGCCCCGGCGTCCTGGGCTCGTGGCCGTGGCCGTGGAGCCTGAAGCGTCGCCCCTCCTTTCCCAAGGCATTGCCGGCCCGCATCCCATTCAAGGCATTGGGGCCAATTTTGTGCCCACGATACTTGACCGGTCGCTGATTGACGAGGTCCTCACCGTCTCTGGGGAAGAAGCCATGGAGACCGCGCGGCGCCTTGCCCGGGAAGAGGGGATTATGTGCGGCATCTCGGCGGGAGCCAATGTGGCCGCGGCCTTGCGCCTGGCTGCCCAGCCTCGCTTTGCGGGCAAATTGGTGGTGACGGTGATCTGCGACACCGGTGAGCGCTATTTGAGTACCCCGCTTTTTGTTTCCAAGGAAAACAATAAATGAAATCAAAGATCAATGGTAATTCGGTCCTGAGCCAAGTAGTGGATGCCTTGTGTGCCCCGCAGTCCTACCAGGGGGTGTACCACGAGCCTTCTTTTGGCTCTCCCATGCCCTCGGTAGAAGCTCTGGCCGAAGTGGTGGAGCGTTTGCGCTCGGTGCTGTACCCCGGCTATTTTAAAGAACCCTTCATCACTCCGCGCAACATGGCCTATTTCGTCGGCTCCAAGCTGGAGAAGGTGCGGCGAGAACTCTCCCGGCAGATTGCCCGGGGGTTTTGTTTTTCGTGCGCGGAGGGCACGTGCACCAGCGAGTGTGAGGACCGGGCCGATGCTCTGGCGGATGCCTTCTTGCTCACCCTTCCCAAAGTGCGCCATCTGCTCGCCACCGACGTACAGGCCGCCTACGTGGGGGACCCGGCAGCCAAAAGTCCAGGCGAAACCATATTTTGCTACCCATCCATTCGGGCCGTCACCAACCAGCGCCTCGCCCATGAGCTCTATGGGTTGGGCGTGCCGCTCATCCCGCGCATCATCACCGAGATGGCCCATTCGGAGACCGGCATCGACATCCACCCTGGCGCGCAGATCGGCGAAGGATTCTTCATCGATCACGGCACCGGAGTAGTCATTGGCGAGACCTGTATCATCGGCACCAATGTCCGCCTGTATCAAGGCGTGACCTTGGGCGCGAAGAGCTTTCCCAAAGATGAGCAAGGGCACTTGGTCAAAGGTATCCCCCGGCATCCCATCGTGGAAGACGATGTGATCATCTACTCCGGCGCCACTGTGTTGGGACGCATTACCATTGGCCGCGGAGCGGTCATTGGCGGCAATATGTGGGTGGTGGAAGACGTACCGCCCGGCGCTCGAGTGTACCGCAAAGAGCCCCATTGATATGGGTGGGCGCTTGCCCTGCCCACTGCCCCAAAACGTCATGCCCAGAAGCCCCAAGGCCTCTGGGCATGTTGTTTCGCGGGGGGGGTCCCTCAAGAGCCGCTATTTGCGGCTGCGCAGCAACTCGACCTGTTCATGAAGGTAGGTGGCGCCGGCCATGTCGCCGCGATCTTCCAAGGTACGGGCAAGAGATTCCATGGCCTGCAAAGTCAATGGGTGGCGCTCGCCGAGGCGGCGTTGGCGGATTTCCAAACATTGGCGCAGCATGGTCTCTGCCCGTTCCATGTTGCCCAGGCGGCGGTGGACCAGTCCGAGGTTGAAGAGCACCTGGGCGGTGTCCAGATGGTCCGGCCCCAAGGTGGCCTGGGAGATGTTCAGGGCTTCGGTGAAAAGCTGCATGGCCTCCGGATACTTTTCCTGGGCGTAGGCGGCTTGGGCCGCATATCCCGCTGCCACGGCGATATCCGGATGCCCGGCGGGCAAGGCGTATTCCCGCAGCTCCAAGGCTCGCTTGAACGAGGCTTCTGCCTGCGCCGGGCGTTTGTTCGCCAACTGCACCTTGCCCAAACTCACGAGTGTATCGGCAAAGGGCACTGCCACCGATGGGCCAAGCCCCTGCAAGATCGCCACACTTTGCTGCAGCGCTGCTTCAGCGTCGGCATTCTTGCCTTGGGCGAGCTGCACCTCACCCAAGGCGCCCAGGGCTTGGGCGTAGAGTACTTGGTCCAGATTCCGGGTCATGTCCTGGGCGCGGCGGGCGGCCACCAAGGCATCTTCGGTCTTCCCCGCCTCCAACTCGGCGCGGCTGAGGCGAATGAGCAGCCGGGCAAGGGTGCGATCCTGAGCACCCAAGGCCCGCTCCCGGACCTCCACCGCCCGGGAAAGCATGGAAACCGCCTCGGCACGCAGCCCTTTGCGGCGGTAGAGATCCCCAAGGTTTCCCAAGGTCTCCGCAATATCCGCTGGAGTTCCTCCAGCAGTGCGTTCCCGGATTTCCACGGCCTTGAGGTAGAAATCCTCGGCAGCAGCGTCATTGCCGCGGGCGGCAAAGAGGGTGCCCAGGGCCGAAAGGGTCGTGGCCGTCTCTGGATGGCTCGGCCCCAAAATTTGCTCGCGCAAACGCAGCGCCTCGCGCAGGTTCTTTTCCGCGGCGTCGTACTGCCCGAGGGCCACCTGGACGATGCCCAGGTTATGCAGGCTCGTGGCCAGGTCGGCGTTTTCCGGCGGGGTCATGGTGCGGGCCACGGCGAGTGCCTCCTGGGCGGAGGCCAGGGCCGCGTCATAGGCGGCCTGGTTGTAGAGCTCGAGGGTGCGGGTGTTGAGGGCAAGCCATTGGGGGGACGAGTCCGAGGGCCCCTTGGTGGTGGCACACGCACCAAGGGCCACAAGGAGCAGGGCAAAGACCACAGTCGTGAAGCGCATCACCTTGTTCCTTATCCTTGGGTTGAGGAGGAGGGGATTCCCAATTCCTCCAGTCGGGCGAGGCCGTCTTCTTCCGGCCCCACCAAGTCCTGGTAGGTCTCCCGGCGGCGGATGAGCAGGTGCTTGTCTCCATGCACCAGCACCTCCGCCACCCGGGGGCGGGAATTGTACTGGGAGGACATGACAAAGCCATACGCCCCGGCAGAGAACACCGCCAGGAGGTCTCCTTGGACGACCATCGGGATCTCCCGATTTTTGGCAAGAAAATCGCCGGACTCGCAAATGGGACCCACGATATCCGCCACCAAGGGCGGCGCGTCCGGCCGCTCGGTGACCGGAGCGATGCGGTGGTAGGAGCCGTACAGGGACGGCCGCACCAGATCGTTCATGCCTGCATCCACGATGACGAAGTGCTTTTCCCCGTTTTGTTTGAGGTATTGCACCTCGGTGACAAGGATGCCCGTGTTGCCGGCGATGACGCGGCCGGGTTCGAGAATGATGGTGAGATCGGTTCCCTGGACAGCTTGGGCCACAGCTGCGCCGAGTTCTGTGGGATGCGGGGGCTCTTCGGCGTTGTAGGTGATGCCGAGGCCGCCGCCCAAATCGAGGTAACGCAGGGAAATCCCTCGGGCGACAAGTTGACGGTAAAAGTCCATGAGCCGGGAGAGGGCTTCGATGAAGGGAGAAAGCTGGGTGAGTTGGGAGCCGAGGTGGCAGTCCAACCCCACAGGCTCCACGCCGGGGAGCTTTTGCGCAAGCGTGTAGGCGGCGAGGGCTTCATCCATGGGCAGGCCGAACTTGTTTTCCCGAAGACCCGTGGAAATGTAGGGGTGGGTCTTGGGATCCACATCCGGATTGATGCGCAGACTGACGCGGGCGGTTTTCCCAAGGCTGGAAGCGATCTCGCTGATGCGCTCAAGCTCCTGTACGGACTCCACGTTGAAAAGCAAAATCCCTGCTAACAACGCCTCATGGATCTCGTGGCGTTTTTTACCGACTCCGGAGTACACGATGCGCTCCGCAGGCACCCCAGCGCGCAAAGCTCGAAAGAGCTCTCCGCCGGAGACGATGTCCACCCCTGCTCCGGCTTGGGCCAAAAGCCGAAGGATCGCCAGGTTGGAATTGGCCTTCACGGAGTAGCAGGTGAGGTGCGGCACGCCGGCAAAGGCGCTGTCCATGGCCTGGTAGTGGCGAAGCCAGGTGGATGCGGAGTAGATGTAGAGCGGAGTGCCGTACTCCGCCGCGAGTTCTGGCACGGGGATGTCTTCGGCATGAAGAACGCCATGATGGAAATGAAAATGGTGCATGGGAGATTCCTCGCTTTACGGTTCGACAGTGATGACCGGGGAGAGGGCTGGGGGGAGTGTGGCAAAGGTGTTGTCCACTCCTACGCGCAGCCGAAAAGTCTCGGGGAGGTCGAGGCCGCATACGCGCAGCACGTAGCTGTTCTCCTGCCGCCGCACTCCCGGTTCGTACGGGGAAATTTGGCGCACCATGGAGGGCGCAAAGGGGCATGTGGGGCAGCCGCCCGTTTCCACTTCCAGGCGGAAGAACTCCACATTGGCCAGGTTGCCGCCAACCTTGACGGCGATCCACAGACAAGGGCCATCCCGACGGGCTTCAATGGTGTCCACGAACACCTGCTCGTCCTGGGCTTGGGGCTTGGGCCATTCTTTTTTCCCACACCCCCACACAAAGGTTGTCAGAAGCAAAAACCAAAGCGCCACTTTACGATTCGTGGTCACGAGCTTGACTCCACAAGGTTTTTCCAACGGTTGAGAAGCTCCAGGGCCTTTTGCGGAGTGATGGACGCAAGGCAAAGGGTTTGGAGCTCACGGAGCACAGGGTGGGGAGAGGAGGGCGTGGACGCCGCGCCGGTGAAACGTAGCGGGGTACAACTTGCGGTCTTTTTCCCCCGGCCTTCCAAATGCTGCAGGATTTCTTTGGCCCGCTGGATGACCGGTGCAGGCACCCCAGCGAGTCGCGCCACCTCGATGCCGTAGCTGCGATCCGAGGGTCCGGGGACGAGGCGGCGCAGAAAGATGATCTCTCCCCTCCATTCTTTGATGGCCATAGTGCAGTTCTGTACCCCGGGCAAGCTGGCTTCGAGGGCGGTGAGCTCGTGGTAATGGGTCGCAAACAGGGTCCGGACACCGCCGTGGCGTCGCACGAGCTCTTCCGCCACGGCCCAGGCAAGGGACATGCCGTCAAAGGTGCTCGTGCCCCGGCCGATTTCGTCCAGGATGACCAATGATCGACGGGTTGCCTGCCGCAGGATGCGGGCGGTTTCGATCATCTCCACCATGAAGGTGGAATACCCCTGGGCGAGATTGTCCGAGGCGCCGACCCGGGAAAAGATGCGGTCGCATAGGCCGATGCGGGCAGAGGATGCAGGGACGAAACTGCCGATTTGGGCAAGGATGCAGGCGATGGCCGTTTGTCGCAGGATGGTGGATTTCCCCGCCATGTTGGGGCCGGTGATGAGGAGCATCCGGATCGGGTCTTCCAGACGGATGTCGCTGGGGATGTAGTTCCCCCGTCCCACGGCGGCCTCTACCACTGGGTGGCGGCTCTCCTTGAGGACGATGTCCATGCCGTCGTGGATTTCCGGACGACACCAGCCGTGGCGCAGGGCCGCCTCGGCGAGGGCTTGAGTCACGTCCAGACGGGCCAAGCGGGCCGCCTGGGCGGCGAGACGCGGATGCCATGTGGCCAAGGTGGCGCGAAGTTCGGTAAAGAGCTCGTACTCCCGGGCCTTGCGCGCTTCGGAGGCCCCAAGGATGCGTTCTTCCAACTTTTTGAGCTCTTCAGTGATATAGCGCTCTGCGGTGGCCAGAGTTTGGCGGCGGATGAAATGGGGAGGGGCGCTGTCCGCTTGGGTACGGGAAAGTTCGAAGTAGTAACCGAATACTCGATTGTATCCGAGCTTCAACTTGGGTAAAGCGCTGCGCTCCTGTTCTTCTTGCAGGAGTCGAGCTAAGGCCTCTTCTCCGTGCTCCGAGAGTTCCAAAAGTTCGTCGAGGCGGGGGTCGAATCCGGCGCGAAAGATGCCCCCTTCGGTGATGAGCGCCGGTGGATTGTCGGCAAGGGCGCGCGCGAGCAGGTCTGCGGCCTCGGCCAGATCGTCCCAGTTCTCTTGAATGGCGGCAAGCTCTGCAGGCAAGGGATCGAGGTGGGCAAGCCACTTGCGCAGGCGGGGCATGGCGGCCAGCGTGTGCCGCAGGGCAGCCAGATCCCGAGGACTCGTGCGATTCATATGGATGCGGGTGGCCAATCGCTCGAGATCGTAGACATCGCCCAAAAGCCGCACCAAGGTTTGGCGCTCCCGGTCGTGCTCATAGAGAAAGGCAACGGCATCAAGCATGCGTTCGATGGAGTTTTTGTCGCGCCAGGGCTGGCGCAGACGCGCCGCCAGAAGCCGCGCTCCCATGGGGGTGCAGGTGGCGTCCAAGAGGTGCCACAGGGTGCCCTTGCCTTTGCGACCGTCAAGGGTGCGAAAGATTTCCAGGTTGCGGGTGGTGAGGTCGTCGATGAGGAGACCTGCCCGGATGTCCACAGGAGAAAACGGCTGCAGATGGGTCGCAGGGCAGCGGTGGGTCATCTCCAGATAGCTCAAAAGCGCCCCACAGCAGCGTGTCAGCTGCGGCATATCCTCTAAATCCAAGGCGCTGAGCGAGGCCACTTGCTGCGCGGTCTTCACCCGTTCTGCGGCGGATGTCAGGTCGAAATGCGCCAGCGGCCACCGGGTGATCCGACGGGCGGCAATGCTTGGGGGAAGCGGCGTCTGCTGACGATCCGGCACCAGGATCTCCCGGGGCTCGATCTTGCTCAGCCAGGCCAGCACGGTGCCAGCGTCTTTGGCCGCAACCCCGCTCCATTGGCCGGTGGAAACATCGGCCCAGGCCACGGCCGCGCCGTCGTCCTCGACGAGTACCGCGGCGAGAAAATTGGCGCTGTCCGCCTCCAAGCTGGCGTCTTCCACCACAGTGCCCGGAGTCAGCACCCGGGTGACTTCCCGCCGCACCAAGCCTTTGGCCTGGCGTGGATCCTCTACCTGGTCGCACACGGCAATGCTGTAGCCGCGTTCCAGGAGGATTCGGGAATACTCATCCAAGGCATGATGGGGGATGCCGCACATGGGCACAGGGTTTTCCGCATTGGGATTGCGGCTGGTGAGTGCAATTTGGAGTTCTTTCGCTGCAATTTCAGCGTCTTCGAAGAAGAGCTCGAAAAAGTCTCCCATGCGAAAAAAGAGCAGTGCCTCGGGGTACTGCGCCTTGACCCCGAGGTACTGCTCCATCATGGGCGTGATTTTTGGTGGCGTCATAGATGGACAACACAACGCCGGACACCGCGGGCCCTCCACGCATCCGACGTCTGCTGGTTACGCTGCGGAGTCGGCATCCGGGGCAATGGGCGATTCTTCGGCAGGAGTGGACAGCGGGCGGTTGGCGGTCACTTGGGCTTCCAGCTCGGCCACCTGCTTTTTCAGAGTGCGCACTTGTGCAGACAGGCGCATCCGCTCCAGGAAGAAATAAAGCGTGCACAGCACCGCGCCCACAAGAAAGGAGCTGAGGATAGTGATATAATACGGTGTCGCAGGCATCTGAATATGCACGCCAAATGCGGACAAACTCAAGGAGAGCTCCTGCATCAATGCGTCATGGTTTTGGACTACAAAGAGCATGGAGAGAAAAAAGAGAAGCACCAAGCCCAGAACTTTGAGATACCGCATAGGTCACCTCGTGGATTGAAGGTTGAGAAAGAGTGGACGAAGCTTTGCGTACGTGGAGCGCAAATGCTCCGGGATAACCGAAACCTCATTCATGACAGCCATGAAAGAATGATCCCCATTCCATCGGGGAACAAGATGCACGTGGAGATGCTCACGGATTCCTGCGCCAGCGGCTTCGCCGATATTCACTCCGATGTTGATACCATGGGGATGAAATGCCTTTTCCAGTACCTGTGCAGAAATTTGGACGTATTCCATGATTTCATGAAGCTCTGCTGTGGAGAGCTCGGTCACATGCTGTACATGCCGGTACGGAGTGACCATGACGTGCCCATTGCTGTAGGGATAGATGTTCATGATCACAAAACAGTGTTGGGCACGGCAGAGTACGAAGCGTTCTTCGTCTTCTTCCGGGGTTTCTGGAAGACAAAAGACACAGGTGTTGGGTTTGGGCCCGAGGATGTATTCGATGCGCCAAGGGGCGTAGAGGGTTTTGCGAATCATAGGATTTGGCTCAAAAACTTTTGCGTGCGGGGATGCTTGGGGGCAGCAAAAAGTTGTTCCGGTGGGGCCACTTCCAAAATCTGTCCCTGATCCATGAATACCATGCGGTCTGCGACCTCCCGGGCAAAGCCCATTTCGTGGGTTACGACCACCATGGTCATGCCTTCCCGGGCGAGCTGGGTCATGACTTCCAGCACTTCGCCGATCATCTCTGGATCCAGGGCCGAAGTGGGCTCGTCAAACAGCATGATTTTGGGCTGCATGGCAAGGGCCCGGGCAATGGCCACCCGTTGCTTCTGTCCTCCGGAGAGCATGGCGGGATAGACGTCCGCCTTATCGCGGATGCCTACTTTGTCGAGCAGGGCCATGGCGAGGTTTTTGGCCTCAAGCTCCGGCATCTTTTTGAGCTTCATGGGGGCCATGACGATATTTCCCAGAACCGTCTTGTGGGGGAAGAGGTTGAAGTTCTGGAAGACCATGCCCAGTTCTTGGCGGATGAGATTGATGTCATGCTCCCCGGAGTGGACATTTTTGCCATCGACGATGATCTGCCCCGCATCGATGGTTTCAAGGCGATTGATGGTTCGCAGCAGTGTCGATTTTCCCGATCCGCTGGGGCCGATGATGACGACTTTTTCCCCGGTGGCGATATCGAGGTTGACATTGGACAATGCCTGCAAACTACCAAAATATTTGAAGACGTTTTGAATCTGGATGATCGGTTCAGGAGCGTTCATAATAGTCGATTTTGCTTTCCATGCGGCTCACCGCCTTGGAGAGGATCAAGGTAATGATGAGGTATACAAGAGCGACAACGGTATATGCCTCGAAATACAGAAAAGACTCACTGGCAAATTCTCGTCCACGCCGCAGGATGTCTGATACCGCGAGGATGGATACCAAAGAGCTGTCCTTGAGCAGGGCGATGAATTCGTTGCCTACTGGAGGCAAGATGGTGCGCCAGGCTTGCGGCAGGACCACCAAGGCCATGGTTTGTGTTCGGTTGAAACCTAAAGAGCGTGCCGCTTCGGTTTGGCCCTTGTCGATGGAGTCGATGCCGGCGCGAAAGACTTCGCCCATGTAGGCACCATAGCAGATCCCCATGGCGAGCACGGCGGCTGCAAGCGGCGGCAAGGAACTGAAGGCCTCAATGCGCCCGAGAGCATAGTAAATATAGAAAAGCTGGACAAGGAGCGGGATGCCACGGATTACTTCCACGTACGTGGACGCCACGAGGTTGAAGAAACGGTTGCGCGAAAGTCGTCCAAGGCCTGTCACCAAGCCAAGCACCAAGGAGAGCAGAATGGAAAGCAAGGTGACCTGAAAAGTGACGACGATGCCGTCCGGCAAAAAGGAAAGAATATGGAAATAGGGGTCTGGGCGCGAAACGCAAAGATACACCAGGACAGCAATGGCGCCCACAAAAGAGACCCACCAAGCGGTAAAGAGGCCGTGGTCTTTTTTGGACGGAATGGCAGCGCCATCACCGATATCGATTTTGACTGGCTGTGGTTGGTTTTGTTGATTCATAGAAATTTTTGTGGATAAAAGAAAAAAATATCATGCCGGAAGCAAAGCTTCCGGCATATCAAAAGCTTTAGTTGTTCTTTTTAAACCACTTTGCGTAGATGGCATCGTATTCGCCATTTTCTTTGATCTTTTTAAGTCCTTCATTGATGAGTTGAAGGATTTCCTTATTTCCTTTTTTGACTGCAATACCCAAATATTCTGGTTTGTCAGACGCAATAGTGAAGGCAAGTGTCAATTTTTTGGAGTACTGAGGATGCTGCAGGGCATAGTCTGAAGCTACCGGGCTATCGGCAATGACGGCGTCCAGACGACCATTATAGAGGTCTTCCACAGCCAGGCCGATTTCATCATAGGACTTGGCCTGGGCTCCGTCGATGGTCTTGGCCACGAAGTATCCCGTGGTCCCCATCTGGGAAGCGATGGTTTTGCCCTTGAGATCTTCAATGGAGGTAATCTTGGCGCCTTTGGCAGTAATCACGCCTTGTTGCACCTCGAAATACGGATCGCTGAAGTCCATGGCCTGTTTGCGTTCTTCGGTGATGGATACGGACGAGGCTACGGCGTCGTATTTGCCGGCGGCCAGGCCCGCAAAGATACCGTCCCAGGCAGTGTTTTTGAGCACCGGCGTAAATCCCGCAGCCTTTCCAATGGCGCGGACGATGTCCGGACAAAAACCAACGATCTGTTTGTTGGCGTCGAGCATTTCCATGGGCGGGTAGGTGGCGTCCACGGCAAAGACGATTTCCTTGGCCAAGGCAGGGGAGCCTAGGCACGCAACGACCATCAGGGCAACAAGGGCGCGTCGCAACATCTTTTTTCCTCCATAGGGTAACAGATTCCAGAACCTTTTGCCTCCCGCGAGGGGGACGAAAAAACATTCGCTGTTGCCTAAAGAATGCCGGCACTTCGGTCAAGGGAGCGCGTCTTTGGGTGCGGTTGCCCCCACACCCGAGCGAACCTGGCTACGGCTTGGAGTTGCTCCTCCCGGCTCGTCCAGGACCCATTGAGCAGTCCCCGGCGCACAGCCCGTAAAATTCGACCGTACACCGGGCCAGGAGGGAGTCCCAAGGCGGCGATGTCCGCTCCGGAGACGAGCAGCTTCATGTCGCGAAGCGTCGTGAGATAAAGGGAAATGTTGCGTTTGATGTCGTGGTTGGTGCTCCGGGCCATGGCGTAGAGCAGCCCTTCCAGGGGCAGTGACTCCAGGATTTCCGCCAAGCGTGCCCGGGAGATTCCCCGACGCAGTCCCTGCTCCAGGCCCATGAGGGCTCCGCGCACCTGGTAGCGGAGGGTTGCAAGCGAGGAGTGCTGCTTTTGTGAGACCCCAAAACGCTGGAGCAAACGAGCGAAGTCGGCGGACTCCATGCCCGAACACAGGGCAAGGAGGTAGACGATCCATGCCTTGGGGCGTTCAGGACGATACAAAAGTCCATGCCAGGTGAGCACACGTTCGACTTCCCGCAAAAATGGTTCCTTGCTTGTGGGAAAATGGAGGGCAGAATGGATCTGCTGCAGTACCCCCAAAGAGCGGAGGCGTAGGAGTGCATCCACAGGAGCTGCGTCACTTAAAAGAAGCACCAACTCATGAAAGATGCGCCCGCCGGACAGTCGCTGAAAGAGATTGTGGCGCAGGGCGTTTTTGATGAGACGCTCGGTTTGGACATTGATGGTAAAGCGGAAGCGCTGCTCAAAGCGCACGGCCCGCAGGATGCGGGTGGGGTCTTCCACGAACGAGAGAGAATGGAGCACCCGGATGACCCGGTCCTTGAGGTCTTGCTGGCCGCCGAAAAAATCCACCAGGAGGCCGAAGTGATCGGGGTCCAGGTGGACCGCCAGGGTGTTGATGGAAAAATCCCGCCGGAAGAGATCCATCTTCAGCGAAGAAAGCTCTACCACCGGCAGGGCCGCAGGATACTCGTAGTATTCTAGCCGGGCAGTGGCGACGTCGATCTTCTCCCCGCCGGGAAGAACGAGTACCGCCGTATGAAATTTGGGGTGCGGCCGCACGCGTCCTCCCAGCTGCTTGCTCAAAGCGTGCGCAAAGGCAATGCCTTCGCCTTCCACGACGAGGTCGATGTCGTCATTGGGATTACCGAGGAGGACGTCGCGGACGAAGCCGCCCACGGCGTATGCGGGCATCCCCATATCGTGTCCTACGCGACCGGCGGTCTCCAGCAGTTCCACCGTGGCGGGGGCAAGGCGTTCACGCAGTACATGGGCGATGGAGCGTTCCGTGCGTCGTCCAGGGAGCAGGGATTCCGGGATGCGGGCGGGCTCCTGCACCAAAAGGTGAATAAGGTCCGTGCGGGTGACCACTCCCACCATGGCCCCTGCCCGCATCACGGGCACCAGGCGTTGCCGTTGACCGAGGATGATCTCCATGACTGCATAGAGATCCTCGTCTTCGGCGACGGAACGGATTTCATCCTGCATGTATTCCCGTACCCGTTCGTCTCCCAAACCGTGAGCCACGGCCTTGTCCGCCACGGCATGCTCGATGATGCCCACCGGCGTTTGCGCCTGCGTCACGGGGAGCGCCTTGAAGCCATAGCGGGTCATTATACTTGCGGCTTCTTGCAGTGTCTGGTCCGCGTCGATCCCCACTGCTGGGGCGGACATGAAATGGCGTACCAAGCGGCTGTGATGGATGGAAGAGTAGAGCAAGGCGAAGAGTTCGTCTTTGACTTGCGCCAGCGTGCGGTCCTTGATGGAGGCCGATGCAGCATACGGGTGACCGCCGCCGCCAAAAGAGCGGCAAATGAGCCCTGCATCCACCTCCGAGATCTTGCTTCGAGCCACGAGCTGGACGCGGTCCGCCATGCGGCAGAGAGCGAAAAGTACGCGGATGTTTTCCATCTCCATGAGTTTGTGCGCCAAGAGGGCAAAGTCCGCCATGTAGGTCTCAGACTCGGCATCCGCCACCACGATCTCGATGCCGTTGATGGTGTGGGTGACGGCGGAGTCCAGGAGGCGGGAAAGGAGGGTCAGCTGTTCCGCGGAGAGGTCGCGGCGCAGGATGTCATGGATGATATCCAGATCCATGCCGTTTGCCCGCAGCCAAGCTGCGGCCTGAAAATCGTGCTCAGTGGTGGAGGAGAAGGTGAAATGTCCGGTATCCTCGTAAATGCCCAACCCAAGAATCGTTGCTTCGTCGGCAGTCACCGTGATGCCGCGGTCCCGGAGTTCATGGACCAAAATACTCGTGGTCGCTCCCCAGGGAAGAATGATGGATTTTTCCGCGTAGAGATCATTTGTTTCTCCGAGATGATGATCATAGACATGTACTGTTGCCTTTTCGAGAAGATGCTCCACATGGGGAATACGACTTTTCTGCGCTGTATCGACGACGACAACGGTGGTGATGTTTTGTTCTTTGATATCTTTGATATTTTGAAACTGAAAAAGATACATGACGCTTTGCAGAAAGTAGTTGCGAAGCGCACTTTCTTGGCTCCCTGGAAATATGAGCGCTGCATGCGGATAGAGCTTGGATGCCGCGATCATAGCTGCCAAAGCGTCGAAATCCGCGTTGGCATGGCACGTGATGACAGTGGTTACCGGGGTATCGCTCATGGGTCGTTTCGGGGGTGATGCAGGTGGTGTAAGGCGCGCAAGCGGCTCGTGTGCACATGGGTGTAGATGGTGGTGGCGCTGATATCGGCGTGTCCCAAAAGGATCTGTACCGTGCGCAGGTCCGCCCCGCCTTCAAGGAGATGGGTGGCAAAGGAGTGGCGTAGGGTGTGGGGCGAGACGGCCGCAGAAATTCCCGCGGTTTGGGCATAGCCCTTGATGAGCTTCCAGACCCCTTGCCGGGAAAGGGCGCGTCCAAAGCGGTTGACAAAGATCCGCGGCACTTGAGGATGGAGTCGGGGCCGAAAAAACTTCAAGTATCGCTCGAGGTTTTGTGTGGCGATCTCGTGCAGAGGGGCGAGGCGTTCGGCATCGCCCTTGCCGATGACCCGGATGACGCCTGCCTGAATGTCCACGTCCTCCAGGGTGATGGAGACGGCCTCGGACACCCGAAGTCCCGCTGCGTACAGAATTTCCAGCAGGGCGCGGTCTCGGGCCCCCAGGGCGGTGTCGGGGTCCGGCGCGGCGAGCAGGGCGGCCACCTCGTCTTGGGAAAGGACCACGGGCAATGTGCGCGGGATGCGGGGGCTGTCCACCAGGCGCGCAGGGTTTTGGCCGCCGCGGCTTTCCTCCACAAAGGCGAAGAAGCCTCGTAAGGCGGAAAGCTGGCGGGCGAGCGTGCGTGCGTTTACCCCTTGGGCTTTGCGGCTCGCCAAGTATGCCAAGATGGTTTCGGCGTCGATATCCTCCAAAGGAATCCCCGCATGGCTCAGAGCGTCCCTAAAGGCGGACAGGTCCGCAGCGTAGGCGGCGACCGTGTTTTCGGACAGCCCCCGAATGACGGTCAGGTGGGTGAGGTAGGCGTCGAGCAGGGCATGCATGGCGGAGTTCGTACCCAAGGCGTCTTGCCGGTACAAGGGAAAATGAGTAGCGCCCTTGCGCATGACGCATGTGCCATGCCACGCCTTCTTGGGCTTGGGATCCAACAAGGGGGAAAGCGAGCGGCTTCTCGCCGAGGCGCGAGACCGTATTTCCCGCATCCCCCAGACAAGTCTGGTGGCGGTGTCGTCCATATACCGGACCCAGCCCCAGCTTCATGCCGACCAACCGTGGTTTTGGAATCAGGTCGTGCGCGTTGCGACGTCGATCTCCCCCTGGGAGCTTCTGGCGGCCACCCAAGCCATTGAAGCGGAACTCGGGCGCGACCGCGACCATGAAGTGCGTTTTGGACCGCGCACCATGGATATCGACATCCTCCTGTTCGGGGACACCCGCATTGAAGGCTCGGTCCTCACCCTGCCACATCCCCGGCTGGCAGAACGCGCCTTCATGCTCGTGCCGCTGTTGGAGCTGGAGCCTGAAGCCGCTTTGCCCGACGGCACCTTGTTGCGAGAGGCGCTTGCCCGCATTGCATACACCTGTCGTGATGGACATATCTGGCAACCCAACTAAGGAGAACACATGATCAAGTTCCTCGTATTTATTGCGGCTGGATTTCTTTTATACAAGCTTGTCATGGGCGATCGCCGCAAAAAAGAAGAATTGCGCCGGGAAACCCAGCGAACCATGGAAAAGGAAGGTGTTCTCGTCAAAGATCCCATTTGCGGGACTTACGTGTCGAAGGATTCCGACATTCGGGTCAAAAACGGCGACCAAACCTTCTGTTTTTGCAGTTACGAGTGCCGGGAAGCGTATCTGGAGAAGATTCAGAAAAAGGCCAGCTCAACAGATACATAATGTAAATTATGTAAACTTAGGACTGTTCGAAATCTTGGGAGAAAAAACATGGCGCTGCGTTCGCGGATGTTCCTTTCATGGACTTTGGGGCTCTTCGTTTTCGCCGCCTCCGCCGCGGCCTCGCCCTTCAATGCATCGGACAATGGGACGGTAACGACGCAGCCCGCAGCATCAATCGCAGCGTCCCAAACCGGGCTGGCAAGAATTCCCCTGGATGTCCAAAGCATGGGCTCGGACAGTTCTGGGGCACTTCTTGGGTTCAAACTCAAGGAGGCGGTTTTGCAGAGCTCCTTTTTTGCCTTGACCCCTGGAGGCAAGCATTTCGTGCTGCGCCTGATCACGAGGCCTGAATTCGGAGATCGGCCCTATTTGAGCTCCGCATATGCGGTTGCCCTGTATTACCAGGAAGCGCCGGACATCTTGCCCTACTTTCTCGACGTACGCTGCGGCCTGGTGGATGCGGAAAATGTCCAGGCGGAAATTAATGCCATTTTCGACTGGACATCGGATTTGACGAAAAAGTTTCACTACTTACTTTCCCAATAAACAAACAGGCGAAAAACGGAGATTTTTCTTGCCTTGCTCCACGAATCTGTGGTGAGGTGAGATCAAGCCCCAGGAGGTGCCGCATGACTCCCGATCGTTTATGGGAAAGACAGACCTGCTTCGAGCCATGCGAGGCCGAAGTGACTGACACGGGGGAGCGTGTGCTCTGTCACGTGCTCGATTACAGCTTTACCGGAGTGCGTTTAGGGGTTGACCGCCCCTTGCCGGTAGGCGCACGGTTGCATGTGCGGCTCCGGGAGGGTTCGCCGGGCCCCCTTGCCTCCCTTCTTGTTCGGCCAGCGGCCATAGCATGGTGTCGGCCAGCGCAGGATCCTGGACAGTGGTTTTTTGAAATCGGGCTCCATGTCGCGGATGCCTCTTCTCCTCGTCGCCGAAAAGTTTGAAAATTTGTACCAGCGAAGGGCTTGTTCTCGTGCTATCTCCTGGATAAGGCGGCGTACGTATAGTCTTTCAGGACGCATCAGCCGTAACCCAGGGATATGCTTATGCGCAATAATTTGCACAACACCTTTCGCCGTCCCCGATCCCTTTTTGCTCGCTTCTTGACGTGCTGCGCCGTGGGCGTGGCCATCAGTATTATGGGAGGAGGACTCTTCGTGCTCCTTTTCCATCCAGAGCTGACATTTTCCAGTATCCAACAGCAGACCGAAGAACCTGCCCCGCTGGAGGGCACCACTTCTCAGGAAATCGTCGTCCCTACAGCTGCAGAGGTGGACAGCCCCCCGGACTCCACGCTGGAAGAACCAGAACTCACCCGCATCGTTCGGGAAATCCAGCAGGGGGATACCCCCACCTCGCTGCTGACCGAACATCTTGACATCAAAGATATCTATTCCTTGTGCAGTGCAAGCGAAAAGGTCTATTCCTTGGAGCAGCTTCGGGCAGGTCAGCCGTTGGTGATGCTGCTCGAGGGAGAAAAGCTCGTGGGGCTGGAATACGAAATTGACGCCAATGAACGCCTGGTTGTTGATCTTCAAGGAGAAAGCCCGAAGATCCGCAAGGAACCAATTCCATACGAAGTTCACCAGGAAACCATCGCAGGGACCATCGATGGGTCTTTGTGGAATTCTATGCAGGCCCTAGGAGAAAATCCGGCGCTTATCGTGCGTTTGGCCAACCTTTTTAGCTGGGACATCGACTTCCACCGCGAGATCCAGCCAGGCGACTCCTTCGAGTTGATTGTGGACAAACGCTTTCGTGAAGGTGAATTTGCCGGATATGGGGATATTCACGCCGCCAGCTTCACCAATGCAGGCACCACGTACTACGCCTTTCACTATACCACGAGCAGCGGTGAATCTGGATATTATGATGTGCATGGTAGATCTCTGCGCAAGGATTTTTTACGCGCACCCTTGCCATTTCTCAAAATTTCTTCGGGGTATTCCATGAGCCGGATGCATCCCATCCTGGGATACCGCAGGCCACATCAAGGCATTGATTATGCAGCGCCCACAGGGACACCTATTTTTGCCGTAGCCGATGGAACCATCGTTGGTCGAGGCTACAATGGATCCCAAGGAAATTTCATTGTTATCCGCCATTCCGGTGGAATGGAGACAACGTACAACCATATGAGTAAATTCAACCCTAATTATAAAAAAGGCTCACGTGTCAAACAAGGTGCGGTCATCGGATATGTAGGAAGTACCGGATACGCTACTGGTCCACACCTCGATTTTCGCATGCGGATTGGAAAAAAATACATCAATCCTCAGGAATATTATAAAAAGCACAAGGCCACGCCCTCAAAGATCCTGGCCGGAAAGGAATTGGCCCGCTTCCGCCAACACATCGCCGTATGGCAGGCAGAGCTGGAGCGTCGCGCCACAGCCATTGCTCAGGCTCAAAAACAGCCCTAGTCGTTTCGCAGCCACCCCCAGGGGGGCAGCCGCAGCACAACCCAGGTGCGTCGCAAGGCCAGTCCCATGGCAATGCAAGCACCTGCCAGAGGGACGAGCACCGCTTGAGCGGCGCTCCAGCGAAAGGTCAAGCGCAGCATGCCTTCCACCACCCCCTGAGACGCGAGCGTTGCAATGCCCATGGCCATCACGCTCGCCACGAGCGCCGCGAGCAAAAACTCCACTGCAAGGATGCGCACCGTCTGCAGACGGGTGGCCCCGCACACTTTGTAGACCACGGCTTCGAAATGCCGTGCCTCCTGGTCTGCGGCAAAACTTCCTATGAGTACCACAAGGCCCACCGCCACGGCAATTCCTCCCAAGAGCGCCATGGCAAGCCCCAAACGTTCCACCACGGCGCTCACTTCCGCGAGGATACGCCGCACATCCACCACAGCCACTTGGGGGAACGAGCGCGTGAGCGCGGCAAAAATTTTTTCCGCGGCCCCTGGTGCGGCATGCAGGGTGCCGAGCAAGGTGCGGGGGGCGGCTTCCAGCACTCCAGGGGCGAAAATGACGGCGAACTGGAGATTCAAGGTAGTCCAGTCCACCCGGCGTACGTTCATGATGGTCGCCTCCACTTCGCGGCCCAAAATATTGAAGCGCAGCGTGTCCCCCACGTGCACTCCAAAGCCTTGGGCCAGGTCTGCGGTGATGGAAACACGCGGCTCGGCAAAGGCAGCGTTTTCCGGCCACCATGTACCCGCCACCAGGATACTGCCTTCTGGCAGCACCGCCGCCGAGGTGAGCGCCCGGTCCGAACGCACGGCCCACTGCACCTCAGGGGCGATGGGCACGGTCTCCACTGCTTGACCGCGAATATGGGTGATGCGGCCGCGTACCACCGGCTGCAAGCGGACACGCTCTGCTCCAGCCGCATGGGCCACTTGACGGAAGTGCTCCTCTTCGTGCGGCGGCACGTCGAGCACAAAAAAGGTGGGGGCATGCCGGGCGATCTCTTCGCCCAAGGAAGTGTGCAGTGAATCCGTCACCAAACGTATGGCCCCCAGCATCCCCAAACCCAGCCCCAAGACGAGCACCATCCGGGGGGCCGACGCTCCGGGGCGGGCCACATTGGCCATGGCCAGGCGCAGTGTCGGCCAAGGAAGCCTCCGCCCCAAGCGGGCTGCAGCACGCACCCCCATGGCCGCAAACCAAAGTGCCGCAAAGCTTGCGCCGACCCCGAGCACAAACCACACGCCCAAACGAGGGCGATCCGCCAGGAGAATGACCAGCGCTCCAAGTCCGATCCCTCCCAGCGCCGCCACCCCCCATGCCCACAAAGGCGCTTTACGGGCAAAGCCTACGCCCCCGGCACTCTGACGAAACACCACCGCCGCCGGCACCGCCACCGCACGGCCCAAAGGGAGGGCCGCGAATATGACCAACACACTAAGGCCGCATGCGGCGCTCATGAGCATGGGGAATAGATACCAGCCCGGGACCACCACTTCCACGCCCCACGCCGCAAGGATCCAGGGCGCACACGCCCCGAGCGCCACCCCTGCTGCGATGGCGAGCCCTCCCGCCAGGAGCACGGCACCTCCGTGCACCACGAGGAGCACCCGGGCCGAAGCGCCCAAGGCCTTCCACACCGCGAGTTCCAGCAGTCGGGACGCCATATGGGCGCGGACCCCGCTTGCCACGCCCAGGCCGCCCACCAAAAGGACTCCCAAGGCCACGAAGGAGCTTACGGTGCGCAGGCGTTCGAGTACGGTTTCCATGCGACCGGAGGCGCGTGTAAAGGGGCGCACCCGCCATCCCGAGTCCCCGATGGCGGCGAGTTCTTGCGCCACTGCTTCGGCGCGGGAAGCATCGGGCAGGCGCAGCGCGTAGGTACTCTGAAAAAGGCTGCCGGGAACCATGAGCCCTGTGCGCTCCATGGTCTTCAGGGAGACCATGACCCGCGGCCCCAAGGTGAAGACATCCAGAGACCGCCCGGGTTCGTATTCGATGACCCCCTGGATGGTCAGCCAAGAGCTCCCCAGCCGTACCCGGTCTCCCACTTGGACATCCAGACGCCTCAAGACTTCAGTGTCGACCACCACGCTTTCCGGAGCAATCTCCGCGCCGGTCATGCTCCCGCGGCCGGCGACGGCAAGCCTGCCGTAGAGCGGGTAGGCTTCGTCCACGGCTTTGACCTCCACCAGTGTGCTCTTTTCCTGGGTGTGGAGCATGGTGCGCAGCGTGATAGAGTGGCTTTGGTCCCCGTATGCGGCAACACGCTGCAACTCTGGGGAAGACAGGGTGCGCGAGGTCAATCGGATAGCGACGTCTCCTCCCAGGATCTCGCGGGCGTCCAACTCCAGGGCCTGACGTACGGAGGCCGCGGTGGTGCCGATGGCGGTCATGGCTGCCACGCCGATGGCCAAGCAGGCCAGGACCAAGCGGCTGCCCTGCACCCCGCGCCGCCATTCCCGCAGGCACCAGGAAAAGAGCGTCCTCATAGCTCCTCCAGATGCCCACGAGTCAGGCGCATGCGACGCTGGCAGCGTGCGGCCAGGCCAGGGTCATGGGTCACCAAAAGGAGGGTGGTGCCATGATCTTCGTGCAGGCCGAAAAGCAGTTCCATGACCCGCGCGCCGGTGGCGGCGTCCAGGTTTCCGGTGGGTTCGTCGGCGAGGATGAGGGCCGGTCCGCCGGCAAAGGCCCGGGCAACGGCGACGCGTTGCTGCTCTCCGCCGGAAAGTTGGGAAGGCAGATGATGCAGCCGGTGCTCCAGCCCCACCTGAACCAGGGCCTGCCGGGCCCGCTTGCGGGCATCGGCTATCCCGGCCAACTCCAAGGGAAGAGCCACGTTGTCCTCCGCGTTCAAGGCAGGGAGGAGGAGGAAGTTTTGGAAGACAATCCCCACGTGCTGCTGCCGGAACCGGGCCAACCCATCTTCGTCCATGTGGGAAAGATCGTGGCCGGCCACGTGGATGCTTCCTGCGCTCGGGCGCTCCAGGCCGGAAAGGAGCATCAAAAACGAGGTCTTGCCCGACCCCGAAGGTCCGACCACGGCCACACTCTCACCGGCCTCCACCTGAAAATTGAGGTTCTGGAGCACGTTGACCGGCGCAGCGCCGGAAATTAGAGTCAAACTGAGATCACGTACGACAATCATGGGGGCATGCATGCGTCTTTTCTCCGTATTTTCCGCCCTTGGCGCCATGATGGCAACGCCGGCCCTGGCAGGGGGGATCACGATTCTTGCCATGGGTGATAGCCTCACCGCTGGCTATGGTCTACCACCTTCACAGGCATTCCCTGCAGTGCTCGAACGTGAGCTCGTCTCCCGCGGCTGGGAGGTACGGGTCATCAACGCCGGGGTTTCCGGGGACACCTCCGCCGGGGGGCGCAGCCGTATGGCCTGGGCTTTGGCGGACAAGCCCCGACTGGTCGTCCTCGCCCTTGGGGCCAATGACGCTCTCCGCGGCCTCTCCCCCCAAGCGTTGCACGACAATCTCGAGGCCATGATCCAGGCGGCGCAGGACTCCGGGGCCCGAGTGGTCTTGGTGGGCATGTATGCCCCGCGTAATTGGGACGCCGACTACCAGCAGCGTTTCAACGCCGTGTACCCGGAACTCGCCCAACGCTACGGCCTTGCCCTGTACCCCTTTTTTCTCGAAGGTGTCTACGGGCATCCCGAACTCTTGCTGGAAGACGGCATGCATCCCAACGCCGCTGGCGTCGAGCGGATGGTGGCCGGGGTGTTGCCGCTGGTAGAAGCGGAGCTGAAGCGCCTGCGTGTCGAAGAAGGCGGGTCGGCCGATCATTCGTGATGTCCACACCAATCCCACCCTTTTGGCGTTGGCGCCCTGCGTTCCTGGACGCCTCGGTGCCTCCCGTTGGTCCGTACACCCCTCCTGCTGGCTTGGATGTGGTCTACGAAGACCGGGATATGGCCATCATTCACAAGCCGGCAGGGCTGCTCAGCGTCCCCGGACGGGATCCGGCCTTTGCCGATAGTGTCCTGGCTCGGGTGCGGCAGCGCCATCCCCATGCCCAGGCGGTCAACCGTTTGGATCTGCCCACCTCCGGGCTTGTGGTGGTGGCCCTGCGCCGCAAGGCGGAAAGCCATCTCAAGGCCCAGTTTCAACATCGCCAAGTGGCCAAGGCCTATCTGGCGGTGGCTGCCGGCCGCGTGCGCGCCCCGCATGGACACATCACCTTACCCATGCGCTGCGACTTTCCCCGTCGCCCCATGCAGACCATCTGCCTGAGCGCAGGCAAACCTGCCTGGACCGAATTCACGGTGCTCGAATACTTCCGCGACGAGGCCACCCTACTTCTCCTCACCCCCCACACCGGCAGGTCCCACCAGCTGCGCCTGCACCTGGCGGCCATAGGCCATCCGCTCCTCGGGGACTCTTTCTACGCCCCGCCCGCCGTGGCCACGGCGGCTCCACGTCTGCTTCTCCACGCAGCGGCCTTAGGTCTCATGCACCCTTACCGCAACGAATGGATGTACTTTACCGCGCCCTGCCCCTTTGTCCCGGAAGTCCGCCTTCCAGACCTGGTCGCGTCTCAGCCGGGCCCGTGGATGCCCCTGGAGGGGACGCTGACAGCGGCGAGCGTGCACCACCCGCAGACGCCGCATTGACCAGGCCGGGACTGCACTGCTCAGAGATACGTCCCGGCTTTGCGCTCTACTGCACTTTCCCTGGAATGACCTGCGTTCCTTGCGGTGGCGTAAACGTAAATATTTTGGAATCCACCGCCGGGTCGAGCTCGATGGCCTTGAGCTCGATGGCGTTTTCATTTCCAAAGAAGTCTACGATGCGGATGCGCTCGAGCAGCCCATCTTCAGGACGGATCCATACCCGTGCGAAGGTCAATCCCGGCTCAGGCTCCTTGGGGGTGAGCTCCAAGAGATGCAACCCCGCATCCATGCCTTTGTCGACAATCGCAAAATCTTCTTTGAGGTTGGCTTCCCCGGAGATAAAACGCAGCATGGTCTTGGATTGAAAAATCTGTTCCGTAGTGTATCGGTATGCAATACCGTCTTCCGGAAGGTACTCCCACACCGCTTGCGGCCCGACAATCAAGAGTTCTTCTTCGGGGCTGGTGGTCTCCCAGCGCAAGAGTTTGGGTTTGGAAAAGACGATGGATCCAAGGCGCTCCTCTGTTTTTTGGGTTGCAGCATTGGTGAGGTGCTGGGTGAAAAATGCGCGAAAAGAGTGCAATGTTTCATAACGCTTTTGCACCGTATCCGTAATATCTGCGGCAAATACCAAAGCCGGAAAAATCGTGCTGCAAAGAAGTGTTACGAGAATTCGCATATCATACTCCTGGAACTCGAAAGTTGCCTTGCACACAAGGACAGGATAGGAGCGCGGGCTCGCAACCGCAACTGCCCGCGCCATGACCACCAACACGCCCTCTTTTCGAAAAGCCGTTCCGGCTCTGCTCCTGCTGACCGGAGTATTTTTTGTCAATTTTCTTTCCCGTACGGTACTGGGACCACTCCTTTTGCCCACGAGTGAGCGCCTGGGCGTGAGCCTTGCCACCGCGGCCCAGGCCTTCGTGGCCCTGTCTATAGGCTACAGCACCGCCGTATTCGGGGCGGGATTCCTTTCCAGCCGCATCGGCCACCACCGCACCATTTGTCTGTGTCTTTTCCTCTTGGGAGGGAGTCTGCTCGGCATCTCCAGGACCACAACCTTGGGCGGGCTTCTTTCCTGGGTGCTGATTTTGGGCCTGGGGGCAGGGCTCTACATGCCTTCCGGCGTGACCACCATCACCACTGTCACTCCCCAGTCCGGCTGGAGCCGGGCCTTTGCCCTGCATGAGATGGCGCCCAACCTCTCCTTCGTCCTGGCCCCATTTGTCGTGGAATTGGCCGACCGCTTGGGGGCCGCCACCATGACCTTTGCCTGGATCGGCTGGGCGAGCCTTGCCATGGGCATTCTCTATGCGTGGCGCGGGCCTCGTATCGAGCGCTTGGGCGTGGCGCCCCGCCTTGCTGCCTTGCGGCCGCTCGTGCAGAATCTTTCCTTTTGGGCGGTGGTCGTTCTCTTTGTCATCACCGTGGGTGTGGAGGTGGGCGTCTACAGCGTGATCCCCGCATATCTGGTTCATGACCGGGGGCTTTCCGAGGCAGCGGCCAATACCTTCTTGGGTGCTTCCCGTGTGGTCTCCTTGGTGGTGCTGCCTTGGATGGGGTGGATCACCGAGCGGTTCGGCTTGGTGCGCACCCTTACGATATGCATGCTCGGGGTGAGCCTTGCCACATGCGTGGCAGGCGTCGGCCCTCTGCCGATGAGCCTTGCCCTGCTCACCCTGCAGCCGCTTCTGGCGGTATGCTTCTTTCCAGTGGGGTTTGCGGTCTTGGCCCGGGTGGTGCGCAGGGAAGAAAGCGACCTCAGCGTCTCTTTGGCGGTCACCTGCACGTCTCTTCTGGGCTCCGGACTGCTTCCCGCCGCCTTGGCCGCCTGGGGCGAGCGCGCAGGCTTTGCCTGGGCCTTTTTGGGCTTCGGCGTGGCAAGTCTGGGGGGAAGTACCATCGCCCTGCGCTCTCTGTGGCGCCACCAAAGGCACACGCTGACGGAGAAGCCGTAAGCGCGAGTCCCCGGTGCCTTTGGTGCGTCTTCTGGCGAGAGGCTTGCGTCAACAAAAGCAGGACGCGGGCAGGATTAAGCCAGCGGCGTCAGGGCGCGGTCGAGCTCTTCTTCGTCCATGGCGAACCCCTGGTCAGCCTCGGGGAAAGCGCCGTGACGCACCTGGTCGGCAAAAGCGGCGATACCTTTCGTGGCCAGAGCGCCCAGGTCCGCATAGCGGCGGACAAATTTCGGCGTCTGTCGGGGATACATGCCGAGGAGGTCATGCCACACGAGCACCTGGCCGTCGCAATGGGGACCTGCGCCGATGCCGATGGTGGGGATGCGCAGTCGCTCGGTGATGACGCGGGCAAGGGGCGTGGGGATGCACTCCAAAACCAGCATGAAGGCCCCTGCGGCCTCCAGGGCCTGGGCGTCTTCCAGCAGCGCCCGGGCCTGGGCCGCGGTTTTGCCCTGTACGCGAAATCCCCCCAAGGCCGTGGCCGATTGTGGAGTCAGGCCGATATGGCCGCATACGGGTACCCCGGCGCGCACGATGGCCTCCACGTGAGCGGTAATGCTGCGTCCGCCTTCGAGCTTGACCGCATGGCAGCCGCCGTCCTGCACCAGGCGGCCGGCCCGCTCCACGGCGCAGGCCACCGAGCTCGTGCTCCAAAAGGGAAGATCGCCCAGGATGAAGGTATCCGGAGCTCCGCGCCGTACTGCCCGGGTGTGGCGGACCATGTCGTCCATGGTCACCGGTACCGTGGAATCATGGCCAAGCACCACCATGCCCACGGAGTCGCCCACCAGGATGAGATCCACCCCGGCCTTTTGCGCGAAGTAGGCGGACGGATAGTCGTAGGCCGTCACCATGACGAGCTTTTGGCCTTGGGCCTTGGCCTGAGCAAACTCCAGCACGCCTTTCATGGTCGCACCTCTTTGATTTCGTTGCGGCGGTCCACCAAGACCACCCGCGGTTGGTGCCGCCCCATTTCCTCCGGGGTCATCTGGGCGTAGGCCGCGATGATGAGGAGATCACCAGGCATGGCCAAGCGGGCGGCCGCGCCATTGACGAGAATTTCCCGGCTGTTTCCTTCGATGGCGTAGGTGGTGAATCGGGCCCCGGTGGTCACGTTGTACACGTCTACCCGTTCGCCGGGGACAATGCCCGAGGCTTCCAACAATTTTGGACAAATGGCGATAGAGCCTTCGTAGTCCAGACAGCTTCCGGTCACCGTGACCCGGTGCAACTTCGCCCACAACATGGTTCGGAGCATGGCAGTATCCTTAAGGGAGAGGCCTCCCCAGACGTCTTTTGATGATGTGTCGTGTCAATCGATGCGCATGTTATCGATGAGTCGCGCCTTGCCCAGAAAAAGCGCCACTGCCGCCAAGGTGGGCGGCTCCGCCTGCGTGCGTGGGACCAGAGTGTCCGGGTGCACGAATTCCAGATAGTCGAGCCTGCCGAGGGGCAGATGCGCGGCAAGATAGCGCAGGGCAGCAGCTTTCAGGGCCTCCACATCCCGCACCCCAGCCGCCACGCGCTGGCGCAGATCCTGAAGCATGGCACAAAGGGCCGGGGCCTGGGCGCGCTCCTCGGCAGTCAAATAGACATTGCGCGAGCTCATGGCCAGGCCGTCCGGCTCGCGCACTATAGGACAGCCGACGACCTCCACCGGACAGGAGAGGTGGCGCACCATGGCGCGGATGACGGCTAGTTGCTGCCAGTCCTTCTCGCCAAAAAAGGCGACATGCGGCTGTACGATCCAGAAAAGTTTGGTCACCACCGTGGCGACCCCCCGAAAATGCCCAGGCCGCGATGCCCCGCAAAGCCCTTGGGAGAGGTGCGGCACTTCCACCCAGGTGTCGTGGTCCGGGGCGTACATATCCTGCGCTTGCGGACAGAAAACGAGATCCACGCCGTGCGCTTGCGCCAAAGCCAGATCGTTTTCGAGGTTGCGCGGATAACGCTCCAAGTCTTCGTTCGGACCAAATTGCGTGGGATTCACAAAGATGGAGGCCACCACCTTGGAACACCGCTGCCGGGCGGCATCGAGCAGGCTCACGTGCCCTGCGTGCCAATATCCCATGGTAGGGACGAAGCCCACCTGGTGCCCATGGCAGCGCCACTGCATGACCTCTTCGCGGACGGCGTCGGGATGGCGCAGAACTTTCATGCCCTCTTCCCTCCCTCTTTCTTGCGTGCGGAAATCGGCTCTTGAGCGGTCCATAATTCATGCAGCTCTATGTCCAACGCCCGCGTGGATATGAAGATTTCCATGGCTGAAACCACCAAGGATGCCATAAGAAGAACGAGACTTGCGGCGAACACCCATTTTCCGAGAACGAACCATCCTTCAAAGAGGAAAAGCATGCACACCACGCAACACAGCAGGCTCAGGATGCCCAGGAGTTGCATCAGACGAATGAGCCGCACCCGGCCGTGAAGGCTTGCGATCTGCTGACGCACCCCAGATGCTTGTTCATGCCGGTAGCGGTCGTACAGGGAACGGATACGTGTGGACAGGGCCAAAAAACGGTTCGTATACGCCAAGAGCAGCAGCGAGAGCGTCGAAAACAGCAGCGCAGGGGTAGTCAGGGAGATTTCCATGATACGGACCTTGTCGGGATGAAAAAATCGGGGGCTACCTAAAGGGGAGCGGTGATATTGTCCAGACGCGCACCTTCGTCACTGGCGATCAGACGACGCCAATAGGCAAAAAGGAGGCAGGTAAGCGGCAAGGCCAGGAGCAAACCCAAAAAGCCCAGCAAACTGCCCCATATGGAAAGAGATAAAAGTATCCACGCCGGAGAGAGACCCATGGCCTTGCCCAAAAAGCGCGGCACCAACACCATGTCCTGAATGGCCTGGACAACGGCAAAAACCACCAACACGAGCCCCAACACCGTCCAAAACGACGTCCCGGTCTCCAGGGCGTGCACTCCGGCCAACAGCACGGCAGGCACGAATCCGACCGTCTGCAAATACGGCACCATGTTGAGCAGCCCTAAAAAGAGCCCTAAGACCACGGCCAAAGGCAGCCCGATCAGGCTAAAGCCAATGGCAAAAAGGATGCCCACGGTGCCGGCCACCAGGGCTTGGCCGCGAAAGTAGCGGCTCATAGCGCTGTCGAACTCCGCAAGAAATTCGAGTATCGGCTGCCGCCAGGATGTAGGAAGCACGGAATGCCATCTCTGGCGCAAGGACTCGAAATCCAAGAGCAAAAACACCGTGTAGAGCCCAATGACCAGCACCACGGCCACGGCCATGACCATGCTGTAGGCCCCACTGATCAGCCCCATGATCCCCGGCACGATACGGCGGAGCATCCCTTGGGCTATGGAAAACACACTATCGCTGCGCAAGAAGTCCTGCACTTCGGGGCTGGCCAACACACCGCGCACGGCTTCCCAGATATCCGGAGGAAGCCGCTTGGCGGCCTCGGCGGCCAGACGGGAGTTGGAAAGCACCTCTTGGGCCAGGCGGGCCATGTGCGTGACTTCCCGGGCGATCATCGGGGTGAAGAGCGCTCCAGCGAGGATCAATGTCACGACGGCGCCCAAAAGCACCACGGCAATGGCCGCTTGCCGGGAACGGACCCGCACCTCCACCCGCCGCACCACGGGATCGAGGACGTAGGCGAAAAGGAGCCCCATGAGAAAAGGGATGATGGCGTCACTGAGCGCCCCCAACAGCCGGACTGCCCCCCAAATTACGGCAGCAACCAGGGCCAAACGCACCGTACGATCAAAAGTCCACGGCTCATGACCGAGCATCGTTCCTCCACGCTTTCGCTTGACAGTTTTCAATGGCCTCTTACCTATCGGTGCACCACACCACACCCTGTTGGAGGAACACATCCATGACGCAAACGCAAGAGATGGAATTCAAGACCGAAATTCGACAACTTTTGGAGATCATTACTCATTCCATCTATACCAGCCGCGAGATCTTTCTGCGCGAACTCATCTCCAACGCCTCGGACGCCTTGGACAAACTGCGCTTCGAGCAGGCCCGCTCCGCGGATATCCAGGACCCGGAAGCCGAGCTTGCCATCCGCATCACCACCGACGCCGACGGCCGCTGCATCACCATCACGGACACCGGCATCGGCATGACCCAAGAAGAAGTCGTGGCCAACATCGGCACCATCGCCCATTCCGGGACCGCGGACTTCCTCGCCAAGGCCAAGGAAAGCGGCGGCGACGCCTCCAACCTGATCGGGCGCTTTGGAGTAGGCTTTTACTCGGTCTTCATGGTGGCCGACCAGGTCACCCTGCGTACCCGTTCTTTCCAGCCTCAGGCCAAACCCGTGGAGTGGATCTCCAATGGACAGGGGTCGTACCGCATTCGTGAATTGGACGAAGCCCTGCCCCGTGGCACCTCCATCCACATCCACCTCAAGGAAGACGCCGCCGAGTTCGCGAACAAAGATCGCCTGGCGGCCGTCATCAAAAAGCACTCCAACTTTGTCTCGTTCCCCGTGTATGTGGACGGCGAAAAGGTGAACACGGTTCCGGCCCTGTGGCGGGAAAACAAGTTTTCCATCACCAAGGAGCAGTATAGCGAATTTTATCGTTTCCTCACTCTGGATACCGAAGATCCAACGCACACCATTCACATCAGTGTCGATGCGCCGGTGCAATTTTCGGCGCTCCTCTTCATTCCCCCAAAAACCATGGATGTGTTCGGTATCGAGCGCGACGCCCACGGCCTTGATCTCTACGTACGCCGTGTGCTCATTCAGTCCAAGAACAAAGAGCTCATCCCCGAATACCTCGGGTTCGTCCGCGGCGTGGTGGATACCGAAGACCTGCCCCTCAACATCTCCCGCGAGACCTTGCAGGAGAACCGCGTCATTCGCAAAATCGCCCAGACCATCACCAAGCAGGTCTTGGGAGAACTCCAAAAGCTTGCTCAAGACCAGGAGCGCTATGCCGCCTTCTGGAAGGAGCACAGCAAGCGCTTCAAAATGGGCTACGCGGACTTCGCCAACCAGGAGGCCTTTGCAGGGCTTCTGCGCTTCCACTCCTCGGCGGCTTCCGACCCCGGCGCCCTGGTTTCCCTGGAAGAGTACGTGAGCCGCATGAAAGAAGGGCAAAAGGCCATCTACTATATCTCCGGCCCATCCCGGGAAGCCATCGAAAAGAACCCTCATGTGGAGATCTTCCGCGCCAAGGGGGTCGAGCTGCTCTACCTCTTCGACCCCATCGACGAATTTGTCATGGAGGCCGTACGGCGCTACCGGGACTTCCCTCTCGAGGCTGCGGAAAACGCGGATCTCAGCAAGTTGGAAGACCTTCCCGACGCGGCCTCGGCCGACGCAGCTTCCACCCCCCACCAGGCAGAAGCCGAAGGCATGGACGCGCTGTTGACGGTCATGGGCAAGATCCTGAAAGACCGCGTGACCGAGGTGCGCGCATCCAAGCGCCTCAGCCACAGCCCAGCCTGTTTGGTGAGCCCCGATGGCTCCACCTCGCAAATGCACCGCATCATGCAGATTTTGGCCAAGGACACCTCCATTCCACAAAAAGTCCTGGAGGTGAACCCCAAACACCCGCTGGTGCACAATCTGCAAAAGATGGCCCAGCACACCCCGGACGATCCCTTCTTGGCCATGGCGGTGGAAGGCCTCTTCGAGGCGGCCCTGCTCCAGGACGGCTACTTGGCGGATCCCCATTCTCTGGTGGAGCGGACGTACCGACTTTTGGAAGAGGCCAGCGCTTGGCACGCGCCCAAGGAGTGATATCAGGGAGTTCTATAGAGACGGGTTCTTTGCATTGACACTCCCGGGGTTCCTGGCTAGCCCTCAAGCCTCTGGCATTACCAATTCGAGGAGGTTTTCATGTTTGAATTGAGCAAGGCCGCAAAGGAGCAGTTGGACATGCACTTTGCGGGAAAAGACGTATCCCCCATCCGCGTGTATCTCGCCGCTGGCTGAGGGGGGCCGCGTTTGGCCCTCGCTCTGGATGAGCGAAAAGACAGCGATACGGTCTTGGATGTGGATGGATACACGTTTTTGGTTGAAACAAAGCTGCTTCAGGAAGTGTCCCCCATTCGAGTGGATTTCAATCACCACTACGGCTTCAATGTGGAGTCACGCCTGAAAGTCGCCAGTTCGGGCTGCAGTTCCTGCTCGTCCTGCGGCTAGCAGGAATCCATATCGCAGACGAGACCACAGCCTGGGGGAAACCCTGGGCTTTTTTGTTTGGAGCGGTGTTTTTGACTTCCCCTGTCCGCGTGGGTACACCAAAAGCCTCGTCTCTTCCCACTTGAGAGGTCCTCATGGAGCGTAAAAAACTGCCCATCGGCATCCAGACTTTCGCCAAAATCCGCGAAGAGCAGTGCTACTACGTGGACAAAACTCCCTTCGTGGCCAAGCTCGCCAGTGAGGGGGGCTACTACTTCCTCTCCCGGCCGCGGCGCTTCGGTAAATCCCTGTTTCTCGACACCTTGGCCGAGGCCTTTGCGGCAAACCGCGCGCTCTTCACTGGGCTGTACCTGGAAAATCACTGGGATTGGGAACGGCGCCATCCGGTGGTGCGCATCTCCTTCGCCGAGGGCCGATTGGAGCGCCGGGCGGATTTGGACCGCCGCATCCGCGGCATCCTGCGCGAAAACGCCGAGCGTCTCCAGGTGCGACTCGATGATCTGGACGACATCTCCGGTAGCTTCGGCCAACTCATCACCCGCGCGGCGGAGAAGCACCAACGTCAAACCGTGGTGCTCATCGACGAGTACGACAAGCCCATCCTCGACAATCTCACCGATCCGGACACGGCGCGGGCCATGCGCGAGGGCCTGCGCAACCTCTACTCCGTGCTCAAGGGCCGGGATGCGGACCTGCGCTTCGTCTTCCTCACCGGGGTCTCCAAATTCAGTAAGGTGAGCCTCTTTTCCGGGCTCAACAACCTCAACGACATCACCGTGGATGAGCGCTACGCCACCATCTGCGGCTATACCGAAGCAGACCTGGATGCGGTCTTCGCTCCGGAGTTCACCGCCGCCGCCAAGGAAGGCCGCGCTCTCGATCGCGATGCCGTGCGCACCTGGTACAACGGGTACCGCTGGGGAAGCGGGGAAAGCGTCTACAATCCTTTCGACGTGCTGCTCCTTTTTGACAAGCGGGAGTTCCGCGCCTGGTGGTTCGAGACCGCCACGCCCACCTTTCTCATCGATTGGCTCTCGCGGCACCATTTTTTCACCCCGCGCCTGGAGCGCTTGTACGCCGACGACGCCCTGCTTTCGGCCTTTGACGTGGAGGCCATCGCTCCCGAGGCCCTGCTTTGGCAGACGGGTTACGTCACCATCACCCGCGTGCACCGCAGCGAAGAAGGGGTGGAGTACGAGCTTGGCCTTCCCAACCGCGAGGTGCGCGTGGCCCTCAACCGCGCCCTGGTGCGGGGCTTGGTGCCTGAGCTTCCTCATGCCCCGAGCTTTGCCCTCACGGCCATGCTCAAGGAGGGCGACGCCCACGGCCTGGGTGAGCACATGCGCAGCCTCTTTGCCGGCATCCCGGCGGACTGGTACCGCAAAAACCCCATGGCCCAGTACGAAGGCTATTTCGCCAGTGTGTTCTACAGTCACCTGGCGGGCCTGGGGGTGATGACCATCCCGGAGCGCGTCTGCACCCCGGGGCGGTTGGACCTGGTGGTCATCGCCGGCCCTGTCGTCTGGATCTTCGAGTTCAAGGTCATCGACGGCGACGCCCCTACGGGCGAGGCCCTGCGGCAGATCCAGGAAAGGAACTACGCCGCGGCCTACCGGGGCAAGGCAGCAGTGGAGCGGGTCGTGGAGGTGGGGGTGGAATTCAGCAAGGTAAGGCGCCAGATCGTGGGCTGGGAGGTGGCGTAACGCGCGTCTCCGAGGGAGCGTCCTCTTTGTTGATGCCGCGACTGTCTGGCGGAGCCTGGGCGGCGCGCCGGCCCTCGAAGACGAGATGCCACGGTTGCGGCTGGCGGCACGGAGACGTTTCTCTCTGACCGCACGGGGTGACAACCAAGGCACTCTCGCGTATGTCCCCCGGCCGGGAGGAGCCATTGCGTCGGTCAAGCCTATGTTTTCTGGTGGTGCTCGCTCTCCTGGCCTCGGTGTGTTGGGGCGAGGAGAACGTGCGGCTTTTTTTTCATAAGACTGCTGCGGGCAAGGCCCCAGAGGGGCCCAAGCACGTGGTGCGGGAAGGGGAATGGCTCTACAAAATCCTTGAGGACGCTGGTTTTTCCCGAGAAGATTTCCCCCAAATCATTCCCAAGGTGCGGGCCATGAACCCGCATGTGGCGGACTTCAACCACCTGCGCGCCGGTCAAGTACTCTATCTGCCTGGGGCTCCAAAAACCTCCCGACCATCTACCCCGCAACGGAGTACTGCCTCCGCCCCGACGACCATGCTGCGCAAAGAATATGTGGTCCAGCCCGGAGAGACCCTGCTCCAGATCCTGCGGCGGGAGACAGGTGCCTCGGATGCCGAGATCTACGGCCATCTTCTGGATCTGGTACGACAGTGCAACCCCCACATCCAAAACCTTGACGCCCTGCGCGCCGGCGACCGTTTGGAACTCCCCGCCGGGGCCCCCTGGCGGGGCGACGCCGAAGGCAACGCATCCTCTGCCAGCACAGAAGACGCATCTCCCAACGAAGACGGTCCCTTGGGTGCGGGAGAAAATGCCACACGAGGAGGCGGCTCTGCCCAGGGCGGCACGGGAGGAAACGACACGAGCCCTGCCGCTCCAGGGGGACCGGCCGTGTCCGCAAGCGGCGATGGCCCTCAAAGCACCATCGAGCGGAGCGGATCCGAACCTCCACCGCCCACCGCTCCACTTCCCTCGCTACGCTTTCTCGAGCATACCCGGACACAAACCCGTCGGCTTCTTCAAGGCTTTGGCTTCACCTTCATCCCCGGAGAAGAAGCCCTTTTTCCCTTGGAAGACGGCAGTTGGTTTGCCGTCAATCTGCGCGAAACACCGGCCCTCTCCACGCCGTGGGGAGAGCGCGTCCTCTTCCTGGATGCCCCCAAGCCCGCCTCCTGGGTGGAGAGCGCCCGGGCTGCAGGCTTTATCCCCATCATGGTGCCTGCGGACTGGCAGCTGCGTCCCGTGCTCCAGGCGCTGGCAGGCGCCTTCCCACAGCGCGTGCACCTGTGGCCCGAAGGGCGCAATCTGGTGCTTCCGCGCCAGGGCATGAGTATCAATCTCAAGGCATCGCTGGTGGCGGTCTTGGATGGCGGACGCACCGTAGCCCTGTGGACCCACCAGGCCCCACATACCCCACCGCTTCCGCAAGGGGTGCGGGAGCTGTTGTCCGCTGCGGAGGTGACGCTCTTGGAGACCGATGCCAGCGGGGCGTCCTTTGCTCCGCCAGCGCTCCCCGGGGCGGCCATGCTCCTTCCTGCGGCCAACGCCGCCTGGCTCCACCGGCAGCTCGACGCACGCTTCCCCGAGATCCGTCCGCTGACCTCGCCGGGGCAGATCTTGGCCTTCTTGCGGCATGAAAAGCACCTGATTTCCAAACATGTCTCCCTTTCCTGGGTGCGCGGCGCCAACGAGCTTTCCATCCAAATCCCTGCATGGCTCATCGATGGCGAGCCCCCCATCGCCCTCCTGGAAGACCCGCTGCCGGCCACAGTAGCCTTGCTTGCCCAAAGCGGATACCAGTGCGCCCGCATTCAACGCTGAGAGGAGGATTGCGTGCGCGCTGAATTTCGCGTGTATGGTCACATTGCTGCAGCGTCCGAATCCATCATTTCCCAGATCGCGCAGATTGTGGCCGATTACGAAATCACCCGCCAGGCGGATGGGAGCCTCGACTTTGTCCACGAAGGTCTGTGGCGGGATGTGGAGAGCGATCTTCACGCAATACGTGAAGTCTTGGGGACTACAGGCCGCGGCGTGGTGGACGTCATCGACCATGCCGAATGGCGGATGACCCGATATTTCTTGGAAAATGGCGCTATTCGGGCCGTGCCCATCCATCTCGACCACGCCCTGGATACCGCCTACCGCAGTGAAACAGGAGTCGACCATGCATGAACTTTCCTTGGTGGAGGGCATCCTCGCCATTGTGCGCGAAGAAATGGCCAAGCATGGCCTTACTCGTCTTGTCCGGGTGCGGGTGAAACACGGGGAGCTTTCGGCTGTAGTGCCCGAAGCCTTGGAGACGGCCTTCGAAGTCTTGACCGTGGGCACGGATCTCGCCGGGGCCTGCTTGGAGGCCGAAATGGTGCCGCTGCGGGTGCGCTGCCGCCAGTGCGGCGAGGAGTTTTCTCCATCGGAGGAGGAACGCTTCTTGATGCCCTGCCCGGCCTGTGGCACGGAGCTCGGCCACCATGTCCTTTCTGGGAGAGAACTGTACATCGACCACATCGAGGCCGAGTAGTCCGGCCCGCAACATGAACTTCTTTCAAGGAGAAGAGCCCATGCAAGTGGAAGTCGCGCGGAATATCCTCGAAGCCAACGACGCCGGCGCCGAAGAGCTGCGCCAGATCTTCGCCCGTCACGGCCTGTTGGTGCTCAACCTCATGAGCTCTCCGGGGTCGGGCAAGACCACCCTCCTCGAGCGCACACTTACGGATTTGCGTGAGCAGTTGCGCTTCGGCGTCATCGAGGGCGACTGCCAGACGGAAAACGACGCCCGCCGGGTGGCCGCCACCGGCGCCCGGGCCGTGCAGATCAACACCCACGGCGGCTGCCACCTGGACAGCGCCATGGTGCGCGAGGCCTGTGAACAACTCGGTCTGGAAGACTTGGACATTCTCATCATCGAAAACGTGGGCAACTTGGTCTGTCCGGCGGAGTTCTCTTTGGGCGAGGACGCCAAGGTGACCATCCTGAGCGTTACCGAAGGAGACGACAAGCCGGAAAAATATCCCTTCATCTTCTCCCAATCCCGGGTTATGCTCCTCAACAAGATCGATCTATTGCCTTACGTGCCCTTTGATACCGCCCGGGCGAGCGCCTTTGCCCGCGCCGTCAACCCTGAGCTGGAGATCTTCGAGGTGGCGGCCCTTTCCGGCCACGGCATGGACGCATGGTATGCGTGGCTGCGCAAGAGCCTGGAGGCCAAACGGACGGCACGCTAGGTCGCAGGCGTTGCAAGCATTCTTCAAAGGAGGGCCCTATGTTCCAAGTCAAGGACATCATGACGGAAGACGTGTTCACCCTCAAGGAAACCGATACGTTGAGCGCGGCCAAGGACCTCATGAGCCTGGCCCGCATCCGCCATATCCCCATCGTGAACGACGCCGGGAAATTCGTGGGCCTGGTGACCCACCGGGATATCCTGTCCGCTACGGTTTCCAAGCTTGCAGGCATCGATTCCGCAACTCGGGAAGAGATCGAGTCCACCATTCCCGTGCGGGAAATCATGCAGCAGGAAGTGACCACCATCCGTGAGGACGCCCCGCTCAAAGAGGCCGCCACCATCCTGCTCAGGGGCAAATTCGGCTGCCTGCCGGTGCTCAAGCAGGGCAAGCTTTGCGGCATCATCACCGAGGCCGATTTTCTGCGCCTGACCATCCAACTCCTCGAAGCCACGGACGAGGACGACGCCTAAGAGGACTTGACATCATGGGGGATGGATTCGTAGGCGAAGCGGCATGCACGCCATCCATCCCCTCATCCAATCCGCCCTGGAAACGGTGCTTGCCGGCGGCACAGTCTCCCCTGAGACGGCGAAGGAGATCGCTCTCCTGCCCGACTCCGAGACTCCAGGCCTGCTTCTGGCAGCCCGCACCATCCGCCGGGCCTTTCTCGGCGAAGCCGCACACCACTGCGCCATCGTCAACGCCAAGAGCGGGCGCTGTTCGGAAAACTGCGCCTTTTGCGCCCAGAGCAGTCATTGGCCCACTGCTGTTTCGCAGTACGGCCTCTTGGACGAGGCCAGCCTCGTGGCGCGCGGTGAAGAAGCCGCCGCCTGGGGCGTGCGCTGCTTTTCCTTGGTCACCAGCGGCCTGCGCCTCTTACCCCGGGAGATGGAGACCGTATGCCGGGTGGTCGCGACCTTGCGTCGGCGTACGAACCTGGAAATCGCCGCATCCCTGGGCCTGCTCTCCGAAGAGGACGCCCGCTGCCTGCGGCAGGCAGGATTGGTACGCTACCACCACAACCTGGAGACCGCGGCATCGTTCTTCCCCCGCATTTGCTCCACCCACGATTACGCCGAAGACATCGCCACCGTGGAGCGGGCCAAAGCCCATGGACTGTCCGTATGCTGCGGCGGCATCCTCGGCCTTGGGGAAGGATGGGCCGAGCGCATCGAGCTCGCCTGTACCCTGCGCGACCTCGAAGTGGACCGTGTACCCCTCAATTTTCTCACCCCCATCCCCAAGACCCCGCTGGAGACCCAGCCCCTCCTTGCCCCGGCCGAGGCCCTCAAAAGCATCGCCCTTTTCCGCGTGCTCGTGCCCCGCGCCGGCATCACCATTGCCGGCGGACGTAGCCGCGTACTCGGAGACTACCAGTCCTGGGCGCTTCTCGCCGGCGCCACCGGCTACATGCTCGGCAATTACCTCACGACTCCGGGGCGGGATCTTGCCGCAGACCAAGCCATGCTGGAGGCCGGGGCATGGATTTGACCATAACGGCAGCCTCGCCATCCCAGGTCACGGCGCGGCTTTCCTTTTCCGCCCACGACCCTTGGGTACGGGAGCACTTTCCCGGGTCCCCCCTGCTTCCCGGATCCCTGGTCCTGGCGGCCGTGCTGCACCTGGCCGAGCACCTTGCCGCGCAAACATGGACGGTACGGCGGCTGCGCTGCCACGCCCCGGTGCCGCCGGGGAGCTACCGTTTGTGCGTCACTCAGCAGCAAGGCGGCGTGCGCGGCATGCTCGTTGACGGCCAGGACACCCCGCTCGTCTCCGCGGAGCTTGTGCAATGAAGCTTACCTTTCAGGGCCGCCGCGTGCTCCTTCTGGGTGGAAGCTGCGACCTCGGATTGGCCCTCATTCCGCTTCTCGACGCCGAAGGGCTCGAAGTCTTCGCCACCGCCGCCTCCGCACACGGACGAGCCCGCCTCGCCACCCTGCTGCCACCGGAGCGGATATACACCGTGCGCCTGGGAGAAGCGGAAAGCGTATGGGCATTGGCCGAAAACCCGCCGCCGGTGGACTATTTGGTGGATCTGGCGCACCTGCGGGAAGACGACGCCCTGCTGCTCTCCCTTGACCCCGCCAAGGCCCAAGCCGCCTGGATGGCCATGGGGGCGCACCGTCACCGGATCGTCGGTGCCCTGGGCCGTGGCATGCTCGCCCGTCGTTTCGGGCGCATGCTCTACGTTTCTTCCACCGCCGCCGCTGTTCCTGCCCCAGGACAAGGGCTCTATAGCGCCCTCAAACGGGCTGCTGAAGGCATCTACCACACCCTTGGGGTGGAACTCGCCGGCCGCGGGGTCAGCACCGTGAACCTGCGCCTTGGTCTGACTCAGGCCGGCCGCGGAGCCGCCTTTCTTGAGCACCACCCCCAGCTCCCCTGGGTATCTGCCGAGGACGCCGCCTCCTGCATGGTGTTTCTCCTCTCCGACCAAGGGCTGTGCATCCGTTTGACCTCTATCACCGTGGACGCCGGACTCTTAGCGCGCAAGTATTCATCATGACTGACGAAATCATTCGAATCATTGCCGATATCATGGACCAAGACCCGCACACCATCACCCCCGCCACCTACCTGGTGCGGGATCTGGGCGCCCAGTCCATCGACCTTTTGGAAATCGGCGTGGCCATGCAGCAGCATTTGGGCATCCCGGTGCAGGACGATACCCTGTTTTTGCGGGACCTGCGTCTGGTACTGCTGCGCGCCGCGGACGCAAAGACCGCGCCCGAAGCGGCCTTGGCGCAGCGCTATCCCCATTTGAGCGCAGCCCGCATCAGCGCCATCCTTGCGGACCTCGATGCCGGTCCGGTGCTGCAAGTGGCGGATCTTGCGGCCTACGCCGTCCACGCTCGGTCATGAAGGTTGTGCTCACCGGCTGGGGGGCGATCACCCCTTTGGGAGAGACCCCGCAGGCCATGGCCGAGGCGGTGCGCCGAGGGCAAGCGCCCTTTACCCCATCGCCATGGGGGTATCCGGTGGCCCCGGCACCTTCCCCCAATGTGCGCGCCCTCGTGGGCCCCATGAAAAACGCCCGCTACCTCTGCCGGGCCGGGCGCCTGGCCGTGGCTGCGGCGGTGCAGGCGGTGGCGGATGCGGGGCTTGCGCCTCCACTTTCCCAGGCGGCGCTTTTTCTCGGCCTTGGCCCGCATCTGGAAGCAGCCCCGCCCCAGGCCTTATGGCTTTTGTCCGCCATGCCTTCCACCACCACTTCCCTGGTGGCCGCGACCCTGGGCATCCACGGCGAAAGCGCCACCCTGCTCGGGGCATGCGCGGCCTCGACGCAAGCCCTGGCCTGGGGAGCCCGGGCCATCGCCGAGGGTCGCACCGCCGTGGCCCTGGTGGGCGGCGCCGACAGCCGGGTGGGCGAACGCGCGGTAGCGGCGTACGCCAGCGCCGGGGTCCTCACCCCTGCAGACATCCGCCCCTTCGATACCGAGCGAAACGGCTTCATCCCCGCCGAAGGGGCGGCCGCGATGGTGCTGGAATCCGAAGACCACGCCCGCGGCCGCGGGGCCCGTATCCTCGCCTCCGTCCTCGGCACCGGCATAGGCATCGACGGCCGCGAACTCACCGACCCCAACCCCGAAACCATGGCCCCAGTGGTGCGTGGCGCCCTCGAGGGGACGGCGGTGGACCCCTCTCAGCTTGTGGTGTTGGCCCACGGCACCGGCACCCGAGCTGGAGACGCGGCCGAAGCCGCCATGCTGGAAGCGTTGCTCGGCAGCGATTTTCCAGGTGCGGTAACGGCGCTCAAGTCCTGGCTGGGGCACGGGGCCGCCGCCTGCGGACTCATGGAGCTTGCCCTCTTGCTCGCCTGCCGCAGCCATGGGTTCGTGCCGCCGGTGCGCGGCCTTGCCACCCCGTGCGCCCGGCTGCCCTTCATGCGTGCATGCCGGCCGTGGCAGCCGCGCTTTGTGCTTGTAGAAAGCTTTGGTTTCGGCGGCCAGGCTGCTGCCGTGCTCATGGAGTTGACCCATGCCCTGGGAACCCCGGTTTGATCCCAGCCAGGCCCTCCGCCATATCCATGCCTCTACCCCGGAGTATCTGGAAGCCGAGGCCCGGGGGGGAAGTCCGGCCATGCTCCTGGAAGCCCTGGCCCAGGCGTGCGGCCTGCACGCCCGCTGGAGGGCCCGGTTCATGGTGCAGGTCCGCTTGGTTTCCATGGCCGACGTTCGCCTGCAGCCCGGCCGCGGCACCCACGTTCGCGTCGATCTTCAGGCCGAAACCGCTTCCGGCGCACGCTACCAGGTGGAGGCTGATTTTCTGGCCGCTCCGGCCGCAGTGACCCTGGCCCTTCTGCCGGAAGCCTCCCCGCACCCCCTTTTCCAGAACCGTTTCCAATGGCTCGCTTCCTGACCACACTTTACGACCGTCTCCGTGTCCTGGACGCCTCCGGCCTTGGCCGTGAGGTGCTGCCCGTGGAAGACCGCCACGGCCCCATGGTGCGGGTGGACGGAAAATGGCTGGTGGATTTTTCGTCCAACGATATCCTGGGGATCGCAAGGGATCCAGACATGGCCGCCCGCATCTGGAATGCGGTGCGGCCCAGACGCCTGGGGGCGGGGGCGGCGCGCCTGGTCAGCGGTCAGAGCCCGGAACTGGACGAGGCGGAAGCAGCACTGGCCGCCTGGTGCGGCGCCCCTGACGCCCTGCTCTTTCCCAGCGCCACGCAGGCCAACGCCGCGGTGGCGTCCCTCTTTCAAGGAGACGACCTGGTGGCGGTGGACAAACACGTGCACGGCAGCATCCTGCACGGGCTTTCCGCCAGCCGCGCCCAGGTGCGCTCCTTTGGCCATAATCGCCTCGCCCACCTTGCCCGCATCCTTGCGAACGCGCCGGTGGCCGCTGTCTGGAGCGAGTCGCTTTTCAGCATGGATGGCGACAGCCCCGACATCCCGGCCATGGCGCAGTACTGCCGCGAGCACGACGCCCTGCTTGTCCTCGACGAGGCCCACGCCGTGGGGGTGCTCGGACCGCACGGCCAGGGCCTCGGCGAGGGATACGCCCCGGTGCGCACCGTTGGCCTGGGCAAGGCCTTGGGGCTGGTAGGCGGAGCAGTGCTCGGACCGCCGCAAGTGCGGCGCGCCCTGCTGCATCTTGCGCCTTCGGCCATGTTCACCACAGCGCTTCCGCCGTGGATGGGAACGCTCATCACTGCCGTGGTCCACGAAGCCCGGCAGCAGGAAGACCGGCGGCGCCAGGTGGCCCACCTGGCGGATTTGGCCCGCCGTCTGTTTCAGGGCCTTGGCGTCCCAGTGCTGGGGGCCCACCACATCCTGGCCGTGGTGCTGGGAAGCGAAGCCCGCGCCGCCAAGGTCGCCTGGCGTCTTCGAGATTTTGGATTTCTCGTCTTTGCCGCCCGCTACCCCACGGTGCCCTTGGGTGCTGCGCGCCTGCGCGTGGTGGTCACGGCCCAGCATACCGAAGAGCATCTCCACCAACTTACCAGCGCCATAGCCCAGGCGCTTCACGAACTTACGGAGTGACCATGCCGTCTGCGGATCCGCGTGCGATTTTCATTACCGGTACGGACACGGATGTGGGCAAAACCATGGTAAGCGCCGCCCTGCTGGCCTGGTTGCAGCCACGATGCGCGACGCCGGTGCGCTACCTCAAACCGCTGCAAACCGGCTGCCGCGATGTGGAGCAGGATTCCGATCCCGCCTGGGTGCGCCGGGTGACCGGCGCTTCGTGGTCCGCCGCTGCGGCCGTGCACACCTGTTTGCCAGCGCCCAAGGCCCCGAGCATCGCCGCCGCTGCGGCCGGCATCACCATCGACCCCAAGGCCGTTGCGGCCTGGGTGCGCGGGTTCTCCGGGCTCTGCCTGGTGGAAGGGGCCGGCGGCATTCGGGTGCCCATCGCCCCGGGGTGGACCATGCTGGAGTTCGCCGAGGCCCTTGGCGCGCCCTGTGTGGTGGTGGCGCGGGCAGGGCTCGGCACCATCAACCATACGGTACTCACCCTGGAAGCCCTCGAGCGCGCGTCGCTGCCGTGTTTGGGCGTGGTCTTCTGCGACCCCGCGGACGCCGTGCCCCATGCGGAGCGCCAGGAAAACGCCGCCGCCATCTTTGCGCTCACCGGCGTGCCGGTGCTGGGAACCTTAGGACGCATCACGGACCCGACCTCCCTCACCCTCAGTCCGCCTGCGGTCATGGCAGAGCTCGGTGCGCGGGTCCTCCAATGGGCCTTTTGAACCCACCCCGCCACCAAAAAGGGATTCCAACGTGCCCCTGGTGGGCCGTGGTGTTGAGATCATCCCACCACCAAAAAGGGATTCGGGCTGTGTGCGAGCGCCGGACACGGCAGAAGCTCCCTTTCCAGGGCAGCCACGAGCTCTTCCCGGCCGGCCGCCTGCCGCAGGCGCTTGGCGATGGCGTGGCCATAGACGAAATTGGCGCAAAAATAGGGCAGCCACTTGCGAAAAAGCTGCATGGCGGAGGCAGGCGCATTCCAGGCCCACAGGGCGTCCACCATAGCCAGGGCCGTTGCGAGAAAGATGGAGTCCTCCAGGGAAAACGCGCCGCGGATCTGGGCGAAGATCCACGGCTTCGCCACCGCCGCCCGGCCGATGCTCACCCCGGCGCATCCGGTCTGCGCCCGCATACGAAGTGCATCTTCCGGATGCCAGATATCCCCGTTTCCCATCACCGGGACGTCCACTGCCTCCACCACGGCACGGATGTCTTCCCAGCGGGCAGGCCGGGTACGCCGGTCCGGGGCCACGCGCGGATGCACGGTCAACCAACTGGCTCCAGCGCAGACCAAACGCCGCGCCAAGGCACAGGTGCCTTCCACGTCGCGGCCCGGCAGGGTCCGCAGCTTCACGGATACCGGAATGCGCACCGCGTTTGCCACGGCATCCACCACAGCCACGGCACGCTCCGGGTCGGTAAGCAGGGCCGCCCCGGCTCCGCGGCTGGTGATGGCAGCCACGGCGCAGCCCATATTGATGTCCACACCGGCAAAGCCTTCGGCTTCGATGCGCCGGGCAGCCATGGCCATGTCCTTGGGCTCGGCGCCGAAGATCTGGCACACCAGATGAGGAAGCTCTTCGGGTCTCCAGCGGAACACCCGCGAGGTTTCGGGGTTTTCCGTAGCAACGGCGCGGGCGTTACACATTTCCGTCATCATGAGGGTATAGCCGCCAAAACCCGCCAGCACCTGGCGGAAGGCGATGTGTCCCAGCCCGGCCATAGGGGCCAAGATGGCGGGGAATGGATCATTTCCAAAGGGAGGGAGTACCATGGGGCGTTGGAAACTCTGGTTGGGGGGCGTACTTGCCCTCGGCGTCATGGGGGCGATTCGACTCCTTGCCAAGTACTTTGGCCTTGCAGGGCTTGCCGGAGGGATGCTCGCTGCGGTGGTCGTGCTTGCGGCGGGGATCCTCCCTCGGGTGCTGCGGCGTTGGTAGGCTAGCCTGCAAGACCATCCATGGCCTGGGCCGGCCCCAGGCACACGAGCAGGTCGCCTGCACTCAGCGGCTTGTGCGGACTCGGCACAAAGGAAAAATGCTCGGTCCCGGCCTTGCGGATGGCCACCACCTGAATGCCGAATTGGTTGGTGAGATCGAGGTCGCGCAAGGACTTGCCCGCCCAGTCGCGCACAGTGATTTGGCGCAACACCACATTTTCGCCCAAGGGGAGATAGTCGAGAAAGCCCGGCACCGCCAATTGGGCGGCCAATTGTTGGGCGGCGAACCCCTCGGGAAAGATCACTTCGTCGGCCCCCACCTTGCGCAGGATCTTTTCGTGGTCCTCGCTCACGGCCTTGACGGTCACGCGCTTGCAGCCGATTTCCTTGAGAAACAGGGTGATGAGGATGCTGGCTTCCATGGAGTGGCCGGTACTGACGATGACCTCGTCGCAGTCTGCCACGCCGAGCTGCATCAGCGCGGTCTTGTCCGTGGCCTCGGCTACGTAGGCATGGGACAGGTACTCCGCGGCCAAGCGCACCTTGTCCGGATCCGTGTCGATACCGATGACGGTTTGGCCTTTTTCCCGGAGGCAACGTCCCAAGACGGAGCCGAACTTTCCTAATCCAATGATGGCGAACTCACGAGCCATACTGCCTCCTATCCGATGGAAATGGAACGCTCCGGCCAGGCGAAATGTTCTGGTTCCTGCCAAGTTTGCAGCAAGGTGAGAAATACCGCAGGGCCGAGCCGACCCACGAACATCAGTCCAATAAGCACCATTTTGCTGACCGGGGTGAGCGAGGCGGTAATCCCCGTGGAAAGCCCCACCGTGCCAAAAGCGGAGACTGCCTCGAAAATGAGCTCCAGCAACATGGAGCGGGCCGTGCCATGGGGTGAAACCCCGGCCTCCAGGAAAAGGAGACCCAAAATGGCCGCCGCCAACAACCCCGTCGAACACACCACCAAGGCCATGGCTTTGTTGAATGAGGTGGTGTCCACAGCGGCCCCGGCCACCACCACCTGCCGCCGGCCTTTGACTTGGGCCACGGCGAACCCCCAGAGCACCCGCAGGGTGGTGGTCTTGATGCCACCGGCACACGAGGCGGGAGATCCGCCCACCAGCATCAAAAAAACCAAAAAAAGCAAGGACACATCGGCAAGGCGGGCCAAATCCACGGTGTTGAACCCAGCGGTGCGCGCGGACACGGCGTGAAACACGCCGTCGAGCACGGCCTGCCCCCAGGAAAGTTCTCCAGCCCCCAACTTTTCCATCAAAGCCAAAGAGAGCCCCCCTGCCCCAATGAGCCAAAAGCTCGTCGAAAGCACCAGTCGGCTTTGCCATCCCAAAGAGCGCCACGAACGACGCTGCCACAGCATATCGCGCAGATCCACAAGGACATAAAAACCAATGCCGCCCAAGAAAATCAGCGCCATGATCGTGCATTGGACGGCGATATTTCCACGAAACCCCATGAGGTTATCTGAATATGTGGAGAATCCTGCGTTGCAAAACGCGGAAATGGCGTGGAAAAACGCATCATAGAGCCGCATGCCGCATGTCCACAACAAAAACGCACCAGCCAGTTCAATACCGATGGTCATCACCACGACGTCCACGAGAAAACGACCAAGGCGGAAGCGGGGATCCGCAAGGAGCGCTCCACCCACGGCAATGCGGTCCGTGAAGGAAACGCGCCGCCGCCAGAGATAGAACACCAGGCTGGTGTAGGTCATGATGCCCAGCCCTCCCAATTGGATGAGGGCAAGGATGGTGTTTTGGCCCCAGAGCGTAAAGCGTGTCCCTGTGTCCACCACCGTAAGTCCAGTGACGCACACTGCGGATGTGGCGGTGAACAGCGCATCCAGCCAGGAGATGGGTTGGGTGGTGGCCCAAGGCAGACGCAGCAAGGAGGCGCCTCCCACAATGGTGGCGGCAAAGGCATAGACCGGAAGCAGCGCCGGAGAAACCAGGCGTTCCCATTTCATACGCAACTCGCAGCCCGCAGCAAAGTTTGGGTGGCCGAGTGGCGGGGCGCGGCGATGACCTCGGCAAAGGGGCCGGACTCCACGGCGCGCCCCTGGTGCAGGACCAAAAGACTGTGGCAGATGGCCCGAGCCAGGACCAGGTCATGGGTGATGAACACCATGGCGAGGCGCAGCCGCTCCTGCAGGGCGCGCAAGAGCTCCACCATCTGGATCTGGGTGGAACGGTCCAGGGCGCTGGTGGGCTCATCGAGGAGCAGGACCTTGGGCTCGAGCACCAAGGCCCGGGCTACGGCGATGCGCTGCCGCTGGCCACCGGAAAATTCATGGGGAAATCGGTGCAGGATGTCTTCCGGCAGCTCCACCGCGGCCAGGGCAGCGGCCACCCGCCGCTGGCGCTCCCCAGCCGAGAGATTCGTATGCACCCCAAGCCCCTCGGCCACGATTTCTTCCACGCTCATGCGCGGATTGAGGCTGGCAAAAGGGTCTTGAAACACCATCTGCATGTGCCGACGCGCCCGCCGTAAGGACTGCCCCTGCAAGGCGAAAAAATCCGCGCCCAAGAGTCGGACCGACCCGGTTGCCGGCACCAATCGGGTAAGGGCCAGGGCCAACGTGGTCTTGCCCGAGCCGCTCTCCCCCACCACGGCCAAGGACTCTCCTTCACGCAGGCGCAGGTGGACGTCTTCGAGGAGCGTTCGGCTGCGGCGGCGCCAAAAACCTCCCATGGACACGTGCACTCCGATACCCTCCGCCTCCAGAAGAACGCTCTCCCCTGGGGTCGAGAGGGGGGCTGCGGGCAAGGGCCGCAAGAGTTCCTGGGTGTAGGGATGCGTGGGCCGCGAGAAGATCTGCGCCACCGGGCCGCGCTCCACCACCTGGCCGCGCCGCAGCACCACCACCTCGTCGGCCAGGCGCCGGGCAAGGCCGAGGTCATGGGTGATGAAGAGCACCGCCATGCCCGTGCGGGCGCGTACCTCCTGCAAAAGCTGCAGAATCCCCTCTTGGGTGGCCACATCCAGGGCCGTGGTCGGCTCGTCGGCAATGAGGAGTTGGGGATCATTGGCCAGGGCCATGGCGAGCATGACCCGCTGCCGCTGGCCGCCGGAGAGTTGGTGTGGGTAACTTTCCGCGTGCCGTGGCGAAAGCCCCACCTGCTCCAGGAGTGCTTCCACCCGCCGGCGCACCTGCGCCGGGGAAAGGGCTTGATGCAAGGAGATGGCCTCAGCGATCTGCCGCCCTGCCCGGTGCAGGGGATTGAGGGAGGTCATGGGCTCCTGAAAGACCATGCCCACAGCCCCGCCGCGCATGCGCTGCAGGGTCTTCGGGGGCGCGCTGAGCATCTCTATCCCCAGGAGGCGGATGCTGCCCGCAAGGCGCGTGCCCGGAGGCAAGAGCCGCAACACGGCCAGGGCTGTGGCCGTCTTTCCCGAGCCGCTCTCTCCCACCAGGGCCAGGCTTCCTCCGGCAGCAAGCCGAAACGCCACACCCTGCACGGCCGGGCGCGCCGCGCCCGCAAAAGTCACGGCAAGGTCACGGACCTCCAGCAATGGTTCAGTCTTGGGCATGGGGATCGAAGGCATCGCGCACTCCTTCGCCAAGGAAGACCAAAAGACTGAGCAGGGCCGCCAAGGCGCCAAAGGAAGCGAGCCCCAGCCACGGGGCCTGGAGGTTGTTTTTGCCTTGAGAGAGGAGCTCGCCCAGGGAGGGAGATCCCGGAGGCAGACCAAAGCCAAGAAAGTCCAGCGAGGTCAATGTGGTGATGGCCCCGCTGGCCACAAACGGCAAAAAGGTGAGCGCCGCCACCATGGCGTTGGGCAGGATATGGCGCAGCATGATGCGGCCGTGGGGCACGCCCATGGCCTGGGCCGCCCGTACGTAGTCCAGGGTACGGCCGCGCAGGAACTCGGCGCGCACGGGGTCCACCAGGGTCATCCAGGAAAAGAGCATGGTCACGGCAAGCAGCCACCAAAAACTCGGCTCCACCACCGAGGCCAGCAGGATGAGCACGAAGAGCCCGGGGATACCGGACCAAACCTCCAGCAGCCGCTGCCCGAGAAGGTCCACCAGACCGCCGAAGTAGCCTTGCATGGCCCCTACCCCCACGCCGATGGCCACGCTCGCCGCCGCCACGACAGCGGCAAAAACGAGGGAGATGCGCATGCCGTGGAGCATGCGGGCCGCCACGTCCCGGCCCACGTCATCAGTGCCGAGAAGGTGCCTCCGGGAAGGTGGCGCCGGTACGGCCTGGTCCAAGGAAAAGTCGATGGTGCGCGGACCAAAGGGGATGGGAGCCCAGAGGATCCAGCCGTGATCCGCGATGTGGCGCTGGATCCACGGGTCGTGGAAGTCGGTTTCCGTAGGCAGAAACCCGCCGAAGGTGGTCTCGGGATAAGCCTGCAGCACCGGGGCATACAACTCCCCTTGATAGCGCACCAGAAGCGGGCGATCCGTGGCCAGGATATCCGCGGCCATGCAGAGCAGGCACAGCAGCAGCAGGAGGCGTCCGGACCACACGGCGCGGCGATTTCGGCGAAACCGGGCAAGGCGGCGCTGCCACACGGGATTCACTGCTGGCCTCCAAAGTGGATGCGCGGGTCCACCAGGGTGTAGGTGAGGTCCGAGAGGATCTTGGTGAGGAGCCCCAGCAGGGTAAAGACATAGAGCGAGCCGAAAATCACCGGGTAATCGCGGGAAATGGTGGCCTCAAACCCCAAAAGCCCGAGGCCGTCCAAGGAAAAGATGACTTCCACCAGGAGTGAGCCGGTAAAAAACATCCCGATGAAGGCCGCCGGAAATCCGGCGATCACCAGCAGCATAGCGTTGCGAAACACATGGCCCAAGAGCACGCCCCGCTCGCTCGCCCCTTTGGCCCGGGCGGTAACGGTATAGAGCTTGGAGAGCTCCTCCAAAAAGCAGTTCTTGGTGAGCATGGTCAGGGTGGCAAAGCCGCCGATGGTCATGGCCGTGACCGGCAAGGCAAGGTGCCAGAAGTAATCCACGACCTTGCCCCAGAGCGTCATCTCCTCCCACCCCGGAGAAGTGAGTCCCCGCAGGGGAAAGATCTGCCAAAAGCTGCCGCCGGCAAACAGCACCACGAGCAGCATGGCGAACAGGAACACCGGGATGGCGCTGCCCATGACCACCACCAGGCTGGTGGCGGCGTCGAAGGAGGAGCCGTGGCGCACGGCCTTGGCCACGCCCAGGGGGATGGAGATGGCATAGATGAGGAGCGTGCTCCACACTCCAAGGGACATGGAGACCGGCAGACGTTCGACGATCAATTGCATCACCGGCTTTCCCCGAAACAGGCTCTCGCCCAAGTCGAAACGCGCATAGTGGATGAGCGTCTCTACGTAGCGCTCTCCAATGGGACGATCAAAGCCGTAGAGCTTTTCGATACGCGCTTGGAGCTGGCGGTCCAAGCCTTGGGCCCCGCGGTACATCCCCGTGCGCGCCGTACCGCCTTCGGCCGCTGGGCCCGCCACCTTGGCGGTGGCCCCCACTTCCACGCCGTGCAAGCGGGCGAGCATTTGCTCCACCGGCCCGCCGGGGGCCAGCTGCACCAGGAAGAAGTTGATGGTCAAAATCCCCCACAAGGTCGGGATCACGAGGAGCATACGCCGCAAGAGATACGCGCTCATGGCCTGCCTCCTTCCGGCTCCATCCACCAGCTTTGCAGATCCAATCCATAGGGCGGGGTGTGCTCCGGATGGTGCAGGACATCCCAGTACGCCACCCGAAAACTCGTGGCATGCCATTGAGGCACCACGTACCAGCCATGGAGCAGCGCCCGATCCAGAGCCCGGCAGGCGGTGATGAGCTCGGTCCTCGACGGGGCACGGATCACGGCCTCCACCAAAGCGTCGATGGCGGGGTTGGCGATACCGCAATAATTGCGCGATCCTGGAGTCTTCGCCGCCGCCGAGCTCCAAAAGGAGCGCTGCTCGTTGCCTGGAGACAGCGACTGGGGAAAGGAGGTGACGATCATGTCGTAGTCGAAGTTCCGCAGTCGCCCGATGTACTGGGCCACGTCCATGAGGCGCACCTGCATCCGAACACCAAGCTTGGCGAGGTTACGCTGGTAGGGCAGGACCACCCGCTCGAACTCGGGCTGCACGAGTAGCAGCTCAAAGGAAAGCGGCTGGCCATTGCGGGTCATGACCCCGTTTTCCAGGCGGTAGCCGGCCTCGGTGAGCAGCGTGAGGGCTCGGCGTAGATTTTCCCGGGGAAACCCCGATCCATCCGTCTTGGGCAGGACAAACGGCAGGTCCACCGATGCAGGCAGATGCTCGCGCCACGGATCGAGCAGGGCCCGCTCTTCGGGGGATGCCGGGCCCTCTGCCGCCAGCTCGGAATTGGCGAAGAAACTGGAGGTGCGGGTATACTCCCCATAGAACAGGGCGGTATTGCTCCAGGAAAAATCAAAGGCCAATGCCAGGGCGTGGCGCACCCGGGGATCGGCAAAGATGGGACGGCGCAGATTGAAGGCAAAACATTGCATTCCCTGGGGCAAATGATGGGCAATGCGCTCGCGCCGGATGCGGCCGGACTCCACTGCAGGGCCCCGGTAGCCGATGTGCCAATTCTTGGCGGTAGTCTCCAGACGGAAATGGTATTGACCGGCGAGAAAGGCCTCCAGGGTCACGGAAGTGTCGCGGTAGGTTTCGTAGGTGATGCGGTCGAAGTTGTGGCGTCCGCGGTTCACCGGCAGATCCCTTGCCCAATAGTTGGGATCGCGGACATAGGTGATGCGCTGGCCTGGCTGCACGGATTCCACCCGGTACGGACCGCTGGTGAGCGGGGGCTCCAAGGTGGGGGCGGTAAAGTCCCGCTCCTGCCACCAGCGCTGAGAGAGGACGGGCAGTTGGCCCACAATGAGGGGGAGCTCCGGGCTGTGCCCTGCGGCAAAGGTAAAGCGCACGGTGTGTGCATCCACGGCCTTGGCGCCGGTGACTTCGGCGTAATACTGCTGGTACACGGGGGATCCGCGCTGGGTCAGGGCCTCGAAGGTGAAGACCACGTCCGCGGCCGTGATCGGGCTTCCGTCATGAAACCGCGCCTCAGGCCGCAGGTGCACCACCATGGCTTCATCCTCCAGCTCCACGGACCGGGCCACAAGCCCGTACACCGTAAAAGGCTCTTCCAGGGATTGCACCATGAGGGTGTCCACGGTGAGCTCCACGCCGTCTGCCGCCTGGCCGCGCAAAATCCACGGGTTGAGACTGTCGAATCCTCCGACGGACGCCAGCCGCAAATGCCCGCCCTTGGGGGCGTCCGGCCGCACGTAATCGAAGTGGGAAAAGTCCGGTCCGTATTTGGGGGCCGAGCCCAAGGCCAGGGCGTGGACGGATCCTCCCCAGGCCGGGGCCGCCATGGCCAGGACCACCAGGACGAACACGAGTCCCGTCCACTTCATAGTCCATCCCCCATGCATTGCTGGCGGATGCGCACATCGAGGGCGGTGTGGCGGGCGCGGCCGCGCTCGTTGGCCAGGCCCATGCGCAGCGCCTGCCGGGAACCCACCAGCACCGCCAGGCGGCGGGCGCGGGTCAGACCCGTATAGATGAGATTGCGCTGCAAAAGCATGTAGTGTTGGGTCACGATGGGAAAGACGATGGCCGGGTACTCGCTCCCCTGACTCTTGTGCACGCTGATGGCATAGGCCAGGGTGAGATTGTCGAGCTCGTCGAGACCGTAACTCACTTCCCGGCCATCAAAATCCACGCGCACCTCACCTTCGGCCTGGTCCGCGGCCACGATCCGGCCCAGATCGCCGTTGAAGACCTCTTTGTCGTAGTCGTTGCGGACCTGAAGTACCCGGTCGCCCACGCGAAATCCCCGCTGCCCCGCCCCCACGGCCCGGCCATGGGGATTGAGCACGGCCTGCAGGCGCTCATTGAGGGCGGCGGTCCCCACCTCGCCTTTGTGCATGGGGGTGAGAACCTGCACTTCGGTCAAAGGGTCCAGGCCGTAGATTTCCGGAATGCGCTCCGCCACCAAGCGCACCACCAGCTCCGCCACCTCGGCGGGGTCTTCCTTCTCCACCCAGAAAAAATCCGCCCGCGGCGGCTCTTTGGGGCTTGCCAGGGGCATTTTTCCTTCCCGCACCCGGTGGGCATTGACCACGATGGTGCTCGTCTCGGCTTGGCGAAAAATGTGGGTCAGCTGCACCGCCGGGACGCAGCCGCACGCGAGGATATCCCCGAGCACGTTACCCGGCCCGACCGACGGGAGCTGGTTTTCATCCCCCACCAAGATGAGGCGGCAGCCCAACGGCAAGGCGCGCAGCACCGCCAAGGCCAAGGCACTATCGAGCATGGAGGCCTCGTCGAGAATCAAGGCCTGCAGGGGGAGCTTGTTGTCTTCGCCGTATTCAAAGCTCGCCCCGGGCTGGTACTTGAGCAGCCGGTGCACGGTCTGGGCGGCAAAGCCCGTAGCCTCGGCCAGGCGTTTGGCCGCCCGCCCCGTGGGCGCGGCAAGCCCCACCTTGAGGCCCAAGGCCCGCAGCACCCGAGCCACGACGCGGATGATGGTGGTCTTGCCCGTCCCCGGACCGCCGGTGATGACGCAGACCTTTTCCGTCACCGCCGCCTCCACGGCCAGACGCTGCTCCGGGGCAAGACGGATGCCCAGCCGCGCGGTCTCCTGCTGCAGACGCCGCTCCACCTGGGCCGCAGGAAGCTCCATGCGGTGCTCCATCAAGGCCACCAGGCGGGCCGCGGTCTCCCGTTCGGCGCGGTGGAAAAACGACAAAAAGACCGCCTCCGGAACTCCCTTGGCGGACAGGTCTTCTTCGACGATGCGTTTGCGGGCGCCAAGCCCTTCCAAACCTTGGGCGAGCAGATGGCCGTCGGAGCACGCAAGGAGTTTGGCCGCCTCGTCCAGGAGGCCTGCGCGCGGCAGAAACACATGCCCGCCCTGCTCGCTGGCCTGGCGCAGGGCAAACTCCAGGCCCGCCTGAATACGCTCTGGGGAGTCTTCCGGAAACCCGAGACGCAAAGCCAAGGCATCAGCGGTGCGGAATCCCACCCCGTGCACGTCGTAGGCCAAGGCGTAGGGGTTTTGGCGCAACTGCTCCACGGAGCGCGTGCCATAGACCTTGAAGATGCGGTAGGCGAGCGACACGGGAAAGGCGTGTTCTTGCAAAAAAAGCATCAGGCCACGGATTTCCCGCATGTTCTGCCACGATGCGCAGATGCGGGAAAGGGTGGCCTTGCCGATGCCTTCCACGCGCAAGAGCTTTTCCGGCTCGCTCTCCAAGACCTCCAGGGTGCGGGGGCCGAAGTGGTCGATGAGGCGCTGGGCGAGCTTGGGCCCTACCCCGCGCAGCGCCCCAGAGGCAAGAAAGCGCTGCACCCCGGCCAAGGAGGCCGGCAAACGCACCTGATAGCTTTGGGCCTGGAACTGGCGGCCAAATCGGGGGTGATCCACCCAGCGGCCATCCACTTCCAGCCCCTCTCCCGGAGAGACGCCGCCCAGAGCTCCCACCACGACCACGGTCCCCAAGGCCCCGGCATCCAAACGCAGGATGGCGTAGCCCGTCTCCGGGTTATGGAAGACCACGCTGACGACATCACCGCGTATGGATTCCATGGTCACAGGTCTTGGCGATACTTCAAGGATTGCTTGAGGGTTTCCGGGTCCACGTATTTGAGCTCCGCCCCCAAGGGAATGCCCTGGGCCAGGCGGGTGACCCGCACCGCTGGAAAGCGGGCCTTGATGCGGGCGGTGACGAGAGACGCCGTGGCCTCCGCCTCCATAGTGGAACCCAACGCGAGGATCACCTCCCGCACCCGGCCTTCCTGGAGGACGGCCTCCAGGCGGGCAAAATCCAAACGGTCCGTGTCCATGCCGTCCAAGGGGGCCAGGAGGCCGCCGAGCACCACATAGCGCCCCCGGTACACGCCCATCTCTTCCATGACCAGGATGCTGTCCCACTCGGCCACCACACAGAGCTCGTCGTCACTGCGGGCCGGGTCTTGGCACAAGGCGCATACCGGCGTTTCCGCCAGGGCGCCGCAGCGCCGGCAGATGTGGAGGTTCTCCCGCAAAAGCACGATGCGCTCCCCGAGATCGCGGGTGCGTTCCTCGGGCCAGCGCAGCAAAGTGAGGCCAATGCGGAGGGCGCTCTTGGGCCCCAGACCCGGCAAGGTCGCCAGACGATCCACGACCTCCCGCAAAGGAGCGGGCAACGGGCGCGCCACCGAGCCCTCCTAAAGCAGTCCGGGGATGCGCATCCCGCCGGTGATCTTGGCCATTTCCGTCTGGAGCTCGGCCTTGCCCTTCTTGAGCACCTCGTTGACGGCGGAGATGATCAAATCCTGGAGCATTTCCGCATCGCCGCTGGCGAGCACCGATGGATCGATGGTGATCTTCTGCAGTTCGCCCGCACACGTGGCGGCCACCTGCACCATGCCGCCTCCGGCCGAGGCTTCCACCACACGTTTACCCACTTCTTCCTGGGTGCGGAGCATCTTTTTCTGCATGATCTGGGCCTGACGGATCAATTCATTCACGGTTCATTCCTCCTGTATTGGGCCGGACATCGATGATCTTGGCCTGAAACCGCTCGCGGATAGCTTGGATTTGGGGATGGTTGAGGGCCATTTCCTTGAGCTCTGCCTTGGTCTTGCGGGAAGACAGCGGAGGGGAATCCACAAGCACCTGCATGGGTCGGCCAAAATAGGTCCGAGCAATGGTCGAAAGCGATTTTTTGGTCTGAAAATCCTGGAGCCGAGCAGCCACAAAGGTGCTCGGCACACGGATGCGCACCGTATCCTCCGCCACTTCTCCGTGCAGTACGGAACAGACCTGCGCGGCAAGGCCTTGTTCCTGGAGATAGGCGACAAACCCCGGCCAGGAGCCCGGCTCCACCGCAGGCGCAGACGTTGCGGCACGCTGCGGCGCCGGAGGCGTGGCCTTCCCGTCACGGGGTGCTGCCGCAGCTTCGGGAGGCAAAGGCGCCTGGAGGGCGGAGTTCTGTGCGGGGGGCGTGGAACTCTTTGAGGCGGACGGCGTGCTTCGGGCAGGCGCTGGAGCGGGCGCAGGAGACGGACGCTGCGGCCCCTCTCCTTGGGGGGCGCGCTCCACGGGCAAAAGCTCGGGCACCAGGGCCAGGTTCACCAAATGGAGCTCCAAAGCCAAGGCCGGGTCCGGACTATGGGTGACCGTGCGCTGGGTCTCGAGGCTCATCTGCCATGCCGCGTGGGCATGGGCCGTGGAAAACCCGGTCGCCACGGCCGCCAGGGCCGACTTTTCTTCCTCGGACGTCTCCACCAGGGCTCTGGCGGCGGCGCCCAAGCGGGAAAGGAGAAAGACATCGCGCCACAAGGAGGTGAGCTCCCGCAGGAAGAAGCCCAAATCCATGCCCCCGTCCACCAATTGCCTCACCAGAGCATGGAGCGCGGCCAGATCCCGGTCGCGCACCGCCTGCAGTACGTCCAGAAACGTGGAGAAGCCCACCATGCCGAGGACATCGCGCACATCGGCATCCGAGAGCCGCTCGCTCCCCAGGGCGAGGACCTGCGAGAGGAGCGACATGGCGTCCCGCACCGAGCCGGCGCCCCGACGGGCGATGAGACGCACCGCCTCGGGGTCGAAGGCGACGCCTTCGCGGCCGAGCACCTCTGCCAGGTGGGCCTCCAGATCGGCCTGGGCGACACGCTGGAACACGAAGTGCTGGCAGCGGCTCACGATGGTGATGGGGAATTTCTCCGGCTCGGTGGTGGCCAAAATGAAGGTGGCATGGGCCGGAGGCTCTTCCAGGGTCTTGAGGAGGGCATTGAAGGCCGCCTTGGAGAGCATGTGGGCTTCGTCAACGATGATGACCTTGTACTGCCCTTCCAAGGGGGCGTAGCCCACGTCTTCTTTGAGGCGGCGCACATGCTCCACGCCGGTGTTGGAGGCGCCGTCGATCTCCACCACGTCCACGGCCGTGCCTGCGGTGATCTGGCGGCACATGGAGCAGGTATTGCATGGCTCCGGCGCTGGGCCATGCAGGCAATTGATGGCCTTGGCAAAGATACGCGCCACCGTGGTCTTGCCCACCCCACGGGTGCCGCTGAAGAGATAGGCCGGGGCGATGCGGCGCTGCGCCGCCGCCTGGGACAAAATGCGGGTCGTCGCCCCCTGCCCCACCACGGCGGCAAAGGTTTGGGGGCGATACTTGGCGGTCAAGCTCGTATGGCCGGCAGCGGTCATGGCGTTGGTACCCGTAAGCGCGGCAGCGGCCCGGGGGGGTCCGGGCCGCCTCCATGAGATGGATTTCCAGCGTGCGGGCATCTGCCCAGGGATGTCCGACATCTAGAACGAATAGCGGGTGAGCCAGGCGCCGTACTTGGGATTTTCTCCCCGCAGGACCTTGAAGTAGGCGTCCTGCAAGGCTGCGGTCACCGGTCCCCGCTTGCCGGCGCCGATGACGCGACGGTCCACTTCGCGAATCGGGGTGATCTCCGCCGCGGTGCCGGTGAAGAAGGCCTCGTCGGCGCTGTACAGAGCGTCACGGGTAAAGCGCTCTTCCACCACGGTATAGCCCAGGTCTTCCGCCAAGAGCATGACCGACTCCCGCGTGATGCCCGCCAAAATCGCCCCCGGCGGCGGGGTCTTGATGACGCCGTCGCACACGATGAAAATATTCTCGCCCGTAGCCTCGCACACATACCCTTCGGTATCGAGCATGAGGGCCTCGTTGTAGCCTTCGGCGACGGCCTCGCGCTTGGCCAGGATGGAATTGACGTAATTGCCGCAGGTCTTGGCCTTGGTCATCATCACGTTCACATGATGGCGGGTGAAGGTGGAGGTCTTCACGCGGATTCCCTTTTCCAAGGCTTCGGCGCCCAGATACGCCCCCCACGGCCATACGGCGATGATGGTCTGCACAGGGTTGTCCGCAGGGTACACTCCCATGGCGCCCGCGCCGATGATGCAAAGCGGCCGGATGTAGCCCTCGGCCAGGCGGTTGGCCTTGAGGGTCTCGACGATGGCGTCGCAGATCTGCGCTTCCGTGAAGGGGACGGCCATCTCGTTGATCTTGGCCGAATCGAAAAGCCGGCGCACATGCTCACGCAGCCGAAACACTGCGGACCCGCCATCGGTGCACGTGTAGCAGCGGATCCCCTCAAAAACGCCCATGCCATAGTGCAGGGTATGGGTGAGCACGTGGACCTTGGCCTCGTCCCACGGCACCAGCTCGCCATCAAACCAGATCGTTTCCGCTTTCTGAACCATCCGAAGCCTCCTCGGGTAGAAATCGCCCGGGCACCCATCTGCCCGTCGGGAAAGTCTGTCGTCTAGGGTAGAGGGCCTCCAGCGGTCAAGGGCGGGGGAGATGGCGCCCCGCTGCCTACCGCCGCCGGCTTGTCTTGGAATCCTGCGGGTCGTGGCTGCTGCGCAGGACAGGCGCACCGGAAGTCTGCCCAAGCCAAGAAGTCCTCCAAGCTCTCCACCCCCGGGAGTTGCGGCGAACCTCTGCGGTGTCCACGCAGACAGAGCACTTGCCGTCGCGCACGGGCTTTGCGTCCACAGCATCGCGGGCGGTGCCGGCCAACGGGCTCACGATGCGAGGCTTGCGGCCCACCGGGACGTTGACCGGCGAGGACGGACCCGGATTGCTCCGGCCCACCACCGCGGGGCGCAAACCCGGCTCCTGCACGTCTCCATCCCAGGTTCCCCGGAGTGGGTGCCCCTTCGCCACGACCTCCCGCAACGCGGGGACGGCACGAGCTGTGGACACCGTGTGGAGGTTTGACGCCCCAGTGCCAATGCACTATGCGTTTTTTAAAATCATTACGGCGGCGACGAAGACAACTCCGCAAAAGCCGAGGAGGCATGGCCAATGACCGAAGAGCGGCACACTCCAACATCCCCTCACGAGCTGACGCTCGACCCGAAAACCATTGACGTCTTGATTGCCAATATCATTCCCACCTCAAAATATTTTGAAGTCCGGTTCGATAACCTGCAATACCAGGTCAATGAGATCAAAGAGGACATCAAAAACCTGGAAGACCGCATGGCCAAGCGCTTCGAGCAAGTGGACAAGCGCTTCGAGCAGGTGGATGCGCAGTTCATTGCTGTGCGGACGGAGATCAAAGATCTGGAAGACCGTATAAACAAGCGTTTCGAGCAGGTGGACAAGCGCTTCGAGCAAGTGGACAAGCGCTTCGAGCAGGTGGATGCGCAGTTCATTGCTGTGCGGACGGAGATCAAAGATCTGGAAGACCGTATAAACAAGCGTTTCGAGCAAGTGGACAAGCGCTTTGAGCAGGTGAACAAACGCTTCGAGCAGCTGGATAGTAAGCTGGACAAGATCATCGAACGCATTGACCGTCGCATCGACGATGGTTTGCGGGAAAACCGCAATCAAATGATGCGCATGTTCACCTTTGCCATGACTTTTTCCGCCATTTCTATGATTGGACTCATCGGGAAGATGCTGCAACTTTTCTAAAACACCATGTGTTGTTTATTTTGACAACGCTGCCCTCCACCCTGACGGCAGCTTTTCGCCCCGATCCGCGGCATCCAAGGCGGCGAGGAGAAACTCCTCCAACTGCCGGACAATCAGGGCGTCGGCAAAAAGCTTCTCCCGCGCCGCAAGGGCCGCCTGGCGGAAACGCTGCCGCCGGTGTGGATCGTTTGCCCAGGCCACGGCCACCTCGGCATATTCTTCCAGGCTGTTGGCCACCGGCACATCTATCAATTCCATCTGCTGGTAGCCGCCGGCGACAATGCGTCCCCGCATAAAACGTCCCGGCCAGGTGACGATGGGGGTGCCGTAATACATCGCTTCGTAAAAAGCGAAACATTCTGTGTGTGTGGAAGATGCATCACGGCTTTGTCATCTCGATGAATAAGGTTCAAAACCATCGCCTAGGAATTGCGATAGCGGCCTCAATGTTCTCTACCGCCGCCGGCTTGTCTTGGAATCCTGCGGGTCGTGGCTGCTGCGCAGGACCAAACGCACCGGGGTCTTGTCCAGGCCAAAGGCCTTGCGCAGTTGGTTTTCCAGAAAGCGCATGTAGCTTTGACGAAAGACGGCCGGGTCGTTGACGAAGAACACGAAGGTCGGGGGCACGGTCTTCGCCTGGGTCATGTAATAGATCTTGCCCCGGCGGCCGCCCACCACCGGCGGCTGCTGGCGTTCGGTGGCGAAGCGCACGAAACGGTTGAGCTCCCCGGTCGGCACCCGCACCCGACTTTGGGCGTGTACCTGCTCGGCCAAGGGGAGCAAGCCGCCGAGCCCCGCCTTGGTCACGGTGGAGGCAAAGAGCAGCGGTGCGTGGTTGAGAAAGGCAAAAGTCTCCTGCACCGCCCGGCGCGCCCGCTGTCCTTCTCCCCGGGCCAGCAAGTCGATCTTGTTGGCCACCAACACGAAGGGGATCTTTTCCTGCTCCAAAAACGCGGCCAGGCGCTTGTCCTGCGCCACCACGCCAAAGGCGGCGTCCACCACCATGATGGTCACGTCCGCGCTCTTGGCCGCCTGCATGGAGCGCAGCACCGAGAAATACTCCAGGCTCTCCTGCACCCGGGACTTGCGGCGGATGCCCGCGGTATCCACGAACACGTAGCGCTTGCCGTCGCGCACGAGTTCCACGTCCACGGCGTCGCGGGTGGTCCCCGCCAGCGGGCTCACAATCAGGCGCTTTTGCCCCACCAAGGCATTGACCAGGGAGGACTTGCCCACATTGGGCCGACCCACCACCGCCAGACGCAAACCAGGTTCGTCCTCCTCTTCCACGGGCTCTGTGGCCGGGAGCATCGCTTCCACGGCTTCCCGCAGGGCTCGAACCCCGTGGCCATGGGCCGCGGACACCCCCACCACCGGAAAGCCCAAGGCGTGAAATTCGGAACACAAAACCGCCTCGCGCTCCGGACTGTCCACCTTGTTGGCCACCACGAGCACCGGTTTGCCGCTTTGACGCAAGAAGCCGGCCACCGCCTCATCATGAGGATGCAGGCCTTCCCGGCCATCGGCCACCAGGACGACCACATGGGCTTCCGCCATGGCTTCCCGCGCCTGGGCAAAGACGTCTTGAGCCAAGGGGTCGTCGGTATCCATGAGGATGCCGCCGGTGTCCACCAGGATGCTGGTGCGCTCTTCCCAGCGCACTTCACGCCAGATGCTGTCGCGCGTCACCCCAGGCTCGTCGTGGGTGATGGAGACGCGTTCGCCCACCAACCGGTTGAACAAGGTGGATTTGCCCACATTGGGGCGGCCTACCAAGGCGACCAGAGGCAGGTGCTTCATACCCGATCCCCCAAAATATGAGCAATGGTAGCGGCCGTGGGCGGCCGCAGCACCGCCCGCTCCGTGATGATGGCGGAGATGAGTTCTGCGGGCGTCACATCGAAGGCGGGATTGCGCGCGCCCACCCCTTCAGGGGCCAGGCGGCCGCCGCAGGGGTGGGTGACTTCTTCCGCGGCCCGTTCTTCGATGGGGATGTGCGCGCCGCTCGCAATGGAGAGATCGAAGGTCGAATGCGGGGCCGCCACGTAAAAGGGAACGCCAAAGTGCCGCGCCAGAACTGCCAGGCCCAACGTGCCGATCTTGTTGGCCGTATCCCCATTGGCCGCAATACGGTCCGCGCCCACGATGACGGCGTCCACTTCCCCCCGGGCCATCATAGACGCTGCGGCGCCTTCGCAGATGACTTCCACCGGGATGCCGTCACGAGCCAGTTCATAGGCCGTCAGGCGCGCCCCCTGCCACAAGGGCCGTGTCTCATCGGCCAGCACGCGGATGTCTTTACCCATCTCGCGCGCCGCCCGGATCACCCCCAAGGCCGTACCATAGCCGCCTGTGGCCAGGGCGCCGGCATTGCAATGGGTGAGCACCGTGCCTTTCTGGGGCAAAAGCGCGGCCCCCAAGCGTCCCATGGCACGGCACATGGCCACGTCTTCCTCGTGAATGGCCCGGGCCTCATCCAAGGCCGCAAGGGCGGCTGCCTCTGGGTCTGGGGCCTTGGCAATCCGCGCCGCCACGCGCCCGACGGCCCAGGAGAGATTCACCGCCGTAGGGCGGGCCTGGGCGAGATCTGTAAGCAGCGCGTCCACCGCCGTGCGCCACGAGGCATGGGCAGCCACCTCGCGGCACGCCACGGCGCACCCATAGGCCGCAGCCACGCCGATGGCCGGAGCGCCACGCACCACCATGGGCCGGATGGCGGCGACTACGTCGGCCACAGTGCGGCACTCCACCCAGGTCTCCTCCCAGGGCAGACGCCGCTGATCCAACAGCTTGAGCGTCCATGTGGACGGATCGAAAACGATATGTGCTTCCATGATGGATTCCTCGTTCCCTAAACAGTGATGGGCCATGCTCGGCATGACCCATCACCGCTACCTGGCCTCCCCACCCCTTGGCAACCCTTAGGCAAAGGCCGCCATAAGGCGCGAGAGCACCGCCGGATCCGGCTTGTGGCGGTAGCGCGGCCCCTGCTGGCAGACCGGCAACGTCCGGTCCTTGGGCGTGGATGGTCGCTTGAAGAGCACCCCCACCGGGATGCGCTCTCCAAACTCCCATGCCAGGCGCATGGCGGCTTCCTGGTCCGTGGGGTCGTGGGAGGCGGGAATCTCTTGGCAGCGGTCCTTGTACCAAGCAAAGGTGTTGACCTTGTTGAAGGAGATGCATGGGCTCATGATGTCCACCAAGGCAAAGCCCGGGTGGCGCACCGCCTGCACAATGGTCTCGGCCAAATGCTCCTTCATGCCGGAAAAGGAGCGCGCCACAAAGGAACATCCCATGGCCACGGCAACGGCCACGGGGTTGAAGGGCGCATCCAACACACCCAAGGGCTGGTTTTTGGTCTTGTGCCCCACCATGGAGGTCGGACTCGATTGGCCTTTGGTGAGGCCATAGATCTGGTTGTTGTGCACAAGCAGGGTGATGTCGACATTGCGACGAATAGCGGCCAGAAAGTGATTGCCACCCTCGCCGTAGGTACATCCATCGCCCGATTCCACGAGCACCGTGAGTTCCGGCTGAACCAGCTTGAGGGCCTGGGCCGCAGGCAGGGCCCGGCCATGGAGCCCGGCAAACCCGTTACCATGGAGATAATGCGGGGCCTTGGCCGCCTGACCGATGCCCGAGACCAGGGCGAATTGATGCGGCGCAAGCTCAAGCCGCGCCAGGGCCGTCTTGAGGGCCGCCAGGATGTCGTGATTGCCGCACCCAGGACACCAGGAAGTCGGAAATTCACCATAAATCGTCGTATCCAGCATGGTTATCCCTCCAGCAGGGAGCGCAGCCCCTGGCGAATATACTGTACCGTCATGGCCCGGCCGTCGTAGCGCCGAATGGCGTGCGGCGCAGAAAAGCCCGCCGCCCAGGTGAGCAGCCGGGCAAATTGCCCGGTGCTGTTGCCTTCCACCACCACCACGCGGTGGGCCGCCGTGAGATACGGCAGAAAGGTCTCGGGAACGAGCGGCCATACTTGGGTAAAGGTGAGGGCGGCCAGTGTGCCCGGCCCCTCATGGGTGCTTACGGTCTCGCGCACCGCGCCGTTAGGGCTCCCCCAGGATACCAAAAGCACGTCCGGATTCTCGGGTCCCAGATAGGCGGGCGGGACCACCTGTTCCTTGAGCACCGAAAGCTTTTGGAGCCGCCGATTCTGCTGGGCCACGCGGAGTTCCGCCGATTCGGTGATGTGGCCGCTCGGCTCGTGCTCGTGGGAGTCCCAGAGTACCAGGGATCTGCCGGCGCCGGGGATGCGCCGCGGCGGCACCGGGCCCATGCGCAGGCTATAGCGTTCATACCCCTCAGGGTCGGTGTCGGAGAGATCCGGCTCGGTGATCGGCGGCAGCCCCTCCACGGAAAAGGGCTCTGTGGTAAAGAGGCCATCGGCCAAGAACTCATCGGAAAGCACGAACACCGGCGTCTGGGCGCGCTCGGCCATGGCAAAGGCCTGGTAGGTGAGCCGGAAGAGACTCTCCGGGCTATCCGGGGCAAAAACCGCTCGAGGGAACTCCCCGTGCCCTGCATAGAGCACCAGGTCCAAATCCGCCTGTTCGGTGCGGGTGGCAAGCCCGGTGGCCGGGCCTGAGCGCTGGGCCACAAAGAACACCACCGGCGCTTCCATGATCCCGGCCAGGCTCACGGCCTCGGTCATGAGGGCAAAGCCGCCTCCCGAGGTGGGCACGATGGCCCGCGCCCCACCGTAGGCCGCGCCCACGGCCATGTTGGCCGCAGCGATCTCGTCTTCCGCCTGCTCCACCACGATGCCGGCGTCCGCCCCGGCCCAGGCAAGGGCCTCGGACAACGACGTGGACGGGCTCATGGGGTAGTAGCCGCAAAATCCCACCCCTGCGGCCACGGCGCCCAGGCAGGCCGCCTGATTGCCGTTCATCACCAACCGCGGCTGCTCTGCCGGAGCGGGATCAGGCATGGGAAGCCGCCGCCCCGTCGCCTCGCCCCACTGGCGGCCGTGGCGCAAGGCCTCGAGATTGGCGGCCACCGTGTCTTCACCTTTGGCAGCGAATTGCTCGCGCAAAAGCTCCGCCAGGACCGATTCCTCAAGGCCCAGAAACGCCGAGATCACCCCCAAGAGCACGGTATTATAGTACACCGGGCGACGGGCCAGTTCATGAAACGGGATGGCCACAAGACCGGGCTCGGCAGGCAGCTTCCAAGCGCTATCGACCAGGATCACCGCGTCAGGCGCAAGCCGGCCCCGATGCAGCGCCACGGACTCTTCGGTCATGGCGGCGAGGAGATGAAAGGTGTCGGCCGGGGCCTCGATGGGTTCTGCGGCGATGCGCAGCCGGACGTTGTTGTGGCCGCCGCGCACCCGGCTCATGACGTGCTGAGCCGCCAGGACGAACCAGCCGGAGCGCACCAGCGCCCTTGCCAACATCAGGGCCGCAGAGTCCAAGCCCTGGCCCGCGGCGCCCCCCACGATGAGATTGCATGATGTACGCACGAGTCTTCTCCTTGGTATTGGATGTGCTTCTGCTCGTGCCTCATGCCACAGTCCACCTCAGTTGAGCAAGAATAGAGCGGAGAAAAACCCAGCCCTCCAGAATCAAAAACCCCGCCGGAGTGGCGGGGTCGCGGATTACTGCGCCGGTGTGGGCGCGGTGGGTCCAGGCGCTATGGGCGCGGGAGTCTGGGGCTCCGGAGTGACCGGGACCTCCAGCACCACGGATTCCTTGGGCTTGGTGTGCTGCTGGGCACTGAGATACGTAAAGGTCATGGTGGTGAGGAAAAAGACCACTGCCGCGCCGGCAGTAATCTTGCCCAAAAGACCTCCAGCGCCGGAGGCGCCAAAAAGCGAGGAGCTCCCCCCGCCAAAAATCACGCCCATACCTTCTTTGCCCGATTGCAAAAGGACCAACACCACCAAGGTGATGCAGGCAAGGATATGAATGGTTACGATAAGTGGGTTCACGAGTCCTCCGTAGCCTCAGGCCAAAACGATTTTACTGAAACTTGACGCCTCAAGGCTGGCGCCGCCTACGAGGACGCCGTCCACATTGTCAAGCCCAAGAATGGCGCCGGCGTTGTCCGGCTTGACGGACCCGCCATACAAAATCCGTACGCTGCGTCCTGCCTCGCCCAAGGTTTCCTCAAGCAGGCGTCGCACCACGGCGTGGGCGGCGTCGATGTCCTCCAGGGTGGCGACTTCCCCGGTGCCAATGGCCCATACCGGTTCGTAGGCGATGGTGATCCGTGCCGCCCCGTCCTGAGGAATGTCCGTCACGGCAGAGGTGATCTGCCGCGTGAGCACGGCCTCCAGTTGCCCGGCCCGACGCTCTTCCAACGTCTCCCCCACACACAAAATGATATGCAACCCCGCAGCCAGGCCAAAGGCGGTCTTTTGCGCCACAAAGGCGTCCTTTTCGCCCAAGACATGCCGACGCTCCGAGTGCCCCACCAGGGCGTAGCTACAGCCCACGTCCATAAGCTGGCGCGGCGCCACCTCCCCGGTAAAGGCCCCTTCCTCGGCCGGATACAGATCCTGTGCCCCAAGTCGGATATCTGCACTTTGCAAGGTCCTGGCCAAGGCGGGCAAGTGCACAAAGGCCGGGCAGACCAGCACCTCGCGGTCCGCAGGGATGCGCCCGGCAAGGGTGGCGGCCAGTTCCCGGGCCGTAGTCTCGGCCTCGGCCAAGGTCTTGTACATCTTCCAGTTGGCAGCGATGAGTTTCGGCATACGCACTCCTTAGCGGCGGGCTTTGGCTTCCAGGGCGGCAAAGGCCGGCAGGGTCTTGCCTTCCAGAAACTCCAAAAACGCCCCACCACCGGTGGAAATGAAGGAAAACTTGTCAGTCAATCCCAGTCGCTGAATGACGACGTTGGTGTCTCCGCCGCCGATGATGGTGAGCGCCGGAAGTGCCGCCACCACGCGGCAGAAATTTTCCGTACCCTGGGCGAAGGCCGGATTCTCGAAAGCCCCCAAGGGGCCGTTCCACACCACGGTGCCCGCATCCCGCACCACCTCGGAGAACAAGGTATGCGAAGCCGGGCCACTGTCCAGGACCATGGCGTTGTCCGGGACATCCTGATAAGTGCAGACTCCAAGCGGCGTCGTGGCCTTGGGGTCCGTACCCACGATAAAGTCCACGGGCAGATAAAACCGTACCCCACGTTCCTTGGCTGCGAGCATGATCTGGGCGGCCTCGTCCACCAGGTCGTCTTCCACCAGCGACGAGCCCACGCCAAAACCCTGGGCCTTGCGGAAGGTGTTTGCCATGGCGCCCACCACGATGAGCGCATCCACCCGGGAAAGAAGATTGTGCAGGATCCCCAGCTTGGTGGAAACCTTGGCGCCACCGATGACGGCCACGAAGGGCCGCTTGGGGTCCTTGAGGGCCTCGCCGAGATAGCGCCACTCCTTTTCCAGCAGCAGTCCACCGCAGCACACGTCCACAAACTCCGTCACCCCCACCACCGAGGCATGGGCCCGGTGCGAGGCCCCGAAGGCGTCATTGACATATACTGTGGCCAGTGCGGCCAATTGTCGGCTGAGCTCCGGGTCGTTCTTGGTTTCCCCGGGGTGGAACCGCAGGTTTTCCAGCATGAGGATCTCACCGGGCCGAAGCTGCGCCGCCCGGCTGCTCGCCTGCGCCCCCACCACTTCCGGCACGAGCTCCACGGGCCGCTCGAGAAGCGCACTCAGACGCTCAGCCACCGGGGCAAGAGAGAAAGCCGGATCCGCAACCCCTTTGGGGCGGCCCAAATGCGAGCAGATGATGAGGCTTGCCCCGGCGTCAAGGATGTGCCGCACCGTGGGAAGGCTTTGCACGATGCGGTTGTCGTCGACAATGTGGCCGTCTTTGAGCGGCACATTATAGTCCACGCGAAGGAGCACCCGCGCACCGGCCAGAGAAACATCCTTCAAAAACAGCATGCCAACCTCCTCCCCACGTTTTTAGGGCTGTTCATAAAAAACGTACGTGCAATAATTAGAGACTTCAAAATAGATACGCCGCTCTCCAGGATCCGCAACGCCGTTGAGATTGGCATCGAGCACGCCATACCCGAAGCGGTACTCTCGGGCGCTGCGGTCCGAAGTGCCCATGGCTGTGGAGAGCTTGTCGATCTGCAAAAACCGTTTGACCAAAGTGTTGCCGGCATAAATTTCCAGCACCCCGTTGGTCCCTGTCCAGTTCTGGATGGCTCGGCCTAATTGGTTCTGGGCTTCCTGCGTACAGCCCACAAGGCCAAGCACCAGCATTACTCCGACCCACCGCCCCATAGACAACTCCTCGGGATTGTCCACACAGCTGGGGAGGCCGCGTGGCCTCCCCCAGCACTACCACTCGTTTTCGCGCTGCCGGGCAAGCGCCTCGGCCTGCTCCGCGAAAGAGGCAAAGCCTGCGTGATGCAAAGCGTCCTCCACGGTGCGCGACCAATCCCAATTGGCATAGATCACTGGTTTATGGAACGTGCGACGAAAAGCCGTCAATTCCTGGCGGTAGAAGTCTTCTTTCATGGTGCCCAGGTGGTTTTGGAGTTGCTCGTGCAGCCGGGCCAGCTCCCCTTCGTACCAGTCCATGAGGTCTGCCGCCGAAGTGCTTTTTTTCAGGATGTGGCCGTAATGGTTCTCCTGCATCAGGGTGTGGAGCCGGGCCAAGTGCTGTTCCGAGAGCCACGCGCCCAAGCGTTCCACGGGGATGTTCTCCGCCTCTACTTCGGCCACGTCGAACTTGGTCTGCTGGTAGGTGTCCGGCACCACCGATGCGGAAACGATCCCGGCGATGCACACGAGCCCGCGCACGATCTTGGAGTTGGAAACCCCCTGCCCGCAGAAACCGATTTTCTTCCCGTACTTCTGACCCGTAAAGATGGTGGTGAGAATAGCCCACACCACCGCCGGGTCTTCCTCGTCGTAGATGTGACGCAGCCGCGAGTTGTCGCGGTCCGTACCCAGGACGAGCTGGGTCATATCATTGGAGCCGATGGAAAACCCATCGAACTCCTTGATGAATTCCTTGGCGAGAATGGCATTGCTCGGAATCTCGCTCATGAGGATGAGTTTGAGCCCCTGATCGCCGGAGCGCAAGTTGTGCACCTGCGCCAGGTAGCGCTTCATGGAGCGGGCCTCCTCCAAGGTGCGCACGAAAGGCAGCATGAGATGGAGGTTGGTGCCGCCGTACACCCCGCGCGCCAGCTTGAAGGCCTCGATCTCCCAGTCGTGCACCTGGCGGGACACGCCGCGGTAGCCGAGCATGGGGTTGTCCTCGTAGGCCTCGAACAGAGAGCCGCCCAAGAGATTGCGGTATTCATTGGTTTTGTAGTCTGTGGTGCGGTAGACGATGGGCCGACCGTGGAAGGCCATGGCAAAAAGCGCGAGACCCTGGGACAGGCCCTGGACGTAGAGCTCCTTGCCGCTGCGCACCCCTCGGGAGCGCAGAATCTCCGCGATCTTCTGGGGCAAGGTGCGCACGAATTCCATCTCCTGGGCCAAGCCCGCTTTGCGGGCCATATCCTCTCGCAGGGCAGTAATGCGCGCCAGGACATCCTGCACCATGGGGTCATCTTTAACGCGCTCCACCTGCGCCTGGATGCTCTCTTCGATCTCCGCCCGGCGGCGCTGGGACGCCACATCACTCCCCAGAGCCTCCAACTCGTCGGCATACCCCATGATGATGGCCACGTGGGTCGCCAGATCGTTGGATGTCTTGAGGGTTTCGAGGCGCTGGGTGGCATACTCGAGATATACGTCCAATTGTTTGTCGAGCTCTCGTAGCTGGCGGTGCAAGGCGAGCACTTCATCCGTGCCTTTGGATCCTTCCCGTTCCGTAAGCTCTTCCATTTGGCGCGAAAGCCCGGTCACCGTGCCCACATACGCCCGCAGCTTGATATCCAGCGTGGCGATCCCGGATGCCATCTGCTCGGCAAGAAGTTTGGTCAGGTCGCGCTCCATCTCCGCAAGCTTAGCCTGAACCGTCTGCTGCAACGTCCCCTTGTCATAGGCTTCCAGCGCCAAGGGATGCACGCCGATGTTGCCGAGCATGAACTCGGCCCGCAGCAGACCGACTTCGAAATCGGGCACATCGCGCAGACGGGAAAGGAACATGGACTGGCCCACATCGGCGAGGATGAGGCCAATTTTGGTCTTGGTGGCCGGAAGCTTGCTCACGTCGATTTCGCCGCCCACTTCCACCAAGGGCAAAAGCCCGCGGTACACCTTGCCGCGGGAGCCATCCACCGTCACTTCGTGACCGTCCAGGGCCCGCAGCTTCTCCAGACGCTTGATGCCGATGACCGCCGGGATACCCAGCTCCCGAGAGGTGATGGCCGCATGGCTGGTGTCCCCGCCTGCGTCGGCCAAAATGGCGGACGCGATGCGCATGCCTGGCACCATATCCGGATCGGTGCGGTCCGCGGCAAGCACGTCGCCTTTGTTGATCTTGTTGAGCTCCAAGGCAGAACGCAAAAACCGCACCTTGCCCTGCCCCGCGCCGCGGGAGGCCCCATTGCCCTCCAGGAGTACTTCGGCCCGGAGCAAAGCCGTGGGGTCCACTTCCTTGCGGCGCATGAAGATGGAATGGGGATGCTTTTCCAGCTCCTCGTTCCAGCGGGTCTCAGGCCGGGCCTGCACGAACCACAGGCGATCCCACTGGTCGATACAAAACTCCGAGTCCATGATCATGCCACCGTAGGCCTGGCTGATGCGGCGCACCCCCTTGGCCACGGCCTCGGCCTGCGCCAAGGAAAGCGACCAGCGGTAGATCATCTCCTCGGGCACGGCTTCCACCTTGGTGCCCTTGCCCGACTCCTTGTACACGATGCGCTTGTCTTTGCAGCCCATGAAGCGAATGACCACTTCCTGGCCGTCTTCGCGCTGGTACACGTAAAATTTGTCCGGTGTCACCATGCCGCTTACCACGGCCTCGCCCAGGCCGTAGCTCGCATCGATGGAGACCAAGTCATTGCGAGTGGTGCCGCGGCAGCCGGTGGCCGTGTCTGCAGAAAAGGCCGTCCCGGAAATCACCGGGTTGATCATGCGCATGATGCATACGGAAAGGGAGGTGTTCTCGATGGCCCACTCCTGCTTGGCCTTGGTCGCGATGGAATCGTCGCCAGTCTGCTCTGCCCGGGCCACGGCGTCCAAGATGGCCTCGCGGCGGTAGGTCATAGAGCGCAAATTATAGGCCGAAGCGCAGTCCCAATGGTAGGCCTGTACTACGTCGTTCTCGCCGACGATATTGAGGTAGGTATCCTGGAGGCCGGCAAAGGCCTTTTTGCGGCTATCCTCGCCAGCAGCCGAAGAACGCACGGCCACAGGCTCGTTTTCCAAGCCCGCTTCACGGCAGATGTCCTGATAGGCCTGGCGTACCGCCATCTCCACTTCCTTGGGCAGATCCACGGAAAGGATGGCCGCCTGCACCAGCACCGAGCGCTTGCGCAGCTGGTCGATGCCTTCCGGAGAGACCGCAAACCCCTCCACCACGTTATTGATGAAGGTGCGCAGGCGGATGAGGGTGCCTTCATGACGCTTGGGATTCTCTCGAATGTCCTGGGCAATGCGGCGTACAAACTTCTGCAAAAAGCCCGCATCCCGGTTCACCTCAGGCGAAGACCAATCCACGGACTCGTACGCGCGGTCTACGGTAGAGCGTACCACTGCGGCATTGACTTTGGTCTCGTCGAGAATCTTATGGAAAGCGATGGAAGAAATGGCCCGAAATTGTGGGGCGCGAATGCCGTCGATGGTGCTGATGATGGCAGTGTTGTAGTTCTTGCCACCAACGAGAAGCTCGGCCTCCTCACCAATGGCAACGATATCCTTGCCCGTGAGGACCAGCTGGGCCTTCAAGGCCTCCGTCTGTTCCATATCCATAGCGGCTCCTTGTGCCTGCTCCGTGGAAGGGGTTTTCGTTTTGTGGGCTTTTTTTGCCATGTGCACTCCTTAGGGCGCTGCGGGTGCCAGCATGTTTCCTGCTGAATCTGCCACAAAAAAAAGCAGCACACCAGCCCTTGACGACACCAAAAAGGGCAGCTTTAGTAAAAAGCTACCCTTGTGCATACTACACTTTCTGGCCGCACCCGGGGCAGAAACGGTAGTCCTCGCGGGTGACCGCCATGCCGCAGGTGGGGCATTTCTTGGGGGCGGGCACGAGCACCACGAGAAGCTCTCCCTCCTTGACCGGTACCATCTTCTTGTCTTCATGGAAATCAGCGAATTTCAGTACGCGCTCCACCATGCCGTCCACCGGCGCGAGCACGGCCTTTTCCTGCTTCATGATGGAGATGTTGCAAATCTCCTCCCCTTTTTTCACCAGATCGCCCGGCTTCACGTGCATGACCCAGAGGTCGCCGTTGGAAGGCGCAGCCACATGGTAGGGGTTGGCGGGGTCAGCCATCTCCACGCCGCCATCGTCCTTGGCCGTGCCTTCGGCAACCTTGACCTGCATGCTGAAAAATTCGGAATCCAGGCTGTAGGCGACCAGGCTCATACCGTGATCGTCAGGCCGAGCGATATGCGTGATGACGAGCTCATGGTGCTTGCCGAGGCTATCGCGGAAGAGAAGCTTCTCCCCCACCGGCAGCCCCTCGAACCAGACATGCAACGGCAAGTTGTTGGCATCGCCATAGGTCCGCACGAATTGGATGGTCTTGAGGGCGTCGCCGGGATGATTGAGGTACATGACGATCTCTTCTTCCGTTGGGGTCCGGCCGATATGCTCGGTCAAAGCGCGGGTTTCCGCGGCCATGTCCACATCCGGGAGATTCACCAGGGGAGAGCGCTCCGTGCGCCGCGCCAGAGCATCGTGATAGTCTGTCCCAAAAGCCGAAGCATAGACCCAGTCCGGCGGGAAACCCAAGGGGAGACGACCAAATTTTCCAAGCAAGAGATCCCGGAAGGCATCGTTGGCGTCCTGATAGATCATGAGCCGGTCGCGACGCAGCTCTTCGGACACTTGATCCTCTGGAGTGCTCACAACCTGTTCGAGCACATGCAAAAGCCGCCGCACCGCCTTGCGGCCTCCGCGCTTGAAGGCGCCAGTCACTGCAAGAAACGCCGTATTCCAGGTAATTTGCGATCCAGGAGTCACGTCGTGGTAGCGCACGATCTTGCGGGTGCCGGCAAGGAACTTGAGCATGTACGGCAAGAGATGGATGTAGCCTTGCTTCATCGCCCCTTCCTGGGAGGACGATGTCGCCCCACCGGGCATGCCATGCTCGACGACGTCGTAATCGATGCCTTGAAAATACGGCGCAGTATAGCGGTCGTAGTACGGCATGATCTGCTTGAGGACAAAGCCTGCGGTGCGGATCATCTCTTTGTTGAGATTGGTCTTCATGCCCAACTCTTCGATGTAGGCCGCGGTGGACAGCACCTCCCCCTGGCCATACCAGCGCACCGCCGCGCCGATGGCCGTGTCGACGATATGCGCCCCGGCCTGGGCCGCCGCAGCCACTGCAGGCACAAAGAGTCCATCCGTGTAATGCCGGTGGTAATGCACCACGAGGTCCGGATAGGCCTTGCGGATGGAGGAAACGAGCTCGGTCATGAAGCGGGGCGGACACACCCCGGCCATGTCCTTGAGACCCAAGATGATAAGCTTTTCCGCCTTCTTCTTGGAACACCCCGCCACTTCGGCGGTCATGGCGATGATCTCTTCCACCACGCCCAGATAGTGCGGCACGTCAAACCCCTGGGCCCACGAGAGCGAGATGGCCGGCTCCCAGATATTCTTCTTGGAGGCGAGCGCTACTTCCGCAAACGGGCGCATGTTTTCGATGTGATTGAGAAAATCGAAACAGCGGATGACGTCATAGTGCTCACAGATCATCTCGCCGGTACGGCGCATGAGGTTGCGCGGCTGGGGCTTGTAGCCAAGCACATTGGTGGAGCGAATAAGGATTTGCTTGAGGGTCTTGGGGGCAAAGGCGTTCCACTCCTTGGCCTCGGTGAACGGGTAGGTCATGTTGGCAAGCATGGCCACATGGAAATGGGCGCCGCCACCGTTCTCCAAGGAAAAGAACCCGCAGTTGTCCAGATATGGACCAATGATGCGGTCCTCGGCCAAGCGAAAGCGATTGCCGGAGTTGGACTGCGTGATGTCGCGGCACGTGGTGTCGGAAAAATGCACGTACCCGGAATCACGAATGAAATCGAGAATGGCGTCGCGGTCCCCACGCGGGTAGGGATAGCGGTAGTATTCCGGTTCGATGCGCGGCAGGCTCGGCCGGAAGGGACCAATGCGGACACTGTCACGGGTGCGGTATTCGCCCAGCTTCAGGTGCGGGTTATAACCCCAGGCGGAAATTTCCGCCACCAAGCGGGCAAGGCGCATGGCCTCCGGCTCTGGGTCCCGGTAGTCCATGAGCTCCGGGGTCGTATCCACAAAAGTGGTGTCGTAGTCGCCGCTGCGGAAGCGGGGATGGGCGATCACCTGCCGGTGGAACGGGATGGTGGTCTTGAGGCCGCCGATGATGTACTCGCCCAAAGCCCGTTCCAGGGTCCCCAACACCTTGGTCCAGTCCCGACCATACGCAATGAGCAGCGAGGCTGCGGAGTCATACTGCGAAGGAAACTCATAGCCACTGCTCACACATGAATCCACCCGGATTCCAGGACCACCCGGCGAGATGTAGCGGGTGATACGGCCGGAGTTGGGGGCGAATTTCTGCTGAGGATCCTCACAATTGATACGCACCTGGATAGCGCAGCTATGCGGGAGCACTTCCTCCTCCCGCAGCCGCAGCTCGGCGTCAAAGGCAACGGCGATCTGCTCTTCTACGAGATCGATACCGTAGCGGCATTCGGTGATGCCGTGCTCCACCTGCAAGCGGGTGTTCACCTCGATGAGGTACGGACGCCCCTCACGGTCCACCAAAAACTCCACCGTGCACAAAGAATAATACCCTACAGCCTGCACCAAACGACGGGCATAGTCCTTGAGGCGGGCGCGCAACTCGGGCGTCATGCCCGCCCACGGCGAGGGGGTGATTTCCACCAGCTTTTGGTGGTTACGCTGGATGGTGCAGTCGCGTTCATCAAAGGCGAAGACATTGCCGTACTTGTCGGCGATCACCTGGATTTCGATGTGGCGTACCGAGGTGAGCAGGCGCTCCACGTAGAGCCGGGGGTTGCCGAAGGAGGCCTGCGCCAAGGCCGAGGCCTTGACGAAGGAGTCTTCCAATTGCTCCTCGTCGAACACCTCGTAAATACCGCGGCCTCCGCCGCCGCCTTCGGCCTTGAGCATGACCGGCAGTCCGAGCTGCCGGACCACCTCCCGGGCCTCCTCAATACTCACCGCCCCTTCGGAGCCAGGCACCACCGGGATATCCAATCGTTTGGCAAGTCGCCGCACTTCGACCTTGTTCCCCAAAAGCCGCATGGCCTCGGCAGTGGGGCCGATAAAAACAATGCCTGCATCTGCGCAGACCCGAGGGAAATTGTCGTCTTCCGAGGCAAACCCCCACCCGGGATGAATGGCGATCACGTCTCTCGATTTGGCCTTGGCCACAATAGTCTGAATATCCAAATACGCCCGGTGGTCTTCCCCCAAAAGCAAGAGCTCATGGGCCGAAGCCGTATACGGGGCGGTCTTGTCTACATCCGTAGCCGTCACCAGAGGTACTGCATGGAAAACTTCCTTGATGGAACGCATGATCCGCCGCGCCGGGATCCCCCGGTTGGCCACCAAGATTTTTTTTCCACGAAGTTCCTCGACAACCGCATCGAAGGTGCGCGCCATCTCTTTCTCCTCAAAATCGCTCTATGAATTAGGGGACACAGGTCGCAGCGATCCACTGGTGATCCGCGCCTCTTCGCCTCCAGGGAGCATCAAACGCAAGGCTCCTTCTGTGGCCACGCCACAAAGAATACCACAAATCGATGATCGATGATCTTCGACCTGAACCCATTGGCCATGCCAGGCCAAACAGGAAGAAAGGGAAGAACACCATACCGCAGGGCTCGTGGAGGCAGGAATCGTCTCGTAGCAGAGACGAAGCCCATGCACAAGTTGCCGCCACAGGCCCAAAACCGGCGGGCACGGCGCGGGAAGCCTCCCTGCGGGGAGAGCTGCTTCGGACCGAAGCTCCTCGATTTGGGGGGCGGAAACAAGATTGATGCCAATACCGGCCACGAGCACGCCGTCGCGCTCTTCCAGAAGAATCCCGCCGAGTTTCTTCCCTTCCAAAACCAGGTCGTTGGGCCACTTGAGACGTACGGCTTCCTGCCCCAATCCTTGGCGCATCCCGAACCCCACCATGAGGGAAATCAGAGGCTCCCAGGCAGAAGAGAGTTTCGGCAGCCGCACGCTGGCGTAGAGATTTCCTGGCGGTGAAGCCCACGACCGCCGCATCTGCCCTCGGCCTGCCCATTGGCGGGCGCATAGCACCGAATCCCACGGGGCGAGCTCTCCGCGCCGCACCAACTGCCAGGCCACGTCCAAGGTCGAAGAACAGGCCGCAAGCACTCTCACCCGCTCCGGTCCAGGCCAGCCAGGATCCGCACATCCCATGGCCTGCCACAACGAGTCTTCTGGACGCAGGGGGACACCAAGGGCGTCGTCATCCCAGTCAAGGCAGAGAGGCATCAGGCAGCACCAGCCTTCTTGGCAGCCTTTTTTTGCATGAGAAGTTTCTTCAAGGCCACCTTGTCCGCCGGAGGTCCTTGAGGAGGCAGGCGCCGCGTTGGTGGCGGCGGTGCCTGGCGGCGCGGTGGGGCAGGACGCGCCGCAGCCTCCTGCTCCACAGATGCTGGCGCAGGCGTGGACACGGCGACCGTTTCAGGCTCTCGCGGCAACGGGGGTGTAGGCTGCCGCATAGCCGTGGTCACGCCTGGTGACGGCGGAGGCGAAGGAGACGCCTTCTGCGCCGGTGGTCTCGGCCCAACGGAGGCGGGGGCTCCCCGTGGCGGCGCAGCGGCAGGCCGGGAGGCGCCGGTCACCGACGGGCGAGGCGGAGACACCGGCCGCGGCGGGGAAGGAGCAGAAAAGGCCGCAGGCTGCGGCGGTGCTGTGCTCGCGGCGGCCGGACGCGGAGTTCCAGCCAACTGGTAAAACACGGCGCGCATATACCGCCGCGGTTCGAACATCGTCGTCACCCCGGAAAGGGATTCGGTGGATCCAATGATGAGGGCGCCGTCCGGCTCGAGCACGCCGGCGATCTTCTCGAACACGGCCCGCTTGTCCTGAGGCGTAAAGTAGATGGCCACGTTGCGGCAAAAGACCACGTCAAAACGGCCCAGGCCGGTAAACGGCTTCATGAGATTGAATTTCTTGAACACCGCCATGGCGCGGATCTCATCCTTGATGCGCCATCCATCCCCGGTGGACGTGAAATAGCGGTGCAAAACATTCATGGGTAAGCCGCGTTCGATCTCAAACTTATTGTACTTGCCGTAACTTGCTTTAGCGATGGCTTCGTCCGAGATATCCGTACCCAAAATGGAAATCTGATAGCGGTCCAAGCGGCCTAAAGTCTCGATGAGCGCAATGGCGATGCTGTACACCTCCTGACCCGTGGAACAGGCCGCACTCCAGATACGAATAGGGATCGGCCGACCTGCATACATCTTGGAGCGGGCATCGATAATGTCTGGCAGGATTTTGTGCTTGAAGACCTCGAAGGGAGAATTGTCGCGGAAAAACAGCGTCTCATTGGTAGTAATGGCGCTGACGATATCCTTCTCCATCTCCCCGCTCTTGTCCGCAACGGCCTTCTGGTAGAGCTCCATGTAGGACGACAGGCCGTACTTGGAAAGCAACGGCTTGAAGCGTGACTCCAACAGGTATGCCTTGCTCGCATCCAAGGCCACGCCGCACAACGCGTAGACATATTTGGTCAGCGTGCTGATTTCATCGGCAGTAATCGCCACCATAGGCATCCCGTTCAGGCGTTCTAACGCACCGTACGCACGATCTCTTCCGCAATACGGTCCAGCGGGGTAACGATATCCACCACGCCTGCTTCAATGGCCATCTTCGGCATGCCATACACCACGCAGGACGCCTCGTCCTGGCCAATGGTAACCGCGCCAAAGCTCTTCATGACCTTGAGCCCGAGGGTGCCATCGCCGCCCATGCCGGTCATAATAACACCGGTAACCAACGCCCCATATTCCCGGGCCACGGAGCGGAACAGGTAATCCACCGAAGGCTTGCAATTGTTCTCCGGCGGATCGTCCGTGATCTGGATGACCTTCAGACCGGCACTCCCCGAAGCAACACGCATCTGCTTGCCCCCTGGAGCGATATAGATGGTATCCGGCACCACGATTTCGTTGTGTTCGGCCTCCCGCACCGTATAGGCGCATTTGGCGTCCAGACTTTCGGCAAGAGACTTGGTAAACACCGGCGGCATGTGCTGTACCAAAAAGATAGGCACTCCCAACTTGGGAAGCTTGGGGAGCATCTGCGCCAAGGCATTGGGACCGCCGGTGGACACACCAATGGCCACAGCCTTGGATTTTCCTACTCGCCGGGCCAGTGGAGCCACGGAAGGCTTGGCTGCTGGAGCAGTTGTCGGCGACGGCGTCGGGCGCGACCGCAGCAGCCGCCGCACTTCCATCCGTTTGGCGTACGCCTTGATGCGCGGCACAAGGGCGCTGCGCAACTCCCGCACCGCCTGGTCCCGGTCCTCGGCGTCAGGCTTGGTGATGAAGTCAAACGCCCCCAATTCCAAGGCCCTGAGCGTGATTTCACTGCCCCGCTTGGTCAGGGTGGAAAGCATGATGACACCCACGTCCAAACCGCGACGCTGCATTTCCTCCAACAGCTCCAAGCCATTCATCACCGGCATCTCGACATCTAAAGTGATGAGGTCGGGCTGCACCGAGGCAATACGCGACAGAGCGATCTGACCGTTATTGGCGGTGCCCACCACTTCCACATCAGGGACTTCTGCAAGGATATCCGACACCACTTTCCGGTACATGATGGTGTCGTCCACCACAAGAACACGAATGGGCATGTTATCTCCCGGGTTACTCGTCACCAAGGACCGCATCGATGTCTAAAATAGCGACCAGTTCTTTTCCGGCCTTGCACACTCCATGAAAATATTTCCCTTTGATACCCTTGATGTTGGAAGGTGTCGGATCAACATCTTCCCACCGCGTCGTTACGACATCCGCAATACGATCGACTAAAAGGCCGATGTTTTCTTCCCGGGAATTTACGATAATGATGCGACTTTGCTCCGTCTTCTTCGACTCACCGAGGCCCAGTTTCTTGCCCAGATCGATGATGGTGACGATACGGCCGCGCAAATTCATGATGCCGAGCACATACGACGGAGCACCAGGAACCCGGGTCATCTCCATCTGCTTGTTCATCTCTTGGATGACGCGGATATCGATACCACACAGGGCGGATCCCACATAAAAGCACGACATCTGAAGCGGACCGCTTTGTTGCGTTTTCATGGAGCCTCCTTATGCGGCAGCGTAGCGTTGCAGACAGTCGTAAATGGACTGCAGCAGACGGTCTTTGTCCAACTTGATTTCATAGGCATCAATGCCCACCGCCTTGCCTCGGGCCTGATCTTCCTCGCTGGCCAAGGACGTGAGCGCAACGATAGGCAAGCCTGTAAAGCGGGCGTCGCTACGAATCTGTTCCGCCAGCTGGAAGCCGTCCATGTTGGGCATCTCGATATCCGTGACCACGAGGTCGTAGCGATCCGGATCTGCCTGGAGCATGTTCCAGGCCACCAGGCCGTCTTCCGCAGTTTCCACGGTGTAGCCGTCCGTCTCCAAAAACCGCCGTACTTGGTTGCGGAAGAATTCGGAATCCTCCACCAGCAAAAGGTTGGGCACCCCTACTTCGCCGTCACCACCCGCATCCGGCAGCAAGGCGGTGCGTTCCACGAACCAATCGGGCTGCAGGGTCTGCACCAACTCGTAGATGTCTACGATGAGCGTCGTATGCTCGCCGATGATGGCCGAACCGCTGATACCGGGCTGGCGCAGGGTAAAGGCATCAATGGCAACGTCCAGCTCCATGGCGTCCACCGGCGGCGATGCCAAGAGCCCGATCTCGTGACCGTTGATGGAAAAGACAATGACCACCAATTCACCGGAAAGCTCCAGCATGCCCACATTGGCCGCCTGATCCAAAGAAAAGACCGGGAGACTGCCGCCGCGGTATTTGATCACCCGGCGACCGCTGACTTCCTCGATGTCCTTGGCCTGGATGAGCTCCACCCGAGCCACCAAATCCAAGGGCACGGCACAGTGTTCTGTCGGAGTATTGCGGAAGGTGAAGAGCGAAATGCGATCTTCCCGAACGCCCTTGGCCGCTTCTTCCTTGGCTAAGGCGACGCTCTTCTGCTCCAAGCCGGCGGTAATGCTGAGATCCGCCAAGCGGCCCAGACCTGCTACATCCAGGATCAAAGCCACATGACCATCGCCCATGATGGTGGCCCCGGCATAGCCCTGGCATTCCTTGAAGTGCCGCCCCAAAGGCTTGACCACGATCTCCACCGAGTCATGCAGTTCGTCCACCACCAAGCCATAGCGGAACTGCCCGGCGGACACGACCACCAGATTGATGTCCACGGGTTTTTCCGGCGCCGGCTCGCCACGAAGCACATGCCCCACCATGCGCGCCGCCGACGAAAACTCGTCCCCCAAATTGAGCACACTGGAGAGATAGACCAAGGGGATGAGCTCACCGCGCAAAATGAGGACCTCCGCGTCTCCCACCAACTCGATACGCTCGCCGATGCTCTGGGCCGGGACACGCAACAGTTCGTCCACATTGACCTGAGGCACGGCGAAGCGCTCTTCGCCCACGGAAACGAGAAGGCTCGGAATGATCGCCAAGGTCAAGGGCAGTTTGATGCGAATGGTGGTGCCCTTGTCCGGTTGGGTCTCGATATCCACCTGACCGCCCAGTTGATCGAGATTGGACTTCACCACATCCATGCCTACGCCGCGGCCGGAGACATCGGTGACTTTCTCTGCGGTGGAGAGTCCCGGCAGAAAAATCAGGTTGGCTTTCTCCTTTTCGCTCATGCCACGGGCCTGCTCCGCGGTGATGAGCCCCTTGGCCACGGCCTTTTCCACGATTTTGGCGGTATTGAGGCCGCGACCATCGTCGATGATCTCCACAATGACCTGGCCCGCTTCGTGATAGGCCTTGAGGAGGATGGTGCCGGTGGGGCTTTTCCCCTTGGCGGTGCGCTCTTCCGGTGTCTCGATGCCGTGGTCGGCGGAATTACGCACCAAATGCGTCAAGGGATCACCCAACCCCTCGATAATGGTCTTGTCCAGCTCGACCTCGTTGCCTTCCAATTGAAGATCGATCTGCTTACCCAAGGAGCGGGCCAAATCCCGCACCACTCGCGGAAATTTGTTGAAGATGGTGCCGATGGTCTGCATGCGGGTGAGCATGATGGTTTCCTGCAACTCCGAGGTCACCAAATCGATGCGCTGCCCGGCCACTTGGATCTGATGCAGGACGTTGGAGGAGATGGCCTGCATGAGCTGGTTGCGGCTGAGCACCAGCTCTCCGGCCAGGTTCATGAGGTCCTCCAAAAGGCTCACATGCACCCGCAAGGTCTCGGACTGGGTAAATGTCTTGCCGCCGGGTTTGGGGGCGGCATCTGCCGACGCTGGTTCTGGCTCGCTTGCCGCCGCGGCTGGCGCAGGTTTCGACGGAGCCGAAGGCTTGGGCGCTTCCGGCGCACGGGGCGGCGTCGGCGCAGGAGATGAGGCCGCAGGAGCAGGACCCGCTTGAGGCGCAGGGGACTCCACGGCTGCCGCCAAGGTATCCGCCGAAAACAGCTCTTTCACGAGGTCGTCGGTGCGGTCCTCCTCCGGCGTGGGAGGCGTGGTCTCCAAAAGCTCCTGGGCGAACTCCGGGGCCGAAGCCGCCGGGGCCGAGGCCAGATCCACAGCATGAATGGCGCTCTGATTCAAATCCAGAAGCGCGGGCATGATGTCCGCCTCGATGATGGAGGCAAAAAGCACGTAGAGCGGAATGCGATTGGAAAAATCACCGCCTTCCAGATCGCCCACGGCTTCCAAGTCGAGCTTGACATCGATAATAGTCCCCGTGGTCTCCAAGTTCTTGAGCACATCCAAGGCGGTCTTCTTTTTGGCTTCGATGTCGTGAATGAGATCGAATTCCAGCAAGTAGAGGTTCTTTCCCCCTTTGGTCGCCTGTTCGAGATCGAAGCGAGACACCGCGAACACGGAACGCCCTTGGGGATTTTGGATGTCCACCAAAGTCTCCACCGCGGCCTGGGCCGCCGGCTGGCCGCCGCCGGTGACGATCCCGGTGAGCGCGGCGATGTGGCTTTCGATATCCTCATCATTGCTCGTGGCTGCGGAGGCGATCATGTCGCGCAATTTGTCGAAGGCGAGGAGCACGATATTGACCACGTCCGGGGTGGGCGTCAGCTCCCGGTTGCGGATCAAGTCCAAGACATTTTCGATCTTGTGCCCCAAGTCCTTGATCTTGGACAGGCCCAAGAATCCAGCGCCTCCCTTGATGGAGTGGGCAGCACGAAAGACCTTGTTGACCAGTTCCTCGTCGATATCCGCCCCGGCCTGCTCGATGGCCAAAAGATCGTTCTCAATATCGGCGAGGTGCTCCATGGCCTCTTCCACATACATGCCGAGAGTTTCGTCATCCATCATCATGAGGCTTCTCCTTGGATTTTGGGAAAAGAAGCGGTCCGGCAAGCCCGCCCTACTCCTCCACCGTGAAATGCCGGTCCAGACGCATGGAGCGCAAGAGCTTGGCCACAGGCGAGGGTACGTGCGTCAGACGCAAGGCCCCGCCGTTTTTCTTCAAGGAATTGTGGGTAGCCACCAGCACGCCGATACCCATGGAATCCACCAGTTGGACCTGCGCAAGGTTCAGGCGCAGTTCCGCTGGTTTGAAGGCGACAAGGTCCACCAACTCCGTCTTGATGGCTTCCACCGTGGTGGAAACGATATCTTTGTCCAGTTTGACCTCGATGACCTCGCCGTCATGCACCACTTCTGACATATCTGCCTCCTCAAGCCAAGTTTCACAAGGCGGTGTAGCGTTTTTACCCACAGCTGACAACGCACCCCCGAGCAGGTCCGCGACTTACTCCACCCGGAACCGCTCCACCAGCGACTGCAGGGCCTGGGCCAAGAGCGTCAAATTTTCCGCATGCTGCTTGAGCTGGGTGCTGCTCACCGAAATGGATCCCGAAGCCTCGTTGACGCCGACGATATCCTGGGCGATTTCGCCTGTTACCGACGAGGCCTGAGCCACGTTTTCGTTGACCTCCTGCAGCCCCTGGGAGGCCTGGGCCACGTTCTGGGCGATGTCCCTGGTGGTCACGCTCTGCTCTTCCACCGCCGCGGCAATGGTGGCCACAAAGGCGTTGACCTCTTCGATGACCGCCATGACCTGATTGATCTCCGCCACCGTGGCCCCGGCCGAGGATTGGATGCCCTCGATGCGGTGGCTGATGTCCTCGGTGGCCCGGGCCGTCTGGTTGGCCAGTTCTTTGATCTCATTGGCCACTACCGCAAAACCACGGCCCGCCTCTCCGGCCCGGGCAGCCTCGATAGTGGCGTTCAAGGCAAGGAGGTTGGTCTGGGCGGAGATGGCGGCGATGGTCTCGGTGACCTTGCCGATCTCCTGGGCGGCTTCGCCCAATTGGTGCACCCGCTGAGAAGCCGAGGTGGCGGTGGTCACCGCCCGTTGGGTCACTTCCCGAGCCTTTTCAGTGTTCCCGGCGATCTCATGGATAGTGGCGCTCATCTCCTCCGAAGCCGCGGCCACGGTGCTCACGTTGGTGGACGCCTGCTCCATGGCTGCGGCGACGTTGTTCATGTTGACGCTCATCTCTTCCGAAGCGGTGGCCACGGTGTGGGAGCGGCTGGCCAAATCCTTGGAGCGGGCAAGCAAGGTGTCGGCCATGGTCTCCAGCTCCGCGGAAGCGCCGATAAGGGTGCGGGAGCGGGCCACGATATCCTGAACGATGGAACGCAGCCCTTGCGCCATGGCGTTGAGGTTGCGCTGCATCAGGCCGATCTCATCCTCGCGCTCCACAGGGATGGTGGAGGTCATGTCGCCGGCGGCCAGGCGATCCAGATAGGCGCCGGTCTGCACCAGGGGACGGATGACGCCGCGGCGCACCAAGAACCAGGCGATGGCGCCGACCAAAGCCAGGATCCCCAGAGTCTCCAGCCCCAGACGCACCGCACTTTGCCACACCGCGGCATTGGCTGCGTCCATGGACATGATGACGGAGAAAGCCCCGTGGATCTCGCCGACTTTCCAGCCTTCCTTGACCCCACCGGTAGGGTCTTTTTCGCCCTTGGGATCCCCATGGCAGTAGAGGCACTCCTGGGTGAGGCGGATGGGGCGAAAATAGAGGATGCGATCCTTCTCCACGATGACCTTTTCCGGAGCACCCGTGGCCTTGAGCTCTTCGAGCACCTTGAGCTCCAAAGCGTTGGGCTCGTTTTTGGGGTTGCGCGGACTCACCTTGGGCACACGAAACTCGTAGCCCGCCTCCTTGGCCTCGGCCGCGGCGGTGTTCATGGCGGTCACGATAGGCACTGCCTCCAAAAGACGGGCCGGGTCCGAACGCAACTCGTCAAAGGGGCGCAGCACGTCGAGGGAAAGCTTATGCGCCATGGTTTCACGCACTCCTTCGGCCATCATGACGATGGAGCGGCTCTCTTCGATGCGGGCATCCACGGCGTCTTGCTGGATGCGCGCCACATGCTGGAAAAACAAAACAACCGCGGTCACCGCCGGACCAAGAAGGACAATGAAGAGGACTTTCCACACAAGACCGATTCGCGCGAACATCGTGACCTCCGGCAATCTTTTATCGTTCATATCCAACACGTACCCGCCAGGCGGGACTCATGCCTTCCAGCGCCGATGCAGCCACAGCCACTGTTCCGGGTAGCGACGCACGGCGCGCTCCACGGCCTGGGTGTAGAACCGGCATACGGCCCGCACCCTGGCCGTAGGCTCACCCGTAAGCCCCCGAGTATCCAAGGGGCTTTCTTGAAGCAAGCGAAAACTCCCAATTTTGGGCTCTCTTACCAAAAAAAGCGGCCACACCTCGGCCTTGGCCCGTACGGCAAGGAGCGCCGGGCCCCGATTGACCGATGCCTCCCGCCCCAAAAACGGCAGCCGTTCGGCTTCGGCCCGGCGGCAATGGTGATCCACCAAAAAGGCGGCGAGCCCTCCAGCGCGCAGCATGGCGAGCACCCCGGCGCTGGCGTCCCGATGCCCCACGGTACGGATGCGGGCCTGATTGCGGGCATGGAGGATAAGGCCGCGCAAAAACGGGCTCTTGGGCAGCCGCACCACCACCTGGCACGCAGGACGGTGCGGAAACAAGGCCATGAGGGCAACCAAGAGCTCCCAGGCCCCCAAATGGCCGCTCACCACCACCGCGGGCCGAGTGCTGGAAAAAAGGGCAGTCAGGAGATCCGGGCGCTCGACGATCACCTGTTCGTGCAGAAACCGCGGCCCGGTGCCTCGGCCTTGGAAGATTTCGGCAAAGGCCATGCCCGTATGCCGGAAACTCTCCCGCGCAATGCGCTCGGCCGCAGGCCCTGACACGCCCAGGCGCCGATGCACCGAAGCGCAGGCAAGGCCCCGGCGCTTGGGCAAAAGCCACCACAAGGCCCGCCCCAAGGCACTGCCCAGGGAAGCGACCCAGGGCGCGGGAAGTCGGGTGCCCAGCGCCGCCCCGCATGTCCCCCAAACGTCATGCATCACGCCCCTCCGAAGGCATGGCGATGGCCTCCAAGGCTGCGGTGAGACGCTGGCTGTAGGCATCGAGGTCCTCGCCTGCAGCCGGCGGTGCCAGCGGCTCCCCATACACAATGGTGCACCGGGCACAAGGCAGCGGCAATTGAAAGCGGTCCCAGGAGGCAAAGGTCACCACCGGGTGCATGAAGGCACGCACCGGCAACACCCGGGCCCCCAGGGCGCGGGCCACGAATCCCGCCCCGGGCTTGGCCACGTGCCGAGGCCCCCGAGGGCCGTCCACCGTCAGCACCACACCCGATCCTCCTTCCCGCTGCCGCAGGGCCGCCCGCAGCGCCTTCACTCCCCCCCGGGAGCTCGATCCCCGGGCCGTGCCAAAGCCAAAGGACACAAGCACCCGAGCCAAGAGCTCACCATCCCAGCTTTGGCTCACCACACAGACCATACCATGGCGGCCATGCAGGGCGATGAAGGGAAAGAGCTCATCATGCCACAGCGCCGCCACCAAAGGCCCTGCCCCATACAGCGCGGAAAACCGCTCCCCATGCACCAACTGATAGCGGAGCGACGCCGACCACACCCGCACCAACGGCGCCAGCGCCCGCGCCAGCACGCGGGCAGAGCCAGGCGTCTTCGCCCGGGCAACCATTGAAGATACCCACTTTTTTTTAGCCATACGCATTGGTTCAATCTATTTGACCGCTCTCCGAGAGGCGCTACCCTGCGCCTTTCTTCATCCCCAATGAACGGAGGCAACTCATGGAACTGCATTGCGAAGGCGAACCCTGCCCCAAACCAGTACTGCGCTGCAAGGAGGTTTTGGCCGCCCATGCCCCGCAGACGCTCACAGTGTACGTGGATAATGACGCGGCCAAAGACAATGTTTCCCGCTTTCTCACCAGCCAAGGCATGCAGGTGGCTGCGCCGGAGCGCGTGGAAAACGGCTGGCGCATCACAGCCACAGCCCAAGGCGACGCCGCTCAAGCGCACGCATCAGCGGCAACCGCGGACTGCGCATGCGCCGCGCCCAAGCATGTAGTGTTTCTCACTACAGACCGCATCGGCCAGGGGAGTGACGAGCTCGGGGCGAAGCTCATGTTCAATTTTCTCTCCACCCTGCCGGAGATGGGACAAAGCCTGTGGCGCATCATTCTCGTCAACGGCGGCGTCCGCCTTGCCACCAGCGCCAGTCCGACTCTGGACATCTTGCGACGTCTGGAACAAAGTGGCGTGGAAATCTTGGTGTGCGGCACCTGCTTGGAGTTTTTCGGCCTCATGCAGGCCAAAGAAGTGGGGCAGACCACCAATATGCTCGACGTGGTCACCAGCCTGCAGGTGGCCGACAAAGTCATTTCCCTCGGCTAACCCGCGCGCCTTCCCCGTGCCGCCGTAACCCCGGAGTCTTCCATGTCCCAAGACCTGCTCACCATCGACCAGACCCTCGCCCGCCTCGCGGGGGACCGCAGCCTGCTCGCCAACCTCTTCCGGCTCTACCTGGAAGAAACCCCCAAGAAGCTCGCTGCCCTGGAAGCAGCGTGGGCCGCGCACGAAACCTATCAGGTGGAACGGCTGGCCCACTCCATCAAAGGATCGTCCGCCACGGTAGGGGCCATTGCCCTGCAGCAGGCGGCCATGGGCCTGGAGATGGCCGCCAAGGCAGACGATACGGCCGCCATGGAGGCGGCCTATGCCCAAGTACAATCTCTGGCTCCGGAAACTCTGGCCGCCATGGAAGCCTTTTGCGCTGCGGCATAGGCGGCCATAAGATACTTGTCTTCCAACATCCCGGGCCGCTTCCAGAGGCACCTTCCACCGTTCCGGTCGCTCGTGCGTCGCCGACGCATGGGCGGCCTTATCCATCAAGTTCGCACGCGAACATCCCGTTCTCGTACACAAGCACCTGCTCGCCATTGCGGCGCGTCCCGATGACGGTCTTGGGCTCGGTGTTGACCAAGTCCCAGTGCAGGGCGGAGTCGTTGAAGCCGAGTTCCGCGCGCCGCTGGGCAGTGAGTTCGTGGGGATCTCCGGCATAAGTGTCGCTATAGGAAGCGCCCACGGCGATATGGCAATTGCCGTGCTCGCCCCCGAAGTTCTCGTCGAACAAGGTATGGGCCATGAAACGGCGGATAGGGGAAAACCGCTTGTCCGTCAGGGAGAACTCACCCAAACGGCTGGCCCCCTCATCCATGGCGAGTTGGGAGCGCACGAATTCCTCCCCCTCCTCGGCGCGCACCGCAACGCAGCGGCCGTCTTCAAACTGCAGGGTTACCCCGCGCACCAGGTTGCCGCTGCGGTAGGAGGGCTGATCCGCGTAGTACACCCCGCGGGTCTCGCGGCAGTCCGGAGAGAGAAAGAGCTCGAAGCTGGGGATATTGTGTCCGGTGACCCCGATCCACTGCCGTAAGGCGCCAATGCCGACAGTGAGATCCATCGATGCCGAGCGCACCTGCACCCGCACCAGATCCAGGGCGTTGAGCCATGCCTTGACGCGCTGGGCCTGGCGGTACGTGGCCTCCCAGCGGGCCACTGGGTCCGCGTCGTCCAGGTAAGCGGCGCGGACGATCTCCGCCTCGTACTCCTCCGGAGAGAGTCCTGCGTCCCGAGCCAAGGCGTCCGTGGGCATGAGGCACAAAGTCCAGCCAAAAACCCCTTGGGCTTCCCGCGTTTCCATGATGTCCCGCAGATACTTGCGGGTACGGGCCATGGCAGCGATCTTGGCAGGCGCAATGCCGCGCAAGTGGGTGTTGGAATCCGGCGCCAACAGAGAGATGAGACCGTCGAGGTTTTGGAAGAGCTCCTGGTCGCCGGGGACACGAAAAGCAAGATGCCGATCCTGGGCCTCCTCATAAAAACCACGCTCCAGCGTACTTGGCGGCATCAACCGCACCACGGCATGCATCTCTTGACGCATGAGTTCCCGCTGTACGGCGCAGGCCAAGTCCACGGCCCCAAGGTCCGCCCGGACCAAAATCACCGCACCCGGAGCCAAAGGCTCCCTGCGGGCCGCCTTCATGCCCCACACGAGTACCCGAGCGTAGCGCTCCAGGGTCAGGCTATCCATCATCCTCCTCCGTTACGCATCCATTTTTACCACAATCACGCAGGCAGAAAGGGTCTCCTGGGGGCAGATCCACACCCAAGGCACGCGCCCACGCCTCCTTGGCTTCCAGAGAAAAAATCATGGGCGTATCCGACGGCAAACCCTGCGCCGCCAAGGCATCGACGAACAAGTCCCGGTAGGTACGCGAAGCCTCCGCCCCCCAGGTGAGGTGCAGTGCGGAAAACACCTCGGCGATGGCCGCAGCCTCGGCCTCCACCTCCACAAATTGGCCGCACGGCACGATGTCCAGACACACCCCTGCCGGGCCGCTTGCCGTCGGCACCCGCCAGACGCTGCGGAATTTCTCGTAGCGCCACACGGGCGTAAGTCCCAACCGATCCAGCATGCAGCTCATGGCCGCAGGGTCCGCCACCGAGGTCTCGGTCTCTGCCATGGTCTTGATCCCGGCGCGCGCCCCCGGCACCGGCTCCTTGTAGGTCAAAAACGTGCCAGCGCCGCTGTGGCGCAGGCGCAGCAGCCGCCCTGCCTTACCAAGCGGCGCGTGCGGAAAGTCCCAGAGCACATTGGCCTCAAACTCCCAGGGCACCACGAGTGTGCCCATGGTCTGCACACGGGCCTCCACCGCGCGAATATCCTCCACCGCGCACTTGGCTTCCACTTCCTGTTTCATCGCCACACCCCCCAGACCACGGCGGCCACGACCAGCCGGTACAGAGCAAAGGGCCGAAAGCTGGTGCTGCCCACCACATGGAGGAAAACACGAATCGCCACGCACGCGCTCACGAAAGCCACCACGAAGCCGACCCCGAAAAGCGGCAGGTCCGCCAGGGACAAAAATTCCCGGCTCTTCCACAAGTCGTAGCCCGTGGCCGCCACCATCACCGGCACTGCGGCCAAAAAGGAGTACTCTGCCGCCACCTTGCGCGAAAACCCCAGCATCATCCCCCCCATGATGGTGGCCGCAGAGCGGGAAAACCCCGGCCACAGGGCCAGACATTGCCAGAAGCCCACCCAAAGCGCATCGCGGGCGGACACGGCGTCCACGTCCCACACCCGCACCCGCGGGGCCCGCGACTCCACCGCCAGCATGACCACGGCCCCGGCCGCCAAGGCCGCAGCCACGGAGAGCGGAAAAAAAAGCCCTTTGATTGTGCTGTGGAGCAAAAGCCCCAGCACGCAGGCCGGCAGGGTCGTCAGGAAAAGGAGCAGCATCCCGCGCACGCCGGCAAAGCGCCGCCGCCCGGAAGGCCGCACCAACCCCCAGAATAGCGGCCAGTAGAGCACCACCACCGCAGCAATGGCCCCCAGTTGGATGGCGACCTCGAAGGTCTCGGCCTTGGGTCCGGTAAAGCCGAGCAGATGCCCCACCACGATGAGATGCCCGGTGGAAGACACGGGGAGAAACTCCGTGATTCCTTCCACGAACCCCAGAAGCGCCGCCCAAAGAAGTTCCATGATGCGTCCTCCAAGGCCAAGGCCCCTAGCGCCCCCCTCGGCCAAGGTCAACGGAGCGCGACGGCTACGGAGCGCGACGGCTACTAGACAATGAAGCGGATAATGCACATGACACCCCACGAAGACTTGGGGCATGTCCATTGAAGACGAAAAAACGCGGCCTTCCAAAGGCCAGTCCAAGATTGTCCTAGAAAAAAAATTGTTTTTGATTTAGATCAAGGCCCAAAACAGCCCCATCTCTCAAAAGGGGGCCACAGCGTAACACAATCACCTCAACCCAAGGAGGACTCATGTTCTGTAATCAATGCGAGCAGACCGCCAAAGGCACCGGCTGCACCAAGATCGGCGTGTGTGGGAAAGAAGCGAACGTGGCGGCATTGCAAGATCTTACGGTCTTTGCCTGCCAGGGGCTGGCCGAAGCCGCCCAGGCTGCCCGGACCGCAGGGGTCGACCTTGGCGACACAGGCCACTTTCTCAGCCAAGCCCTATTCTCCACCCTCACCAACGTGGACTTCGACCCCGACCGTTTCCCGGCCCTCATTCAGGAAATCGTACGCCGGCGGGACACTCTGGCCGGCGCGGCCCAAGCGACCCTTTCGACTCCGGCAGGGACCTTCACCCCGGCCCCGGACACCGCCGGCCTCGTCGCCCAGGGCGAAGCCCACGGCATCGACACCTTCGACAGCCACCCGGATCTGCGCTCCCTCAAGCAGACCCTGCTCTACGGCATGAAAGGCGTCGCCGCCTACGCGGATCACGCCGCCCTCCTCGGCCAGCAGGACGATGTCGTGTACGCCTTCCTGGAAAAAGGACTCCTGGCCCTGGGCAAAAATCTCGGCCTGGAGGAGTTGGTGAACCTCTGCATGGAATGCGGCCAGGTGAACCTGCGCACCATGGAGCTCTTGGACGCCGCCAACACCGGCACCTACGGACACCCGGTCCCCACGTCCGTGCCTTTGGGCCACAAGGCGGGCAAGGCCATCCTAGTCTCCGGCCACGACCTGCGCGACCTTGCCATGCTGCTGGAGCAGACTGCCGGCAAGGGTATCTTCGTCTACACCCATGGCGAGATGCTCCCCTGCCACGGCTACCCCGAGCTCAAGAAGCATCCCCACTTCTACGGCCACTACGGCACGGCCTGGCAGAACCAGCAGAAGGAGTTCGCCGCCTTCCCCGGCGCCATCCTCATGACCACCAACTGCATCCAAAAGCCCGCCCCCAGCTATCAGGAAAACATCTTCACCACCGGGCTGGTGGGCTGGCCCGGGGTGGCGCACATCGACGCCCGGCCCGACGGCACCAAGGACTTCACCCCGGTCATCCAAAAGGCCCTGGAGCTCCCCGGCTTTGCCGCGGACGAAGACAAGGGCTCGGTCATGGTGGGGTTTGCCCGCAACGCCGTGCTCTCGGTGGCGGACAAGGTCATCGACGGCGTCAAGAAGGGTGCCATCCGCCACTTCTTCCTGGTGGCCGGCTGTGACGGCGCCAAGCCCGGCCGCAACTACTACACGGAATTCGTAGAAAAGGTGCCCCAGGACTGCGTGGTGCTCACTCTGGCCTGCGGCAAGTTCCGCTTCTTCGACAAGAACTTGGGAGATATCGGCGGCATCCCGCGGCTTTTGGACGTAGGCCAGTGCAACGACGCCTACTCCGCCATCCAGATCGCCGTGGCCCTGGCCAACGCCTTTGGCTGCGGTGTGAACGATCTGCCGTTGTCCATGGTGCTGTCCTGGTACGAGCAGAAGGCCGTGGCCATCCTGCTCACGCTGCTCTCTCTCGGCATCAAAGGCATCCGCTTGGGGCCGAGCCTGCCGGCCTTCGTCTCTCCGGCGGTGCTGGACACCTTGGTGAAGAGCTTCGACATCAAGCCGGTCTCCACCCCGGACGAAGACCTCAAGGCCATTCTCGGCTAGTCATGCAACGCCCGCCGCGCATGCGGCAGCGGGCCACTGCGAACCGTTTGCCCGGCTCCTCCGAGGGGGCCGGGCATTCATGTCGCTGCAGGCAGGCACTGCGGACTGCCGTCGGAGGCCTCCGAAAGCAGACGCATCGATACTCGGTTACGTCCGGCGGTCTTGGCCGCGTACAGGGCCTCGTCTGCACAGGCGAGCATGGCTTCCGCCAAGAAACGGCCGCACGCTTCGCACACACATCCCCCCACCGACACCGTCACCTGCGGGGCCACGGGAGAAGATGCATGGGGAATCCCAAGCGCCTCCACCGAGCGCCGTATACGCTCGGCCACATTCCGCGCCCCGGCAAGATCCGTTTCCGGCAAGAGCGCGACGAATTCCTCACCGCCAAAGCGCGCCACCAGATCACATGGCCGCTTCACGGAGCTGAAAAGGACGCGGGCCACCTGCCGCAAACAGTCGTCCCCGGCCAGGTGGCCGTAGGTGTCGTTATACGCCTTGAAGTGGTCGATATCCACAAAGAGCAAGGCCATGGAGGTGTTTTTGCGGCCGGCCAAGGCCCATTGCCGGGCCAAGACCTCATCCAGGCGCCGACGGTTGGGGATGTTGGTCAGCCCGTCCAAATGCGACAGGTCGAGCAGCATGTCCCGATGGCGCTTGAGCTGAAGATGGTTGTGGATGCGGGCACGCAAGACCGGAGCGCTCACCGGCTTCCGGATATAGTCCACTGCACCCAACCCCAGGCCCCTGGCTTCGTCCGCCTCCCCCCATTGCCCGGTAAGGAAGATCACCAGCATATCCCGGACGAAACCTTCGTTGCGCAGCCGCTCGAACAGGCTGTAGCCATCCATGTCCGGAAGGCGCACATCCAAAAGGACCAAATCCGGATTCAAACCCTGGCGCAACAGACGCAGCGCCTCCTCGGCCGTGGATGCGTCCACGAAGACATACGTATCCTGAAGGATGGAGCGGATGGCTTCTCGGGTGACTTTGTCGTCCTCCACGAGCAAAATACATTGTCGTCCATCTTGGGCGCAGGTCATAGCCCCTCCTATTCCACGAGCTCGGACGTATCCGGGCCCTTACGTTCTTCTTCCTCACGAATGGCGCGGCGCAGGACTTTACCCACCAAGGTCTTGGGGAGCTCATCGCGGAACTCCACCTGCTTGGGGACTTTGTAATTAGCGAGCTTTTCCCGGCAAAAGGCAACGATCTCCGCTTTCGTCGCGCTATAGCCTTCTTTGAGGACGATGTACGCCTTGATGATCTCGCCTCGCGTTGCATGCTGTACGCCAACAGTCACTGCTTCTTTTACTGCAGGGTGTTCGTGCAGGACTTCATCGATCTCTCGCGGATAGACGTTGTAGCCGCCGCTGATGATGAGATCCTTCTTGCGGTCCACGATAAAGAAATAGCCTTCTTCATCCATGGTGGCGATATCCCCGGTGTAGAGCCAACCGTTGCGCAGCACGCTGGCCGTCTCGTCAGGACGCTTCCAATAGCCCTGCATGACCTGCGGCCCGCGAATGACCAGCTCGCCGACCTTACCCGGCGGCACGGGGATGGTTCCCAACTCCATGTCCACAATGGCGGCGTCCGTGTCGGGAAAAGGCAACCCGATACTCCCCGGCTTGCGTACCCCTTCCAGGGGATTGAGATGGGTCACCGGCGATGCCTCCGTCAAGCCGTAGCCCTCCACGATGTGCGCCCCGGTAAGGCTCCGAAAGCGTTCCATCACTGCGGTGGGCATGGGTGCAGATCCGGAAATGCAATAGCGGATGGACGAGAGGTCGTAGTGTTCGAGTTTCTTTTGCTGCAGCAAGGCGATAAAGATCGACGGCGCGCAGGGGAAGATGGTGGGCTTGTATTTGTGGATGGTTTTGAGCGTCTCCCGAGGATCGAATTTGGGGAGCGGCAGCACCGTGGCACCAATGAGAGTGCCGAAATTCACACACACGGTCAGCCCATAGATGTGAAAAAACGGCAATACCCCCAGCACGACTTCACCATCGTCGCGAATGGAATGCAAAATAGCGCGGCATTGCTGGGCATTGGCGCTCAAGTTGGCGTGTGAAAGCATAGCTCCCTTGGGAAACCCTGTGGTTCCTCCGGTGTACTGCAAGAGTGCGAGGTCCTTGTGTGGATTTACCGGGTGTGCGGGCTCCGGAGTGGTTCGGGAAAGCAGCGTTTTCCACGGAAACACACTGTGGCCATCATAGGGGATGGCAGGCAGCCCATGCTCGCGCCGGGCCTTGAAGCGGTAGAGGAAGTTGAGCGGGAACCCCAAGCAATCGGCCATGGAAGTCACGAAGATACGGGCAAGGGGCAGGCGGGGACGCAGCGGCGCAATGCGTTTCCACAGCAAGTCCACAGTAATCAGCGTACTGGCGCCGGAATCGGTAAAGTGGTGCACGAGCTCTTTTTCCATATAGAGCGGGTTGGTCATGACCACCACTGCGCCGAGTTTCAGGCATGCCCAGTACGAGATGAGGCATTGGGGCGAATTGGGAAGCATGATGGCCACCCGGTCCCCGGCTCGGACACCGGAAGCCTTGAGATGGGCTGCGGCAAAGTCCACCAATGTTTTGAAACGGCTGTAGGTAACGGACCAATTGTGGAAACGCACCGCGGTGCGGCGGGGAAACCGCTCGGCGCTGCGCTCCAAAAATGCATACAGGGGAAGATTTTCGTAACGCAACCGTGGAGGAACTTGCGGATCGTAATGGGCAAGCCAGGGCCGGGTCATATGTTCTTCAATCATAGATGCGTCCTCAATCGAGTGATTGGCGCCGGCACACCATGGCCACTTCCATGTGCCAGGTGCCGGGAAACATATCAAAAAGCGTGACTTCGCCGAGCGCAAAGCCGCTTGCCAAAAGCGGCCGCACATCGCGCAACGAGTTGACCACATCGCAGGAAATCCACACCACTTGCCGCACGCTCGGCATACGCGCAAGCGCCGCGGCCAGTCCCTTGGCCCCGATGCGCGGCGGGTCCACCACCACGGCCTCGGGGGCAAAGCGCGTGAGCGCTGCAGGAAGGCCACGGTGCAGGTCTGCTTCGAGCCAGCGCACCCGGGCCTCCAAACCCAAACGCCGGGCATTGCGCCTGCCTGCTTCGACCCCAGGACCCGAAGACTCCAGGGCAAGCACCTCATGGCCGCAGGCGGCCAGGGGAAGGGCGAAGTTCCCCGCTCCGGCAAAAAGGTCCACCACGCGCAAGGATTGCGCCGTCCACCCCAGGACCGCCTGCACCAGGGCGGGATTGAGCAGCTGGTTGGCTTGAAAAAAGACCCCAGGCGGCACCCCAACTTCGCCGCATCCTGGCAGGGCGACGCGGATCTCACCTGGGTCGGTGTGCGCCAGCACCGCCCCATCCACCGGACTTGCCGCAATGGTATGCCGGCCTTCAGGCAGACGCGAGGCCACCTGGGCCAAGGCGGCGTCAAGCGGCTCCGCCAACAGCAGGCACCGGGACAACGGCACCAATTGGTGCGAGCCCAAGGCCCGAAAATGGGCTTTTCCCGCCGCCACATGCACCTGGGCGCGAAAGCGGTACCCCCACGGGCTGGGGCTCGGGATCACGGCAAGGCGGCTGACTGCAGACTCCGCGGCCTGCCCCAAGGCGCGGCGCATGGTGTGACGCAAAAGTTCCGCCTTCAGCTCCACGGCGGCAGTGGGCTCCACTATTCCAAAAGGTGAGCCCCCGCAGCGGTCGGCATGGGGGCAGGGATGGGGAACCCGCCACGGCGAAGGCTTTTCAATGGCTTCTGCCTGCGCCTGCCAATAATCCTTCTTGCGTGCCGTCACCCGCGCCTGGATGGTTTCCCCCGGCAGCACCCCCGGTTCGACGAGCACCACCGGCAGCCCGGCAGGCCGCGCTACCCCGCGCCCCCGCCAAGCGAGGCGCTCCACGGTGAGCGTGAGAACATCAGCGGCGTCCGCGCGGCTGGCGGCCGGCTCCGTCACTGTTCTGCCCCAAGCCAGGCGACCAACATGCGGTGCACGACCTTGGCCGTCACGGACTGAGAAACCTGCGAACCCGGCAGGGGCGCCAGTTCGCACACGTCCAGGCCCAACAGACGAGGGCCGCCCCCCATCCACAAATGCCGCCAGAATTCCTGCAACCAGCGGTACTCGATCCCGCCGGGCTCCGGGGTACCGGTCCCCGGCAGCAGGCTCGGATCAAGGGCGTCCACGTCCAAGGAGACATACACGGGCCGCGCCCCCACAAAGGCCCGCACCCGCGCGGCTTCCGCCTCGGGGGATTCGAGCTCCCAGGCAAAGCGCGTCTGCAACTCCCCGTGAGCGCTCGTGCGGATCACCGCCATCTCCTCCGGACATACCGAACGGATGCCCAGCTGAAAGATGGGGATGCCCAACTGCCGGGCCCGGGCCATGATGCAGGCGTGGGACAAGGAAGATCCCTGGTACTGCTCGCGCAAATCCGCATGGGCGTCCAGGTGCAGGATGACCATGTCCGTAAACGCGGCATGGTACCAGGCCATGAGCGGCAACGACACGCTGTGGTCACCGCCGACGAGCAGCACAGTGTCTGCAGAGGGATCCAGGGCGGCCAAGACCTCCTGCATGGCAGCGTGCACCATGGCGGCGTCCGCGCCGGTGACCGGAGGGAGCACGGTGAAATGCGCCAAATCCGAAAGGTCCCGGTCGAGCTGGGGGTCGTAGGACTCGATCTGCATGGTGGCTTCCAAAAACGCCTGCGGTCCCAAGGCCGCACCCTGGCCGTAACTCACCGCGCCTTCAAAAGGCACCGGAAGCACCGTGATACGACGCCCCCGCGGCAGGCCGTGGAGATCAAAGCATTCCATAGCGTTTTCCTACCCTACTAGTTTTTGGGCGTATCCAGCGGCTGGCGGGAGCGGAGCACGATGTCCGTAAAGCCGCTTCTCTTCAAGTACTCCTTGAACTCCAGGGCGGTCTCCACAACACCGCGATGACACACGAGTACCCGGTACCACGTTTTTCCCTGCGAACTCGCCTTGCTCACCCGGGCCTCCACATGGGCCGCTTTGAGCCGCTGCACCATGGCCTCGGCATCGGCGGCGCTGTCCAAGGCCGCCAACTGGTATTCGAACACGAATTGCGGCTGCGGCCCCTCCGTGGGGGAAGGGGCGCGGGCCGAGGACGATGCCTGCGGCTTTTCTCCGTCCTTGCGCGCGGCAACACTCTTTTTGGCAGAAGGCTTGGCTTTGGCCGCCGACGCCGCAGCGGCCGTCTTGGACTCTGCGGGGGCAGCCGCTTGTTCCACGGGCATGCGGTGGAGCTTTTCGAAGAACTGCAACTCTTCCGGCCGCAGCACCGTGGCGTTGGCCGTGGTGTTCTCCGGTGCAGGCAAGGCCTGGCGCACCACCTCTTCCACCACCTGCTCCGGATGATGGCCGCGCCCCACCACCACCCCGAGGATGAAAGACCAGGCCATGCCCACCACCACCAGCACCGCCACGGCCGTCAGCCCCGGCAGCCCCAGGCGGACCGAGATACCACCACTTTTTTTGGCGGAGGAAGATGCGGGAGCAGGACGCCGCATACCCATCGTCTACATCCGCAGCGGGGCGTCCACCCCAAGGAGATCCAACCCACGGGCAAGCACCCGCCGCACGGCTTCCAAAAGCAAAAGCCGCGCATCCCGCAGTCCGGCATCTTCCACGGAAAGCACCGGGTGCTCTGTGTAGTAGCGATGCAACTGCCCGGCCAAGTCCATGAGGTAGTAGCTGATGTGGTGCGGCGAAAGGGTGCGGGCGGCGAGCTCCACCGCATCGCCAAAGGCGTCGAGGGCCTTGAGGAGCGCTTTGTCTTCGGCGGTGGCAAGCAGACCCAGCAGTGTCGGATCCGCCACCTCCGGCAGGGCGATGCCCATCTCGCGCGCTTTGCGCTGCAAGGAACAGATGCGGGCGTGGGCGTATTGGACGTAGAATACGGGATTGTCCATGGACTGGCGCTTGACCACTTCCAGGTCGAAATCCAGGTGGGCGTCGCTTTTGCGGGACAAGAAAAGAAAGCGGGCCGCGTCCACCCCCACCTCGGCGCAGACGTCCGCCAAGGTCTCGAAGGTGCCGGCACGAGTGGACATGGCGATCTGCTGGCCATCGCGCAAGAGGTTGACGAGCTGCACCAAGATGACCTGCAAGCACTCCGGATCCCGGCCCAAAGCCGCCACTGCGGCCTTCATGCGCGGTATGTACCCGTGGTGGTCCGCGCCCCAGACGTCGATCATCAGGTCAAAGCCACGGCCGATCTTGTGGGCGTGGTAGGCGATGTCCGAGGCAAAATAGGTGAGCGATCCGTCGGACTTGCGCAGCACGCGGTCTTTGTCGTCGCCAAAGCGGCTGGAGGCAAACCACAGCGCCCCATCCTTTTCGTAGGCCAGACCTTTGGCCTGCAGGTCTGCCAAGGTGGCCTCCACCACGCCGGCCTCCACCAGGCTCTTTTCCGAAAACCACACCTGGTGCTCGGCGCGGAAGACCTCCAGGTCATGGCGAATGCCGGCCAGGATCTCGTTCATGCCCTCCTGGTAGCACAGCTCCCGGGCGTCCTCCTCACTCCAGGTCAGGAGTTCATCACCGCGCTCCTGACGAATGCGAGCGGCGATGTCACCAATGTAGTCGCCCTGATAGCCGTCTTCCGGGAAGGGGACCTGACGGCCACACAACTGCTGGTAGCGCACCCAGACCGAAAGCCCCAACAATCGCATCTGGCGGCCGGCGTCGTTCAAGTAGTACTCGGTATGCACTACATAGCCGGCAAACCGCAGGATACGCGCCAAGGCATCCCCCACCGCAGCCCCACGGCCATGGCCAATGTGCAGCGGGCCCGTGGGGTTGGCGGAAACATACTCCACCTGCGCTTTTTTGCCCTGCCCCAATGACGAGGCGCCAAAATTGGCATCCTGAAGTACCCGGGCAACAGTCCCCTGCCAAAAGGCCGGCGACAACGTGAGGTTGAGAAAACCCGGCCCGGCCACGTCCACCGCCGCCAAATCGTCCGCGCACGAAGCAAGCAAACGCTCCTGCAGGGCCTGGGCGCGGGCGCGCGGGTTGCTTCCGGCTTCCTTGGGAAGCACCATGGCCACGTTGGTGGCCATGTCCCCGTGTTCCGGACGCTTGGGGGCCTCGATGGTGGCCTTCTCCGGCCAGGTCCAGCCCAAATCATGGACGGCCTGCTTGAGGGCCGCCTCCACAAAAGTCCGTGCGCGCATCACGCTTCCTCCCATGCTGCCAATTGGTCCAAGGTGCTGATGCACGCGGACCGAACTTCCGGATCATCGATGATCTGTCCCACCATACGCGAAAGCACTCCCTTGGGGCCGATCTCCACAAACGACCGCGCCCCCAAGTCCGCCATAGCGCCGATTCCCTGGTACCAATGCACCGAAGCCGTCATCTGCTCCTGCATGGCCGGGAAGATGGCCGCCGCTGTGTGCGCCGCCGCCCCCGTGGTGTTGAGCACCACGGGAAATGCCGGCTCCCGCCACGAAAGACGCTCCAAATAGCGGGCAAACTCCGCCGCGGCCTCGGCCAAGAGCGGTGTATGGAAAGGACCGGACACCGGCAGCATCACGCTGCGGCCTTTACGCTCCTTGACCAGGGCGCACACGGCCTCCACCGCGGTCCGCTCACCGCTGACTACATGCTGCTGCGGCGTATTGTAATTGGCGATGCGCACCACCGCTCCGGTGTCCTGGGCCACCGTATCCACGATGGCGCAAACCGCCTCCAGCGGGAGCTTGAGCACCGCAGCCATGGCCCCAGGGCGCGCGGCGGCCGCTTCTTCCATGAGCCGACCTCGAAGACTCACGGCTTCAAGCACCTCGGTGGCGGAAAGCACCCCGGCTGCCGCCAAGGCACTCCATTCCCCCAAACTATGACCTGCGGCCAGCAAAGGTGAAATCTTTTCCCGGGCCTTGGCCCACAGGGTGACGTTGACAACAGTCAAGGCCGGCTGCAAGGCGCGGGTGGAGCTCATGGCCTGCGCGTCGCCATCCCAGTATATCTCCCGCAAGGCAAGGCCGCTGATGCGCTCCGCCTGCTTCCACAAATCCATGGCTTCCGGCCAGGTTTCGGCCACATCCCGGCCCATGCCCGCTTCTTGCGAGCCTTGACCGGGAAAGAGAATTGCATGCTGCACTGGATCCTCCTCAAAAAAACTGCGGTGTTCTAGCGAGGCGCCGCCCCGAGGTAAAGCCCATGCCCATCTCCCTGTCCGAAATGGAGTCCGCGGCCCGCGCCCTGGGACGCCAGCTCACGCCCCAGGAAGCCCAGGGTCTTGTCCGCTACCTCTCCCTTTTGTCGCTTTGGAACACGCGCATGAACCTCGTGGGAGCCCGCCACTGGCGCGCCATGCTGGAATTGGCGCAGGACTCCTGGCATGTGGCGGACGTCCTTCACCGCTGGGACCAGTCTCCCCGGCTTACTCTGGATCTCGGCGCCGGCGCCGGACTCCCCGGCATCCCGCTGCGCCTTTTCTGGAAACAGGGGGACTACGTCCTGGTGGAGCCGCGCCACAAACGCAGCGTGTTTCTGCGCCAGGCCGTGGTGGAGCTCGGACTTTCCCGCACAAAGGTGGCGGCCTGCCGTATGGAAGAACTGCCCCCGGAGCTCCGCCACGCAGACCTGGTGCTTGCCCGCGCCTTTTTACCGCCGCCTGAGCTGCTCGCCGCAGCCCGCAGCGTCCTGCGCCCAGGCGGCACGCTTCTCCTGATGACGCGCCAGGACCTCACACTGCCCAACGACTATGTGCTTGCCCGCACGCACACCTACACCGCGCGCGCCCAGCGCCAGCAATTACTCCTCGTGACCTGGCGGGGGCACGAAGGCGGAAATCTTGGGTAAAAGCAGCCGGGTGGCCACCCGATCGGCCTCTTCGGCCAGATCCATGAGCCGCTCCAAAAAGTCGAGGATCTCCATCTTGCGGTCCTCGGCGCTGTAGCCATAGTCCTCTTCGAGACGGCCAGAGCGAATGTAGTCTTCCAGCTCCGCCAAAAATCGTTCGTTGAGCATGTGTCCCTCCCGGCAGTGGGCCCCTGCCACAGCCTAAGGCAGGCGTCAAAGAGCGCAAGCCCCCTGTCCGCAACCGCCTTCTTCTTTAAACTCGGAGCCAAAGGCCACCCAGCGTGACGCACACCCTCGGCCGCAAGTACCCAGTGCGGGGCCAAGGAACCCCTGTGCCGAGCAGTGCGGCCGCGACATCATTCCCGCCTGGCACCATCCCGGCGCTATATGCTCCAGGCAAAAATCCACGATGCCACGATACCGACGAGAGACAACGAACAGCGACAACCAAGCCCCAGAACACCCCGCCTTGGAGACGATTTTCCATATGGGGATGACCATAAAGTGCACATCCAAGGACCATCCACACAATTGCACTTCATGGCCACGGATATGCATTGCCACAATCTTAGAGTATGCCAAAAATAAAACCAATGGAAACGGTAACGAGAAACATAGATACCAAAACTTGGATCGAGCGTATTTGTATCTTTTTCAGCATTCGAGAGCCGATAAACGCTCCAGCAAATGCAGAAGCACTGGCAAAGATGACCAAATTCCACTGAATACTTTTTGGATTTTCAAAAAATTCCCATCCATACACAAGCATACGGGAAACATCCACCATGACGGCAAGCACTACGCCTGTGGCCACGAAGGATTCCTTGTCCAGACCCGCCTTCAAAAGAAACATGCTCCGAAATGCCCCTTGATGCCCCGAGAGCCCCCCGAAAAAACCGCTGATCATGCCTCCATAGGGGAGGTACTTGGGGGGAAGCGCAAGAGAAGAAAACCGCGGCCACAGCTCCAGAGCCACAAACATCACAATGAGGATGCCCACCACGAGCTTGATGGGAGAGACAGAGCGCGGCGCCCCCAAGGCCGAGTACTGCAAGATAGGTGGGATTTCCGAGAGCCACCCAAGAAGCCCTGCCCCGAGAAAGGCGCAGACGACTGCCGGAATCCCAAAACGCACCAGGACGGAAGGGTTTGCCTTTTTTCCAAGCAGTGCCAGTTTGAACAAATTATTGGCAAGATGCACTATCGCGGTGACGGCGATTGCCATCTCTATGGGGAAAAAGAGCGCCACCACAGGCATAAGCAGTGTCCCTAGACCAAAACCAGAAAAAAGCGTCAGCAAAGAAGCTCCCAGAGCAACAGCAGAAATAATCAAGATATCCATCCAATCTCCCTATATTTGTTTTCAATCCGTCATGATTTCGTTTTGTTCGTGCTGCCTGCACCCATGCATGGAACAGCTAAGAGCCTTCATGCGGCACGCTAGTGGTTTGGGTACCATCCAGATGAATGAGGTCACATGTCAACCCCCGTATTATATATGGCCAAAGGCACGGCGAAGTTTTTTCACTGTGTCGAACCTCCGAATCCAAAGCAGGTTCTCCTTCAAGGTCCGAACGAACCGCTTCCGCGACCCCATTGCCTTGAGGCTCCCTGACGAAGGATGGAGAACGCTGGATGCAGGCGGCTTATGTGGCCAAGAGTTCGTCGTCGCGAGAAAATCCCATAGGCCCTCTGCGGTGAGATACACTCTTGGCCGAAGCCTTGCGCGCGGAGTGCGTCGATCTGGGGATACCCCAGACAAGATGGCGTGAGTTTTCCGCGCTGAGAACAGTTGCTTTTTTTCTGACTATCGGCGAGGGAGCTTGTCAGGACAACGTCCGGACGTTATCATAGAGCAACTTAAGAGCACGGGATGAATCATGAACACCTTAGGTCTGTCCAAAACCGAGCGGATTGATGTGCGCGCAAGCAGCGCGGTCAAGCAGCTGCTGCAAGAAGCGGCACGTTGCTGCCACAAGAGCGTAAGCGAGTTCCTGCTGGACGCCGGGGTGATCGCGGCCAACCAGGCACTGGCCGATCGCCGTCGCTTTGTGTTGGATGAGCAGCAGTGGCAAGCGTTTGAGCAGGCGCTGGAGCGCCCGGTGCAAACCAAGCCGCGCTTGAAGCAACTGCTCAGTGACCCCGGGGTGCTGGGTTGAGCGCAGCCTATGAACCGATCCGCAAGCTCGCGCCTTTAGATTCGACGGAAGACTTCGACTGCGGACAACCGGCGCTGAACCAGTTCCTGCAACGCTACGCCCTCGTCAATCAGAAGGCCAACAGCGCCCAGACTTACGTTTGTTGTCTCAGCGGCAAGGTCGTGGGTTTCTACAGTCTGGCGGTTGGCAGTGTTGAGCCGCAGGATGCGCCCGAGCGCGTCATGAAGGGCTTGGCCCGGCATCCGGTGCCGGTCATGATCCTGGCGCGACTGGCGGTAGACCGGGATCACCAAGGCAAAGGCCTAGGCAAGGCGCTGCTCAAGGACGCGCTGTTGCGTACCGCACAGGCGGCAGACATTGCGGGCATTCGTTGCCTGTTGGTTCATGCCAAGGATGAAGCGGCGCGACAGTGGTATGCGTCCTGGGACTTCGAGCCCAGCCCGACCGATCCTTATCACCTCTTCCTCATGCTCAAGGATCTCAAGGCGCTGCTCGCAGGGTGAAGGCGGTTTTGCCCCCCTTGCGCCTCGGGTCACCACAAGGCACCATTCACCCCTAAGCTTCCCCTCGTGCGCCCACCGATTGGTGGGTGTTTTGCTTTGGAGACTTCCTGCTTGTGCGCATCACCCGGGCGGCGTTCCTCGGCAACCGCCCGCTGCCGGCTGGCCTCGTGCTCGATCTCGAGGCAGCCCGCGCCCAGACCCTGATCGCCCTCGGCGCGGCGATTGCTGCCGAAGCGAAAGCGAACATTGAGCCGCCTGCACAGCAGGTCAAGCCCAAGCGAGACAAACGCCCATGATCACGCTGCGGGTTGAGGCGGATTGGGCCTCGCTGCAAAAGCGCCTCGGGGCGCAGTTCTCGCAGCGTCTGCCGCAGGCGGTGAGCCTGCGTCAAATCGTCGGCAGGGCGGTGGCGATACATCCTCAAAGTGAGGGAGTGGAAAGAGAGGGTAAAAAATTTTAAGGGCAGGCTCAGAATATGAGCTTCTCAAACATTATCCTTCCGCCTCGAAGGGCACTCCCAAACCATCCAGGCACGAGGAAAGACATATGCTTCCATGGGGAAAGTGGCACGGTGGAGAAGAAAAACTGTCTTTGTCTCTTGCAGATCATTGTCTCGATGTTGCGATTGTGCTGCAATCGCTTGTGCGCATTCCTTCGTTTTGGAGGTCGTTGGGCCAACCTTTGAATGCATCGCAGATCGCTCGGCTTGGTGTAGTTGCGTTTCTCCACGACTTTGGCAAGTGCAACTGGGGCTTTCAGGCCAAGACGGACCCGTCCACCAAAGAGAGCGCGGGACATGTGTTAGAAGCGATAGCACTGCTTTTTGGATGGCAAGACTTGTGGCCAGACGGTTGGCGGCGGCTCATCGAAAACATGTGCAGCTGGTTTTGCAGCGAAGAACAGGCTGGCCAGATGCTTTTGGCCAGCATTTCGCACCACGGCCGGCCGGTGTCGACGAGTGACATCGAGAGATTCTTTGCCTCCTCTGAATCCAGCAAGACCAAGCGCTTCTGGCAGGTACACTCCAGTTACGACCCGCGAATGGCTCTCAACGAGCTCGCGCAGGCCGCCCGCGCGGCCTTTCCCCAAGCGTTTGCAACCGACGCCACTGCCATCGATGCCACCCCCGCCTTGCAGCAGCGCTTTGCGGGGCTTGTCATGCTGGCGGACTGGATCGGCTCGGACACGCAGTTTTTTCCTTACTCCCACGACTCTGGTCAAACCCGTGCAGACTTCTCCTCGCAGGCCGCGCAGCGCGCGCTGCGCGCCATCGGGCTGGTGCCCCCTGAGCCAAGGCAACCCAAGCCTTTTGCTGAGGTGTTTCCGTTTCAACCCACGCCGTTGCAGGCAGCACTTGCCCACGACGTTGAGGCGAACGAGGGGGCGCGCCTGCTGCTCATCGAATCCGACACCGGCTCCGGCAAAACGGAAGCGGCGCTCGCCTGGTTCTTCCGCCTCTATGCCGAAGGCAAGGTGGATGGGCTGTACTTTGCGCTGCCCACGCGGGTGGCGGCGCGCGAACTTTATCAGCGCGTGCTCAAGGCGGTGGACGCGGCCTTCGAGCCGGCGCTGCGCCCAGGGCCGGTGCTGTTGGCAGCGCCAGGCTACGTCAGTGTCGATGGCGTTCAGGTGTCGCTGCTGACTGACCCGCAGGGGACGCTGTGGGACGACAACGCGCACGACCTCAAGCGCGAGCGCCTCTGGTCAGCCGAGCGGCCCAAGCGTTTCCTTGCCGCGCCCATCGCGGTGGGCACCATCGACCAGGCTTTGCTGTCGGCGTTGCAGGTCAAGCACAGCCTGCTGCGCTCGGTGTGCCTAGACCGGCACCTGCTGGTGGTCGATGAAGTGCACGCTTCCGACCCCTACATGCGCGAGGTGCTAAAGACGCTCCTTGCGGGTCACCTTGGTCGTGGCGGCTGGGCCTTGCTGTTGTCGGCAACGCTTGGCGAAACCTCCGCAGCGGCCTTCTTTGGGCGCGAGGTGCTGCCGCTTTCAGAGGCGCAGAAAAAGCATTATCCGCTGCTCTCTGCGCCGCAGCGCACCTGGCCGATGCCGGTCGTGCGCTCGCGCAGCGTGACGGTGGAGCTGTCACCCCTACTTACCGACGATGCCGCCCTTGCGCCCCAGCTGATTACGGCGCTGCGAGCCGGTGCGCGCGTGCTTGTGGTGTGCAACACGGTGGCGCGCGCCAATGCGCTGTTTCGGCAGGTCGAAGCGCTGATGGCGAGCGAGTGCCCCGAGCTGCTGAACGCCTTGTTCCAGGTGGGAGGCATTTGCTGCCCCCACCACGGCCGCTTTGCCCGCGAGGACCGTGAGGTGCTGGACGCGGCCGTGAGCGCACAGCTTGGCAAGGGCTCGCCCGACGGGGCGCGGCTCGTAATCGGCACGCAGACGCTGGAGCAAAGCCTCGACATCGACGCCGACTGGCTCGTCACCGACCTTGCGCCGATGGATGTGCTGATCCAACGCCTTGGCCGACTGCATCGCCACGAACGGACGAACCGACCCCAAGGCTTCGACACGGCGCGCGCACTAGTGCGGGTACCAGAAAAAGATCTCGCCACCTACCTCAACAAAGACCAACTGCTCCGAGCCCCCGCAGGACTGGGCAGCGTCTACGTGGACGGCCGGGTGCTGGCCCTGACCTGGCAGATGCTTGCGCAACAGGGGGAAGTGCGACTACCCGATCAGGCGCGCGAGCTGATTGAAGGCACCACGCATCCCGAGGCCTTCGCGCGGCTGCCTGAGCCGTGGGGTGCCCACGGTCATGAAATCGAAGGGAAGGAGCTGGGCGAAGTTCGCCAGGCGCTGTGCTCTGTTTTGGACGTCTTACCCTTCGGCGAATTGCATTACCCGGACAAGAGCGAGCGCGTCCTGACCAGGCTTGGAAACCCCACCTACGACCTTCCGTTGGCGGCCCCTATGTGTTCGCCATTTGGCCAGCGCATCCACCGTGTTCCGATTCCCGCGCACTGGCTGCAAGGCGAAACTGTGCCGGAGTCGGTCGCCGCGCAAGGCCACGCCGAGGGCTTTTCGGTAACGGTGGGCGCGCGGCGTTTTCGTTACACCCGCTTTGGTTTGGAGAAAGACGATGCATGATCTACTCAACGACCCACTCATTGGCGTACGCACTCAAGAGGGCGAGCGTCGCATGGATCTCCCCGAGCTGCTGGCCGCGCTCTCGGCCGGCAGCGTCGAAGGCTACACGGGGCTGCGCGCCCACCAAGCCGATCCCTGGCACGTGTTCCTGGTGCAACTCGCGGCCAGCGTCCAAGCGCGCCGCCCGACCGAAACCTTGCCCACCGAGGCGGCCTATTGGCGCGAGGGGCTGCTGGAGTTGGCCGAGGGCGAGGCGTCAGCCTGGCATCTGGTCGTGGAGGACGTCTGCAAACCCGCTTTTTTGCAGCACCCGTGGACGAGTTGGGAGGCAGAGGCGGATGACTACGGTGTCAGAGCCGTGCGCGGGCAGACCGTGCACAACCCCAAGGCCACCACGCCCGACGAGCTGGACGTGTTGGTCACTTCGAAAAACCACGACATAAAGATGGCGCGCATGGGCCCGGAGGTGGTCGAGGCATGGATTTACGCGCTTGTGCTGCTGCAAACCACCAGCGGCTTTTTGGGGGCGGGCAACTACGGCATTGTGCGCATGAACGGCGGCTTTGCCAGCCGCCCGATCGTGGCCTGGGCACGCGCTCTCGACCCGTGCACACGGTTTGCCGACGAAACGCGCATGCTTCAGGACCTGCGCGCCAAAACTTGCAGTGACTTCCACTACAAGAACCGCGGCGTCGTGCTGACCTGGCTCAGCTCGTGGCCGCGCGAGAAACATCAGTTTGAAGAAATTACCCAACTCGAGCCCTGGTTCATCGAAGCGGCACGCCCGGTGCGATTACGCGCCCTTGAAGACGGCAGCCTTTTTGCGCTTGGCGCCACCAGCAAAGCGCGGCAGATTGGGCCGAAAACCCTGGAAAACGGCGATGTGGGCGACCCCTGGATACCCATCAATGTGGGGGACAAAAAGAAAGGGCGTTCGGCGCTGACGCTGTCGGCCGAGGGCTTCACGCCGGAGCGCCTGACCAACCTCTTGTTCGAGCAAGGCTTTGAACTGACGCCCCTGCAGAAGCCGCCCGCAGGCGAAGGCCCTGGCTGGTTCGTTGCCTCTTGCCTTGCCCGAGGGCAGGGCAGCACGGAGGGCTTCCACCAGGCCGTGATCCCCGTGCCACCCAAGGTGCGAATGGCGTTGTTCCAGCAAGACCGCCGCGACACGCTGGCCCATCTCGCCGGCAAACTCCTGGCTGACGCCAAAGAAGTGCAAAGCGCCTTGGGCATGGCGCTCACCGTGCTCACCGAAGGAGCGCCGGACAAAGCCGACTTCGAGCGCGTGGCCGGCTGGGTCAAGGCAGCGCGCAGCCAGTATGGCCAACATTGGCAGCAGCACTACTTTCCCACTCTCTGGCGCGGCGCCGACGAAGACCATGAGGCGGTGCGCCGAGATTGGCAGGGGCGACTTGTCGAGATCGGCCAAGCCCTGCTGAATGATGCCACGCAGCGCCTGCCGCTGCCCAGCAACCGCCGCTGGCGTTCCATCACCAAAGCCGAAAGCGCATGGCGCGGCATGCTGGACAAAAAAGGGCTGCCCCTGCCAGGCCGCACGCATGTAACTGTTGAACAGGAGGAAACCATCGTATGAAGGAGCAAGCCACCGATACGGCCCACAGCACCGAGGCAAACCTGGGCAGCCTCATTGCGCGCCTGGCCCACATCGTCCACGCCGCACACTACCCAGCAGGCGACCGGGCTGCGCTGCGCCGCTGGGCGCCGGCTCAGCCGCTGCCGCTGGCGTTTTACCGCTTGTGGCTGCGCCAAGCAGCAAGCGATCTGCCCAGCGAAGAGCAGACGCAAGCCTGGATGACGATCCTCTGGAGCATCGCAACACTGGGCGCAGGCGGCCATGTTCCCAAACGCTCACTGGGGCAGGCGCTGGCTGAAAGCGATTACTCCGAAGGCCGGCTCGAGCAGCTGCTTGGCGCGCCCGAGGACAAACGCGTGGAGCTTTTGATGAGCGCCGTGCGCTTTGTTGCGGCCAAAGGCAATGGCTTCGATCTTGCGGATGCGGCCAGCTTCTTGCTGACGACGGACCCCGACAAACGCGAACGCCTGCACCGCCGACTGGCCAGCCACTACTACCGTCACAAAAAAGTCAACCGCGAATAACCCCAAGCTCAAGGAGGACCACGATGTTTTTGCAGATCCACACCCTCACGACCTACTCGGCCAGTCTGCTCAACCGCGACGACGCTGGGCTCGCCAAGCGCATTCCGTTCGGCAATGCCGTGCGGCTGCGGGTGTCCTCGCAGTGCTTGAAGCGCCACTGGCGGGAGGACCTGACCAGCCGCCTGCCAGACGTCCCTGACGGACAGCGCACACGGTCGTTTTTCACGCGCACGGTGCTGCCCAGGGCAATTGCGGCAGGCGTACCGGAAAGCGTGGCGACTGCCTTGATCGAGCCGTTGGCAAAAGCCGTGATCGACGGCGGCGTCAAGGAAGGGGGCGACCTAAACCAGCCGGTGTTGTTCGGTCTGCGCGAAGCGGACTACCTGGTGCGGTTGATCGTCGAGGCCAGCGGCGAGGCGGATCCCGTCAAAGCCCTCACCGAGCGCCTCAAGTCCAAAGAGGAAAAAGAAAACCTCAAGGCGATGAGCAAATCGGCGGCAGGGCTCACCGCAGCGCTGTTTGGCCGCATGGTCACCTCGGATGTGCTTGCGCGCGTCGATGCCCCTGTGCATGTGGCCCATGCCTTCACCGTGCACGCGGCAAACACCGAAATGGACTTCTTCACGGTCGTCGATGACCTAAACCGCGAGGAGGACACCGGCACGGCGCACTTGAGTCACGCCGAACTGGGAGCGGGGCTGTACTACACCTATGTCGCGGTGGACGTGCCGTTGCTGGTATGCAACCTGAACGGATGTAGGACCAAAGATTGGAAGCAGCAGGATCCAACGGTGGTCAAGCGCGTGCTGCAGGCGTTAGTGGAGAGCATCGTGCGGCAAAGTCCCGGGGCCAAGAAGGGGAGCACCGCCCCCTATGCGTGGGCGGACATGCTGTTTTTGGAGGCAGGGCAGGGACAGCCACGCTCGTTGGCCAATGCGTTTCTCGATGCTATCAAGCCGCGAGAGGCTCAGGATTTGCGCGTGCTGGCCATGAACCGCCTGGCTGACTACCTGCGCCGACTGGACGAGATGTACGGCGCCGCATCCGGATACCGGGGCCTGTCCACCGTGCTTGAGCCGCTGCCCGCGCCCCTGCCGCCGAAGATGCCCGTAGCCGACAACATTCGCGCCGCCCTCGATGCGATGTGGGGTTGACCATGGACTGCCTCATCTTGCGCCTGGACGCGCCCTTAATGAGTTTTGGCGCTGTCGTCGTCGACCAGCGCAACCCCGTTTGGCGCTTCCCCGGCAAGTCCTTGCTTACTGGATTGCTGGGCAACGCCCTGGGGTGGGATCACCGCGAAACCGGCTCATTGCAACAGCTGCAAAACCGGCTGCGTTTTGCAGCCCGTTGGGATGCCGAGCCTGAGCCGCTGACCGACTACCAGACGGTGGACCTGGGACAAGATTTTTTGAAGGACACCGGCTGGACCACCCGCGGCCGACGCGAAGACCGCAAAGGGGGCACGGCCGCTACAGGCACGCATCAGCGCTGGCGCGACCACTGGGCCAACGGTGTCGCCACGGTGGCCTTGGCCCTCGACGGGGATGGGTCGCCCACGATGGACGAGCTTGAGCGCGCGCTGCGCTTTCCCGCACGGCCGCTTTTCATCGGCCGCAAGCCGTGCCTGCCGGCGGCGCCGATTTTGCTGCGCCGCGTGCAAGCCCCTGGCGTCAAGGCGGCACTGGCAGCCGAGCCCTTGGCAGACATTGGCCCGCGGCGGCGGCCGCGGACCATCGAAGCCCTGTGGCCGCTCGACGAAGGCGCGGGGCGCGCAACGGACGAGCGCTACGACCTGCGCGACTGGGCCAACAACATCCACCGCGGCGCCCAGCCCTACGCGGTGGGCGTACTGGAGCTAACGGTATGAGCAATCTGTATCTGTTACGTATCCCTGTACATGTGCCGCGTCTGCTGCGCTTTGCCGCCGACCACGGGATCACGTACGAGGACGAAACCTTGGGCTACACCCTACATTCCTGGTTGACTGCCGTATTCGGCCCGCTGGCACCCAAGCCGTTCCGGTACTTCGAACGGCGCCACGAGGTGCTGGGCTATACAGCGGCCGATGCCGCCACTTTGTTGGCACATGCCCAGGCCTTCGCTACGCCGCAGGCCTGGGCCGCACTCGACACGGATGGCGTGGCCAGCAAACCCATGCCGCACACGTGGCGGACAGGCCAACGCCTGCGGTTGGAGGTCCTCACCTGCCCGGTCTCGCGCCAGGGTGAGGAGGAAAAAGACCTCTACCTGCGTGCCCTGGACCGCCTTGGAGACGCTGCGCCGCCACGGGCAGAGGTCTACCGCGCATGGTTCATGCGCCAGTGGGAGGGTGCTGCGCAATTGGATCACACCGAACTCTTGGGCCTGACCGCCCGCAGCCGGCTCGTGCGACGTGCGCGCAATGGCGGCAACCGCCTGCGCATCGTCGAGCGGCCACAGGCGCTTTTCAGCGCCGAGGCTACAATCATCGATGTGGGCCAATTCTGCGCATTGCTCGCACGGGGCATCGGCCGCCACCGCGCATTTGGGTTTGGTATGATCTTGCTTGGTCCCCCGCGATGAGCCCCGCACTTGGCCTTATGAGCGGGCGGCTGGGACTCGCCGCCTCGCGCATCCCGCACGCCGATCGCCATGGACTGCTGTGGCTGGAATACGGCAGGCTTTCGGTCGAAGACGGCACCCTGCGCTTCGTCGCTGCCCAAAGCGAAACGCTCGATGCGGGCGACTACGCGATCCCCTACCAAGCAGTCTCGATGATCCTGCTTGGGCCGGGCACGAGCATCACCCATGACGTACTGCGGCTGTGTGCGCGGCACGGCACGCTCATCGCTGCGGTGGGCGAAGGCGGGGTTAAGAGCTACACCGCGCCCCCGATGGGCCAGGGGCGCTCGGATGTGGCGCGCCGCCACGCCGAGCGCTGGGCCGACCCCAAACAACGGCTGGACACCGCACGCCGGCTGTACGCCTGGCGTTTCGGCCGTGTGCTACCGCATCGTGACATTGCCACCCTGCGCGGGATCGAAGGCGCACGCATCAAAGAGAGCTACAAGCTGCTTGCGCAGCGTTTCGGCATCGAATGGCATGGCCGGCGCTACGACCGCGACAATCCCAATGCCGCCGACCTGCCCAACCAGGCCATCAACCATGCCGCCACGTTCGTGGAGGCGGCGGCCGACATCGCCGTGGCTGCCGTGGGTGCCCTGCCACCGCTGGGCTTCATCCATGAGGACTCCAGCAATGCCTTCACGCTCGACATTGCCGACCTGTGGCGCATCGACCTGACGGTGCCGCTGGCCTTTGGTGCCGTCAAAGCCTACCAAGACAACAAGGCCGACAACCTCGAGCGCGAAGTGCGGCGCCGTGCCGCAGCTGCTTTTCGACAACACAAGCTCATCCCAAAGATGATTGACCGCATCAAGGAGCTCTTTGAATGTCCATGACGGTAGTCGCAACTCGGAATGTGTCCTCTCGAGTGCGTGGATTTCTTGCATCTGTAATGTTGGAAATCGTACCTGGTATTTATAGCGCTCCCAGGATTTCTCCTGCTGTTCGAGAGCGCCTGTGGGTAGTTCTTGAAGACTGGTTCCCCAACGAAATCAATGCATCTATCGTTATGTTGTGGGCAGAGCGTGAAATCCCTGGGGGACAGGCAGTTAGAATACTTGGCTCACCGCCGATTGAATTTGTACAGATTGATGGTTTGGTGTTGGCTTGCAGGCCGCTACCGTCACCCGAATAGCCCTCACTCCACGTTTTAAGCAAAAAACACACCAAAAATCTTTGAAACTATAAGTTTGCTTTGTATATCAAAATAGTATAGCTAAGAGTCTCCCCCGCGCACGCGGGGATCGACCCCCTTAACTCCCTGTTCTCCCTTATCTTTTTTTGTCTCCCCCGCGCACGCGGGGATCGACCTTTGTTCAGGCGTCGGTGCATCATCAGGAGACCGTCTCCCCCGCGCACGCGGGGATCGACCCGGGGTGAGGTGCTCGCGCTTGGCGAGCATGTTGTCTCCCCCGCGCACGCGGAAATCGACCGGCTACGCGAAGTCTCTGGGGGGAGACGGAGTCCGGCACGCCAGCCCCGCAAAGCGTTTTAGATGCCGTCTCATCCCTTTTCCGCATCGTTCCGGTCTACCACATGGCCTCGATGCGCCGTACATCCTGGAACGCGATGCGCAGTCCTTCGTCATCCGGACGCTGGGCACGCATGGCCTCGATGCGCCGCATCCAGGAGCGCACTTCTTCAGCACTCGACCATGGCGAGAGTTCGTGGTCCACAAGCGTCCATGCCGGGACTTTTTCCAATGTGACGAGAATGAAATACAATCGCCTCCTGTCCGCAACCGAACATAGCGAACATGTACGCGGAACCCCAAACCAACCATCCCATTTTGAGCTATGGAGAGAGAGGATGAATCCCAAGAAAACTATCGTCTGTCTTGTCCTGGTTCTGGTGCTGACTGGTGTTGCCCAAGCATCGCCAATATTCGTCAATGGGATAACCATCCCAGGTGGCACGGGGGATGTCTATGGCACAAGCGTCAATGACGGTCGTTTGGGCTTTTTTTCGGACCTCTACTACGACCCCAATCGCAATGAGTGGTGGGGGCTGTCCGACCGAGGCCCTGGGGGCGGCACCATCCCGTACGAAACTCGAGTGCAGCGCTTCACGCTGGACATCGACCCCAACACCGGCGCCATCTCCAACTTCCAGGTGGTGGAGACCATCAAGTTCATGCAGGGCAGCACGCCCTTCAACGGTCTCGCCCCCAATCCAGCGAACGTGTTGGGCACAGCCTTCGACCCAGAGGGTTTCGTCGTGCATCCAACGACCGGACATTTCCTGGTTTCCGACGAATACGGGCCATCCCTCTACGAGTTTGACCGCAAGGGACAATTCGTGCGCGCCTACACTCCCCCGGCCAACGTGGTCCCGCGCAACCCAACGGACGGCGCCGTCAACTACGCCAGCAATGACGGCAACACCGCCGGCAAATCAAACAACCGCGGCTACGAGGGCCTGGCCATCAGCCCAGACGGACGCTACGTCTACGCTATGTTGCAAAGCCAAATGCTCGACGAGGGCAACGCGCCCTACACACGGATCATCCAATTCGATACCGCCTCCGGCCAAGCCATAGCCCAGTTCGCCTACAAATTCGACATCGCCAACAAACCCGGCATTTCCGCCTTGGTGGCGGTCAATGACCACCAGTTTCTGGTCTTGGAGCGCAACAACCGCGGCTTAGGTGTGGACTCCAAGTACGATGAAGCTGACAAACGAGTCTACCTGATCGACATCATGGGCGCCACCGACGTCACCACCATTGACCTCGACGCGCCGGGCGCAAATTTTACGCCTGTGACCAAGGCCCCCACTCCCTGGATCGATCTTGATGGCGTTACCTTGGCTGAGCTTGGCAACCGTTCGCCGGAGAAATGGGAAGGACTGGCCATCGGCCCGCGCCTTGCCGACGGCACCTATGTAATCCTCGCCGGTACCGACAACGACTACAGCGTCACCCAGAACGACGGAGGCACCCAGTTCGACGTGTGGTTTGACTTCCGTAGCGGCGACCGCGTGCAGTGCACCCTCGGGGCAGCGTGTGCGCCCAAAGGCTACAGCCTGCTCCCCGGAGTTCTGTACGCCTACAAGACCACAATGAAAGACCCGGCGATGGAGACCTACGTTGCGCCGGTGTCCAAGCTAGGGAGCCAGCCTTGATGTTCTCGAGTGTACTGGTGCAGTGGCGAAATATTGCCTCCCATTGATCGTGTGGGTGCAGATTTCGCCGCTGCACAATCTTGCTTGCCCTGAAAGAACCGCCGCACACGACAAGTGTTTCGAACGCGCACAAGTGAAGTCGTTTCCCCATGGACCGGCTGGGCGTTCTAAAAACAAGATTTTTGGCCGTGTGGATTTTGGCGAATCATACGATTCGCTCCCAGATCCGTTGCAGCCCGTCCCAGGTTTGAGCAGGGTCGGTCTGGAGCCGGCGGGCCAAGGCGCCGCAGAGGCGCCATTCCAGATCAGGTTCGGACACCTGCCGCCACCAAATGTCCGCCAGGGACACCACGAGATCTTCAACAGCATCCTGCTCGTGCCACCTTTCGTGCGTGCGGCACATGCGGGCAACCCGCTCTGGCACACCCAGGCGGCGCGCAAGCTGGTATCCAGCTTCGCAATGCTTGTTCCCGGGGGAAAAGATTTCTTCAGGATGCATCACCTTGCCAATGTCATGGAGCGCTGCCCCAAGCAGTGTGCTCTCCGCATCCCAAACAAGGCATGGCCACGTGCCGAAGAGCCCTTCCACAATTTGGGAGCAGACACCATGGACAGTTTCCAGGTGGATGCGCAGTGCTTGAGGCACCTCAAGCGAATGGACGAAAGAAATGGCTCGGACAAATGTATCGTGCTGCACCTACCAAGCCCTCCTGACAAAAATATCTTTCCTTATAGCAAGGTGCAGCATTTGTGTCAAAAACCGACGCATCTCAACCAGGCCTGTGAGGTGGCCGGAATGCCGTGGCAAGGTACGCTTGAAGCTCAGGAAGATTTGCCCATCCCTTGCCCCCCACCTTGGGGTGCACAGGGCGGTAGCCCAATTGCATAGCCTGGCGCATCCGCACTTCGTGGCCGCTGGCCGGGCGGATCCCGCCGTTCAAATCCACCTCACCCCAAAAGACGGCGTCCTCCGGCAGCGGGCGATCCGCCACGGAAGACAACATGGCGGCGACAATGCCCAAATCCAGTCCTGGGTCCTTCATGCGCAGGCCGCCGCCCACCTTGGCATAGATGTCCATCTGGCCAAGATTCACCCGCAGCCGCTTCTCCATGACAGCCACCAAAAGATTCAAGCGGTTCGTGTCAAATCCCAGGGCGGTTCGCCGGGGAAAGGCCAGGAAAGTGCGTGTGGCAAGGGCCTGGACTTCCACCACAAAAGGCCGGCCGGATTCCATGGCCAACACCAGCGCCGTGCCGCTACTGGCGGTGTCCCGCTCCTCCAAAAAAAACGTGGAGGGGTCGTCCACCACGCGCATACCTTCCCCGCGCATCTCGAACACTACCAGTTCGTTGGCAGGACCAAAGCGATTCTTGATCACCCGTAGCACCCGAAAAAGCCGCTCACCGTCCCCTTCCAAGGAGAGCACCGTGTCCACCATGTGCTCCAAAAGTTTCGGCCCTGCCAACTGGCCGTCTTTGGTCACGTGCCCGACGAGCACCACAGGCACGTTGAGGGCCTTGGCCGCTTCGGTCAAACAGGTGGCCACGGCCCGCACCTGATTGACGGACCCAGGCAGACCCTCGGTACGCGCCGACACCAAGGTTTGCACCGAGTCCACCACCACGAGGCCCATGCCCGCCATGTGGGCGGTGATGTCTTCCACCTGACTCGTGGCCAGTGCGCGCAGCGAACGGTCCAAAAGCTCCAGGCGGGCGGCGCGCACCTTGAGCTGCCCCAAGGACTCCTCGCCGGAGGCGTAGAGCACCGGCCTTCCTGATGCCTCCATGGCCCCTGCCACCTGCAGAAGCAGGGTGGACTTTCCCACACCAGGATCCCCCCCCATGAGGATGACCGCCCCCGGCACAAGTCCGCCGCCCAAGAGCCCGTCGAAGGCCGGGATCCCGGTGGAGACCCGGCCCCCGGGGCCTGCGTCCACCTCGCGAAGGTCCACAGGGGCACTGCGCCCACATAGCTTCGAGGATTCTTCCACCAATGAGTTCCACGCCCTGCAGCTTGGACATTGCCCTTGCCAGCGCGGATGCGAACTCCCACAGCTCGAGCAGACAAAACGTAGGCTCTTCTTCATGTGCGCCTCCCTCTGCCTGTCCTAGCTGCGGGCTCCCCAACAGGCAACCGCGCGGCCAAAGTCTTTCGCCAATGAAAAAGGCCGGTTTCCCGGCCTTGAGAGCACGCGCCCAGCTGGCTACTGCACCCGGAAGTACGCCTTGGGTGCAGCCCCACAAATGGGACATTTTTCCGTGGGTTCGCCTTCGTGGATGTGCCCACACACACCACACACATAATAGTCCACGGCAGGCAGGTCGCCCATCATCTGCGCCGCCTTGGAGTACAGCTCCGCATGACACTCCTCCGCCTGGTTGGCAAACTCGAAGTAGCGCTGGGCCGCCTTGTCTCCTTCAACCTTGGCGTCCTCGATCATGGCCGGGTACATGGATTTGAACTCGTAGGTTTCTCCGGCCACGGCCTCCTTGAGGTTTTCCGCCGTGGAACCAATACCCTTCATGAGGCGCAAGTGGGCATGGGCATGAATGGTCTCCGCCTCAGCCGCGGCGCGGAAAAGCTTGGCCACCTGGGTGAGCCCTTCTTCTTCCGCCTTCTTGGCAAAGGCGAGGTATTTCCGGTTGGCCTGGGATTCCCCGGCGAACGCTGTCTTCAAGTTTTCCATCGTTTTGCTCATCCGTTACCTCCTTGGTTGTTATTGATAACTCTTCTCTATAAAATTTTTTTCCCTAAGGCAAGCCCCCAAACCCCCTATTCACGCCCCCCCCAAGAGGGAGTCGTATCCCAGCGGCTGAAAACGTTCCTAGGAACGGCCGAGGAGATCATCAAAAAACAAATGAGGCCGCCCCAGGCAGCCTCACCCATCGTTCCCCATACCCCAAGTGCATCATTGGGGCGGAGTCTTGGCCTGGACGACTTCGAGGCCGAATTCCTGCACCCCAGCGGGAACGCCGAAAAAGACGACCATGAACGGCACCCCTCGGCCGGGCTGGACGTTGGTGTTGTTGGTGAGGATCCCCACCTTGGCCCCAAGGGCGGCCTCGATCTCCTGGCGGGAGGCCACCTGGAGTTGATAGAGGCTTACCGTATTGCCGGCCAAAAACTCTTGGGTGGCCACCGCCACGCCCTGGGCATTGAACAGCGCCGCCTTGAGCTTGATGAGTTCCCGAGGCTCGGCAAAGCGGTTTACGGCCTGGCCTTCAATGACGAACAGCTGGCCTTCTTTTTCATTGTTCACGAAATACTGGCGCACGTTCTCGAGCACGATGCGCGCCACTTCCTCGGAAGATGCCCCAGGGGGAGTGACCGCGACCTCAGCCCCGGGCTTGGGCGCCAGCCACGGGATCCACGACGGCCGCAAAAGAAACACCGCACCCACGGTCAGTACCAACACGAGGCCCACCGCCGCCAGCCAGAGCCATACCGACCGCTTCCCGGAAGACTTGGGCGTTGGGCTCAGCTCCAGACGAGGTTTGCCTTCCTCGCCCAGAAGCGGAGGCTGGAAGGTCCCTTCCAGATCTTTGAGGACTTCTCGGTGTGCCTCGCCCTCCACACGGGCCGCGGCAGCCGCCTTGTTTTCCAAGAGCTGTTCCAGGGCGGCTTCCTCCGACAAGGGTGCCTGCACCTGGAAGACGTGCGTACACCGGGTGCAACGCACCTTGGCCCCTTCCGGCTTGATGCGCTCCTCCGGCAGGTTGTACTTGGTGCCGCAATTGGGGCATTGAACGATCATGCTCACCTCGTTTCCGGCAAAATCAACTCGTAAATTCCATCGAGCTCCCGAAATCGTTCCGCATAGTCGAGGCCATAGCCCACGATAAAGCCCTTTTGCAAGGGAAATCCCACGTAATCCACGGCCACGTCCACCTCGCGGCGCTCCCGTTTGTCCACCATGGCAGCAATACGCACCGAGCGAGGGGATCTCGCCTCCAAAACCTTACGCAAAAATCGCATGGAGTGGCCTGTATCGACAATATCTTCGACGATGAGAACATGCTTATCCTTGACGTCAATCTCCATATCCTTGGAAAATACCATGCGAGACTGACGAGATGTTTGATCCGCATAACTCGAAAGACGCACAAAATCCATAATTGGATGAATAGTAAGACTGCGCATCAAATCTGTAAAAAATGCATACGCCCCCTTGAGAACGCATACACATACCAACGGCTCATCTCCGTAATATTCAGAAATTTCCTTTCCCAAGTGACGGACGCGCGCATCGATTTGAGCGCGAGAAAATATTTCCCGAAATTCCATGTAATTCTCCAGATTAGAGCTCGATCATCATCGCGGTTTCATCGCATTCTGGAAATTGCGGACACTTGATGCAGTCTGCCCACACTTTTTGTGGAAGCACATCTTTGCTCACTTCCTGAAATCCAAGTCTGCGAAAGAAATCTACTTGATACGTGAGGGTAAACACCTTGTAAATACCAAAAGTCAGGGCGTCGCTCACGCATGCCTCCACCAACCGTCGGCCCACTCCCTGCCCCTGGGCTTCTTCGGCCACCGCCAAGGAGCGCACCTCCGCCAGTCCCTCCCAGGTGATGGACAAAGCACAGCAGCCAACGACATTTGCCGTCTCGGCATCTTCCGCGACGATGAAGTCCCGCAGATGCGCATAGAGCTCGGTATAGCTCCGCGGCAAAAGCAGCTTCTTGGAAGCGCAGTCCATGAGCAAGCGATGTATCGTGCGCACGTCGGTCATTTTTGTTTTGCGCAAAACAAAAGCCATGTTGCGTTTCTCCTCATGCATTGGAAAAGGAAGCCATAAGGTCATCGGCCAAACGAACCGCAGCAACAGCATCAACACTGTACCCATCAGCGCCGATGCGATCCGCAAAGCTTTGGGTCACCACGGCGCCGCCGACCATAATACGGACGTTGAGGCCACGCTCATGCACCAAACGTACCGTATCTTCCATGCGCACCATCGTTGTGGTCATGAGCGCGGAAAGCCCGATGATATGGGCTTGATGTTCTTGCGCCGCATCCACAATACGCTGCGCGGGAACGTCTTTTCCAAGGTCGATGACCGTATAGCCATGATTGCGCAACATAAGACACACGATGTTTTTGCCGATGTCATGGATGTCTCCTTCCACGGTGGCCATGACCACGACACCTTTGGTGGCGCGGGCATCCTGGGCGAGCAAGTGCCGAATGGCGGCAAAGCCCGTTTGCATGGTCTCCGCGGACTGGAGCAATTGTGGCAGGAAATATTCCTTGCGCTCGTACTTCTCTCCCACCCGCATGATGGCGGGGATCATCTCGTCGTGCACCAGGGCAAAGGGATCAGCGCCTTCGTCGATGCGGGAAAGCAAAAGCGAAGCGATACGCTCGCTTTTCCCCTGCACAATGGCCTGGCCCACAGGGGTCAACCCGTCGCTAGCATCGCTTTTCAGGGCGACTTCCGGGGCAGCGGCAGCCGCTCCGCTTCCAGGCTGCCAAGCGGCGTAGCGCTCGATGAAGCGGCCTGCTTGCGCGTCGCGGCCCAAGAGCACCTCTGCGGCGGACAAGGCCTCCTGCAAACGGACGCTTCCCGGATTGGCGATACACGAAGCAAGCCCCGCCCCCAACGCCATGGTGAGAAACGTGGCATTGACCAGCTCCCGGGCCGGGAGCCCAAAGGAGATATTGGAAAGGCCCAAGGTGCACGGCAGGCCCAAGCGCCGGCAATGGGCAATGACCTCCAGACAGGCCCGGGCGGCCTGTGGTTTGGAAGATACCGTAAGCGCCAGGGCGTCCACGAGGATAAGATGGCGCGGGAGTCCCAGGGCCATGGCCTTTTCCAGCAAGGTGTCGATGATGGCGATGCGGTCCGCCGCCTCCACGGGCAGTTTTTTGGCCTGCAGCGGCAAGAGGATGCACGGCGCGCCATAGTCACGACACAGGGGGGCCAGGAGTTCCATGCGCCCGGGCTCGCCGCTGATGGAATTGATGAGCGGTGCAGCGGGATAGCTCTCCAGTCCTCGGCGCAGGGCTTCGGCATTGCTGGAGTCGAGGCACAGCGGCGTGGGCAAGCGACGCGACACCGCCTCCACCACTGCAGGCAGCATCCACTCCTCGTCCACCATGGGCGCCCCTACGTTGATATCGAGGATATCCGCCCCCTGGGCCACCTGCTCTTCCGCCAGGGCCACGGCGCGGCCTACGGCGCCACTTTGCAGGTCCGCCGTAAGATCCGCCTTGCCCGTTGGATTGATGCGCTCACCGATGATGCGGCAGGGGCTTTCCAGGTCCACCACCACGGCCTCGGCCCGTGAGGTCACGGCAAGACGGGGCCGCACTCTGGGCCGAGACGCCGCGCGCCCGGCAAGTGCGCGGGCAAGAGATTGGATATGCGCCGGGGTCGTGCCACAGCAGCCGCCCAAGACAAGGACGCCTTCCTCCACCAAGGGCGCCAGGGCATCGGCAAAAGGGCCGGGGGCCAACCGAAACACTGTGGCGCCGTCCACCAGCTCGGGCAAGCCCGCATTGGGCTCGATGAGTACCGGCATGGCCGCCACCTGCAAAAGGCGCCGGGCGACAGCCACCAGGGCTTCGGGGCCGGCGCTGCAATTGGACCCCAGCAGATCCACGCCCATGGCGTTCATGGTGTGGGCAAAGACCTCCGGAGTGGTGCCGGTCAGACTCACCCCGTCTTCAAAGGTCATGGACACGCCTACCGGCAGATCCGTGACTTCCCGCGCAGCCACCACCACCGCCCGGGCCTCGGCCAAATCGAACTGCGTCTCCGCCAGGATGAGGTCCACCCCACCGTCCACAAGCCCCTGGATCTGCTCACGCAATGCGGCAACCACCTCCCGAAAGGGTGTAGGGCCCAGCGGCGCGATCATGGTCCCGGTGGGGCCGACACTGCCAGCCACGAACACCCCGTCCCCCACAGTAGCGCGGGCCATGGCCGCCAGGCGCGCGTTGGCCTCGCGGACCGAAACCCCCGCGGGCAGCTTGAATTTGCTCGCGCCAAAGGTATTGGTGGTCACCACCTCCGCCCCGCTGGCCGCGTATTCCCGATGGATGGCCTGCACCGCATCCGGGTGGGCAAGGCCAAAGATCTCGGGAGACTCCCCGGGGCGCAAGCCTCTGGCCTGGAGCAGGCTGCCCATGCCTCCATCGAAGACAATGGGACGAGAGGCATCAAGTCGTTTACGAAAGGCGTGCATGCCAAACCTCGCACACAAATGTGAAAAAAAGACATCTCCGAAAAAAGCGGCACAAGGCTAGGGAAAAACGCATCAAAACACAAACACCAAACACACCCGCCCCCGGCAGAGGGCATTTCGGGCCTTGCCATTTGCCGCGCTCTTGCGGATGATTGGCTTTTGCCGCGCACCCCAACCCGACCCACTCCGTGGACCATCATGAGCACACAGGTCACCGAGCCCGAAATCATCGAAGTCGCCGACCCGGAAATCCTCGAGGACTCCTTGGTGGAAGAATCCATCGAAGACATCGAACCCACCAAGGACGAGACGGATACCCCCGCCCGGGGAGAATTGGCGCTGATCCCTTCAAGCGCCCTGGTGCCCCGGGATCGTGCCCTCGATCCTCTGGCGCTCTACCTGCAAGAAATCAAAAAATTCCAGCCACTCACTCCGGAAGAGGAGTTCGAGCTCGCCCGGCGTTATCGCGATGAACACGACGAAAAAGCCGCCTTCACGCTCATCACCGCCAATCTCCGGCTGGTGGTGCGTATTGCCATGGACTTTCAGCGCCGCTGGATGAAAAATGTCCTCGACCTCATCCAGGAAGGCAATATCGGGCTCATCAAGGCCGTGCAAAAATTCGACCCCGACAAGGGCATCAAGTTTTCCTACTACGCTGCATTCTGGATCAAGGCGTACATTCTCAAGTTCATCATGGACAATTGGCGCATGGTCAAAATCGGCACCACCCAGGCCCAGCGCAAATTGTTCTATAATTTGAGCAGAGAGCGGCAGCGCCTCCAATCCCTCGGCTACGAGCCCGACACCAGTACCATGGCCAAAAACCTCCAGGTTTCGGAAACGGACATCGTGGAAATGGGCCAACGACTCGGGCAAAACGACCTTTCCCTGGACATGCAGGTAGGAGAGGACTCCGACTACACTCCGCTGGACTTCATCCCCGCCTTGGAAGCCCACGTGGAAGACCGCATGGCCAGCGAAGAAATGAGCGAATTGTTGCTTGAGAACATCGAAGTCCTCAAAGCAGAGCTCAACGACAAAGAGCGGGACATCCTCGAATCACGACTGCTCGCAGAAACGCCGGTGACCCTTCGGGAAATCGGTGAAAAATATGGAATCACCCGTGAACGGGTGCGGCAAATCGAGGCCCGTTTGCTGCAAAAGATCAAAGAACGCATGCAGCAGACCATCCACGATTTTTCCGAAGAGTGGATCCATGAATCGCGATGACATCTTAATCCGTCTCAAAAACGAGAGTGCCGCCCTTCTGCCCGAGAGCACCCCGACATTTTACCGGGACTTTGAAGCAGAACTGGCCTGGGCGCGGGAGACGTTTTTCACCCATCCTCTGGCGCTGCGCTGCCAGGACGATGTGCTGCCGTTCCTCAACGACCGCTACGGCCACGGCACCACCCACGCCAAAAAAGTGGCCATCGAGGCCGGGGCCATTGCCTTGGCCGAAGGGTTGCCGCTCGGCATCATGGAGGCCAGACATCTGGGGTTACTCGCCATTTTGGCAGGGCTCCTTCACGATGTCTGCCGCCTGGAGGGGGACCACGCCCACCGTGGGGCGGATCTCGCCCTGATAATCCTGCGCGACTACCCCCTCACCGATGAGCACCGCACCATGGTGGCCGAGGCCATCCGCTGCCACGAAGCCTTCCGCGACATTCCCCTGCCCCTGGACGAAGCAGCACGCATCGTTGCCGGGGCCCTCTATGACGCGGACAAGTTCCGCTGGGGGCCGGACAACTTCGTCACCACCTTGTGGGAAATCTGTAACTACCAAGAGTGGGACATCTGCCAGATTGCGGACCGCTTTCCCGCAGGACTCCAGGTGATCGAGTCCATCCGCGACACCTTCCGCACCCCCACCGGACAGGCGTACGGTCCGGAGTTCATCGACCTGGGCCTGGCCATGGGCAAGCACCTGTATCAAAAAATCCAACAATATTGTGGAAGAGCATCGTGAATCTCCGTTCGTCTCTGCCTGCCCTTGTGATGACACTTCTGGCGGCCAATGCCTGCAGCCCCCGCGCGTCACTGCCGTCGCTGCCTACCGCCCCCATGTCCACCGAGGCACAGGCCATCTACCGCACCCTCTTGGTGGACCAATTGGTGCAAGACGGCCAACCGGAGAAGGCCATGGAGGTCCTGCAGGAACTCATCGCCACCCACCCTGCAGAAGAACTCTATCTGGAGCTCGCCTCCCTCGCCTGGCGCCTCAACCGCTTCCCCGAGGCACTGGCCACCTTGGCCGATGCGGTCAAACGTTATCCCCAGAGCCGCAACGTCCGCATCATGCAAGCCCGCGCCCTAGCCACCCGCGGCCGACATGAGGACGCGGCCCTCACCCTGACCGAATATCTCGCCTTCCATCCTGACGACAGCGAAATACGAACCCAGGCAGCGGCGCACTTTCTCGATGCCGGTCAGCCCCGCAAGACGATCGAAACCCTCGCCCCGATTCCCCGGGACAAACGCGACGCCCGCTATTATTTTCTCCAGGGCAAGGCCCTTATCCGCCAAGGACAACTCACCCAAGGCATTGCTCAGCTGGAAGAGGCCGCAGGGCTCAACCCGGATGCGGAAGAAGTCTGGATCGAAATGGCCCTTGCCTACGAGCGCCAGGGGAACCTCAAAGAGGCCGAACGCATCTTGAGTGAGCTCGTGCGCCTCGGCAAGGGAGGCGAGGCGCTGGCCATGCACCTTCTGGAGCTCAACGTGCGGCTCAAAAATCCGGACAAGGGGCTGGCGGTCTTTCTCGAGACCATGCCTTCCCAGGAGACTGTCCTTGATGGGGTGCACTTTCTCATCGACCAAGGCCTGTTCGACCACGCCGCCACCCTGCTCGAATCCATCACCTCGCAAGGGGAACCTTCCCCTGAAGTCCGCCTCACCTGGGGCTTCTTGGAGGCCAAGCGCCGCAACCACGCCCATGCCTTGGAAATTCTCGCCCCCATCCCGGAAGACGGCCCCCTGGGCGTGCGTACGGTCTCGCTGCGCCTGCTCATCCTTCAGGACATGGGCAAGATGGACGAAGCCGAGGCCCAAGCCCGCGAAGCCGTACGCCGCTTTCCCCAAGAACCCAGCCTGCGGGTCATCCTGGCGGATATCCTGGAAGACGCCCAAAAAGGGGATGAAGCGGAAGGCGTCTTGCGCCGTGGCCTCGAACAAGCGCCCGACTCTTCCCAGCTCCTTTACCGCCTGGGCATGCTGCTCGAAGAGCACGGCCGCAAGGCCGAGGCCATGGAAACCATGGAGCGCCTCATCGCCGCCCATCCCGATCATGCCGACGGCCTCAACTATGTGGGCTATACCCTGGCCGAGGAAGGCCGCGACCTGGAACGGGCGGAAAGGCTCATCCGCTCCGCCCTGGCGCAGGAACCCAACAACGGCTATTTTCTGGATTCCCTCGCCTGGGTGCTGTTCCGCCAAGGCCGCTTCAAACTCGCCTGGGTGGAGATCCAGCGGGCAGTGGCCGTGGTGGACGATCCCATCATCTGGGAACACTACGGTGATATCGCCGCACAGCTGGGCCTGAAATCCCAGGCACGCCGGGGCTACAGCCAAGCGCTGCGCCTCCAGTCCAAAAATGCGGAAGCCGTCCATGCCAAGCTGCGCGCCCTTGGCGGAGGCCCCCGATGAGATGGGCGGTCTTTGTCGTATGTCTGCTGGTGGGCTGTGCGCCCCGGCTGACCCCGCAAGACCACGAAGCGGCGACGCGTCTTTGGCTGCGTCTCCACCCGCCGACGGCGGTCTCCTTTTCCGCCCACCTCTCCGTGCATGTGAACACCTCCACCACTGCGGGCCGAGTATTGGTGGAGCTGACCGGAGATCCTCAAGAGCGTCTGCTGCTCACCATCAGCTCCTCTGTGGGCTCGGTCTTGGCCTTGGTGGAAGAAACCCCGAGCCAAGTGCAGGTGTACGTTCCGGAGCGCAACGTGCTCTACATATCCCATGACCCGCGCGCAGTGCTTCCTGCCCAAGGCCTGCCCTTGCCCCTGACCCTTGGCCAGCTTGCCCGGCTCCTCCAGGGCGATTGGGGGGCGGTGCTCCCGGAGACTTTTCTGCGCGCGCACCACCGCGACGGGGGGATGGAATTCCTCCTGGCCTCGGGACCCTTCCAACGTCTGCGCATGGCCTTGGACGGCTCGCAGGTATCTGCCGAAGGCCACGACGGGCTGACCCTGGAGGCTAGGGTCCCGGAGCCACAAACCCAGCGCTTCACCCTTTTGCACTTTGCTTCCCCAGAGGGAAGCGCCGTCCTCCGCGTCAAAGATTTCGTATCCCATACGCCGCTGCCAGCCCCTCTGACCGTCCCGGCCTCGGCGCGGCGGGAACCACTACCTTCCAAGGAGATGCCATGAACGACGTCCTCACCACCATCGTCAAGGGGCTGCGCCTGCTTTGGGCCCAGACCCATTGGACCATCATCGCCTGGATGCGTCAGCGAGAAATCGTAGGGTTGCGTAACCGCCTGCACGATGAATACCTGCAGGTGGGAAAAACTGCGCACAACGCCTGGAAGACCGGCTCCAGCCTGGATATCAGTTCCGGCGAGGTTGCCCTGGCCCTGCGGCAGGTGGATTTTCTGCTGGACGAAATCCGCCATCTGGAAGACGCGCTTGCCGAGGAAAAACAGCGCTTCTTCCAGGAAAAAGGCTTGAATGTGCCGCCGCAAAGCGAGTAACCCCATGAATATCGTTCTTGGTTCCGATCATGCGGGCTTTGCCCTCAAAAACCTGCTCAAGGCCCATATGCAGTCTTTGGGACACCACGTGGACGATGTGGGTACCCACAGCCAGACCAGCTGCGACTACCCAGACATCGCCGCGGCTGTGGCCAAAAAAGTGCAGGCCGGCGATAGCCTCGGGATTCTAGTATGCGGCTCCGGAGTTGGCATGTCCATGGCCGCCAACCGCTTCCCCGGCGTGCGGGCCGCCCTGTGCACCAACGAATACCTGGCGCGCATGAGCCGCCTACACAACAACGCCAATGTGCTCTGTCTGGGCGAGCGGATCATCGGTCCGGATCTGGCCAAAGCCATCGCCGAGGTCTTCGTGTCCACCGCCTTCGAGGGCGGCCGGCATCTGCGCCGGGTGGAAGCCATTGAGCAACTCAGTACAACCCTTTAACCTTATTTGGTTTCCCTCATGACCACTTCTTCTTCTGCCCTGGATCTTCGTTGTGTGTCCGTCCTCAAAGGTTTGGTGCTCGATACCGTCCACCGGGCAAAATCCGGACATCCGGGCGGCGCTCTCTCGTCAGCGGACTTTGCCTACGTCCTCTTCCAGCGTTTCTTGAACTTCGATCCGGACGACGCCACCTGGTGGAACCGAGATCGCTTCGTGCTCTCCGCTGGCCACGAGTCCGCCTTGCTCTATAGTCTGCTCACCCTCGCCGGCTTCCTTTCCGTGGAGGACCTCAAAGCGTTCCGGCAATGGCAAAGCCGCACCCCGGGACATCCAGAGCACGGGCTCACCCCCGGCGTCGAGGCCACCACCGGCCCCCTGGGCCAAGGTCTTGCCATGGCGGTGGGCATGGCCGCCGCCGAGGCCATGGTGCGCCACCACACCCACCCCGATTTCACCAACCATTGGACGTACGCGCTCGCCTCTGACGGCGACCTGCAAGAACCCGTGGCCTTGGGCGCGGCTGCGGTGGCGGGACGTTTGGGTCTGGGGCGTCTCATCGTGTTCTACGACAGCAACAAGATCCAACTCGCCGGTCCCACCGATCGGGCCGACATCACGGACTATGCCGCCGTCTTCCGCGCCATGGGCTGGCACGTGCAGGACATCGACGGGCACGACCATGCGGCCATCGCTGCGGCCATCACAGCGGCCCAAGCCGAAACCACCCGGCCCTCACTCATCATCGGCCACACCACCATGGCCAAGGGATGCGCCACCATGGAAGGCAGCGCCGATACCCACGGCGCCCCCTTGCCGGAAGACGAACTGCGCCGCACCAAGACCTGCCTGGGGCTGCCTGAAGAGTCCCCCTTCTTCCTCCCCGAGGACGTCACCACGCACTTCCGCTCCCGATATCCAGAACTCCGCGCCCTACGCGCTGCCTGGAACGCCCGCCGCGACGCCCTCCTGACCGACTCCACGATCGCTGCGCGCCTGCGCGAGGTGCAAACCCCGGTATGGGAGCGTCGTTTGACGTGGCCCGACTTCGAGGCCTCCAGCTCGGTAGCGACACGCAAGGCCTTTGGCGCCTGCCTCATGGCCCTTGCCGAGCAGCTTCCTCTGCTCGTCGGCGGGTCGGCGGACCTCGACCCTTCCAACCAAACCGCCAAATTCCGGGATACCTACGGCGTCTTCCACGCCCAAGACAATCCAGGAGGCCGCAACATCTGCTTCGGCGTGCGCGAATTCCCCATGGCCGCCATGCTCAACGGCATGGCCCTCCATGGCGGGGTCGTCCCCTTTGGCGCCACCTTCCTGGTGTTCTCGGATTACGAACGTAATGCCATCCGCATGTCCGCCCTCCAGGAACTGCCCGTGCTCCATGTCTTCACCCACGACTCGTTCTTCGTAGGCGAAGACGGGCCCACCCACCAGCCGGTGGAACACCTCTGGTCGCTGCGCCTGATCCCCAACCTGCTCGTCTTCCGGCCTGCCGACGCCCGGGAGACCGCGGCCTGTATGGCTGTCGCCCTGCGGCAAAAATCCCGGCCATCGGTCTTCGCCTTCACCCGCCAGGGGCTGCCGGTGCTGGACCGCATCCCGCAGGAGGAATTGGAGGCGCACGTGGCGCGCGGCGGCTACATCCTGGTGGAGCCCCAAGACCGACCTGTGGAAGTCATCGTCATCGCCACGGGCTCCGAGGTGTCCCTGGCCGTGGAAGCGGCGGGGCGCGTGCCGGAAATCGGGGTGCGCGTCGTGTCCATGCCCTGCGTGGAGCTCTTCGAGGAGCAGCCTGAAGATTACCGCCGCATGGTGCTGCCGGAGGCCGTCACCCGCCGCGTCGCCGTGGAGGCAGGATGTACCGCCCCGTGGTTCAGGTACGTCGGGCCGCGGGGCCGTGTCCTGGGGCTGGACCATTTCGGCGCCTCGGCCCCGGCCAAGGTCATCCAAGAACATTACGGCTTTACCCCGGAAAATCTCGCCCGCATCATTGCCGAAACCCGCTAGGAGGGACCCCTATGGAAGCCCCGCAACACAATCTCGCCCTGGATCTGGTGCGCGTCACTGAGGCTGCGGCCCTGGCCGCAGGCCGATGGCTTGGCAAAGGCGCCAAGGAAGAAGGCGACCGCGCCGCCGTGGACGCCATGCGCCTGTGCTTCAGCTCCCTCGATATCGCCGGCCGCATCATCATTGGCGAAGGGGAAAAAGACAAAGCCCCCATGCTCTACAACGGCGAGCTGGTGGGCACTGGCCGCGGCCCCGCGGTGGACATCGCCGTGGACCCCGTGGAAGGCACCAACCTCCTGGCCTACGGCAGGCCCAACGCCATCGCCGTGGTGGGAGCGGCGCCTTCGGGCAGCATGTATAACCCCGGGCCCAGCTACTACATGCAAAAACTCGTGGTGCCGGCCGAAGCCAAGGGTATGGTAGACTTGGATGCGCCTGTGGCCCACAACCTCGCCCAAGTGGCCAAGGCCTTGGAGAAGAAGGTGGAAGACCTGGTGGTCTTCGTCCTCGACAAGCCACGGCACAAACAGCTCATCGAAGAAATCCGCCGCGCCGGCGCCCGCATCCAGCTGCACACGGACGGCGATGTGGCTGGCGCCCTCATGGCCGTGGACCCATTGGCCAACGTAGACGTCATGATGGGCACCGGCGGCACCCCTGAAGGAGTGCTCGCGGCCTGCGCCATCAAGGCCCTCGGCGGCGAGATCGTCGGCCGCCTGGATCCGCAATCGGAAATGGAACGACGCCGCATCCTGGAGTACGACGTGGACATCACGCAGATCCTCACCACCGACACCCTGGTGCAGAGCGAAGATGTCTTTTTCGCCGCCACCGGCATCTCCGGCGGCACCTTTCTGGCCGGAGTGAGCTACACCGGCCGCGGCGCCACCACGCATTCCTTGGTGCTGCGCGGCAAGACCGGCACCATCCGTCGCATCAGCTCCACCCATCAATGGGACAAGCTCATGCGCTTTTCTTCCATCCAATACTGAAAGGAGGATTCATGGACGCAACTGCCTTCACTCTCTTCAGCGGCGGCGCCCCAGGAACCGAAGCGGAATTCGGCCGTCAGGCCGAGGCATATGGCGTGCAGGAAGTGACCTACACCTTCGATGGCCACAAGATCGAGCGCTCCCGGGGGCTGCGCTTCCTGACCCCCGAAGAGCTCATGCGCAAGGACGTGAGCCTTTCGTACGTCTCCAAACTCCTGGGACGCACCTTCACCAACGCCCCGCTCATGCGCAAAATCCTGCAGACCATCATGTACCAGATCGATTCCGGTCACGAAGTGTTCGTGGTGGGCACCATCATGCCCGACGGCACGGTGCGCGGCGGCACCGGCTGGGGCACCGAGTTTGCCAAGATCTGCAACAAACCCATCTTTACCTTCGACCAGGCCAAGAACGCCTGGTTCCGTTGGAACGGCGAGGTCTGGGAAGACGGCGGTCTTCCCCGCATCACCGCCCAGCACTTCTGCGGCACGGGGACCAGGTTTCTGGAAGACTCCGGTCGCAAGGCCATTGCCGACCTCTTTGCCCGCAGCTTCCGCGCCTAGGGAAAAGGCCGCCCCAAGGCGGCCTTACTTTTTGAGATACCGCGCCACAGCCTGCGCCGCGGCAAGGCCGTCCAGGGCAGCGGATACGATACCGCCGGCATACCCCGCGCCTTCCCCGCAAGGAAAAAGCCCTGGGGCCGCCGGATGCATTTGGGTGGCCGCGTCCCGGGGGATGCGCACCGGAGAGCTGGTGCGGGACTCCACAGCCAGGATCTTGGCCTCGCTGGAAGCAAACCCCGGAAAGCGGCGCTCCCAGGCCCGCAGGGCCTCACGCAGCGCCGCGGTGACAAAGGGCGGAAGGAGTTCGTGAAGCGGCGCGGCAAAGCATCCTGGCACATACGACGTGCGGCCGGGATGCGCGCCCGTCACGCCGCGCAGGAAATCCGGCACCCGCTGCGCCGGAGCCTTGAGCGTACCGTCACCTGCGGCAAACATGGCCTGTTCTACCTCGGCCTGAAAACGCAGCATGGCCAAGGGATCGGCATCCACTCCGGGCACGTCCGTAAACCGCACCTCCGCCACGATACCCGCATTGGCAAAGGGAGCACTGCGGGCGGCAAGGCTCATGCCATTGAGAACGAGCTCCCCCGGCGCAGTGGCGGCAGGCACGATGAATCCCCCAGGGCACATGCAAAAGGAAAACACCCCACGCTCCTTGGCCTGATGGGTGAGGCGGTAGCTGGCTGGGGGAAGCCCCGGATGTCTGGGAGAAGCTCCATAAAACATCCGGTCCACCAAGGTTTGCGGGTGCTCGATGCGCACCCCCAGGGCAAAGGGTTTGGGCTCCACGGCAATGCCGTGAGCATGCAGAAAGGCGAATACGTCCCGGGCAGAGTGGCCCGGCGCAAGGACCACGCCGCCCCCTTCCAGGGTACTTCCATCGGCAAGCCGCACCCCGCAGACCGCATCACCGCGCCGCACCAGCCCAGTGACATGCGCACCAAAATGCACTTCCCCGCCCAAGGCGCAAATGGCTTCACGCACGGCGGCCACGATGCGCGGAAGCACATTGGAGCCCAAATGGGGATGGGCATCCACCAGAATGTCCGGAGAGGCACCGAATTCCACAAGCAGGCGCAGCACCCGACGGGGATCCCCACGCTTGCTCACCCGCGTGTAGAGCTTGCCATCGGAGTAGGCACCGGCCCCGCCCTCGCCAAAACAGTAGTTGGAATGGGGGTCCACTCTTCCTTGGGTGTACAGCGGCTTGAGGTCGCGGCGCCGACTGCGTACGTCCCGGCCGCGCTCGAGCACGATGGGACGAAACCCGGCCTCCAGCAGCCCCAAAGCGGCAAAATATCCGCCCGGTCCGGCGCCGACGATGAGCACCGGCGCACCAGTGGGAGGCTTGGGCGCAAAGGCGCGCGACGGCTCCACCACCGGCAGGTCTCCCACCTGCACGCGCAGCACGTAGCGCGGCCGGCGGCCTCGGCAATCCAGGGAGCGGCGCACGACCTGCACCGGGGTCGATACCGCCACTCCGGCCGCCTCACAGGCCAAAGCCTGAATACGCGAGAAATCTCCCAATTCTTCTGGAGTGATGCGAATTTCCACGATGGGCATAGCACGTCCTCTTTGGGTAGCAACGCCACAATAAAAAAGGCCTGTCCCGAGAGGAGGGCAGGCCTATGATCACGCGTTCCTGCGGCCTTTAGTCGGTTGGAGCCGTGGCCGCCTTGTTCACGGCCATGGAAAGCCGCGAAATCTTGCGTGCAGCGGTACGCCAATGGAGCACTTTCTTGCTCGCCGCGCGGTCCAACACCGAGGTGGCGGTCCGCAGCAGGGTCTGGGCAGCGTCCAGATCCCCGGCCTCCACGGCCTTGCGGACTGCCTTGATGGCATTCTTCACCCGGGTTTTTACCATGCGGTTGCGTTCATTGCGCTTGAGGCTTTGACGATGCCGCTTGAGAGCTGATTTGTGATTCGCCAAGGTCATTCTCCTTGCTGGATGGAAGTTCCGTCAGCTGGATGTCTCTGCAGCGGCGTTCGTTACCGATTCCCATCGCCGCTTGTCAAGCGAGTATGCGGCATGATTGTACCAGCTGAACGCCAAAAAAGAACTCCATGCGCCAGCCATACCGTCTGAAGTTCTTCGTGCCGTCCCTGCCTCGGCCCTTGCCTGCGCTCTCGGTATCATCTTCCGCATGTGAAGACAAGGGGGCCCACCGTTTTTGCCGCGCCGCGGTGCAAGCGTGGTCGTCTCATGCCTTCTGCTCCCCGTTTTCTCCGCTTTGCACCTGCCAGAGCCCGGCATACACTCCGCCCATATCCACCAATTGTTGATGGGTGCCGCGCTCCACGATGATGCCATCCACCAGAACCACGATCTCATCGCAAAAGCGCACGGTGGAGAGCCGGTGGGCGATGACCAAGGTCATGCGTCCGGGGTGCAAGTGGCGAAGGTTCTCCTGGATGATGGCCTCGGTGCGGGTATCCACGCTGGCAGTGGCTTCATCGAGGATGAGGAGCTCCGGATCCCGCAGCAGGGCCCGGGCCAGGGAGATGCGCTGGCGCTGGCCGCCGGAAAGGCGCACGCCGCGATCCCCCACCAGGGTGGCATAGCCTTGCGGCAAACGCAGGATGAACTCCTCCGCCCCGGCCAAGCGTGCGGCCTCGCACAGGGCGGCCTCGTCTGCATGGGGAGAGCCCAACAGGATATTTTCCGCCACCGTGCCGTGAAAGAGGTAGGCCTCCTGGGATACGTAGCCAATACGGCTGCGCCAGGACGCCAAGGCCACCTGCTGCAGGGGCCGGCCATCCACCAGGATCTGGCCGGCATCGGGGTCAAAATAGCGAAGCAGCAGCTTGGCCAGCGAGCTCTTGCCTGCGCCGGTATGCCCGACCACCCCCACCACCGCGCCGCGGGAAAGGCGCAAATGGATATGACAGAGCACCTGCCCCCGCCCTGGATAGCCAAAACACACATCCTGCAGTTCCACGCAACGCACCGGGCCTGAGAGCGGACTTGCTTCGGTGTGTTCCCGCACCTGGGCGGAGGTCTCCCACAGCTCCATGATACGCCGGGCAGAGGCCTCGGCCTGCTGGATCTGGTTGATCAGGGCACCGAACACAAAGAGTGGGAGCACCAGGCGCATGGCCATGAGCACAAAGGTCGTAAAATCCCCAATGCTCGGCCCGATGCCGGCCCAAGTCATCCAGCCGCCCACGCCGATGAGCACCGCGTAGCCCACGCCCGCCACGCCGTAGAGCAGCGGCACGAAGCGCGCCCGCTCCCAAGCGGCCTGAATGGCGGCGTCACGGTACTCCTGGGAGTGCTCGCGGATGCGCGCGGTCTGGGCGTCCTCGGCACAGTAGGCCTGAATCACGGGCATGCCTTGGAGATTGTTCTCCAAAATGGCGTTGATGGCGCCCACGGCCTGCCGGGCGCGGCGGTACTGCGGGGCCACCTTGGTGGCAAAAAACCGCACCGCAGCGATGGCAAAAGGCAGTGGCACCATGAGCAGCACGGCCAAATACGGATCGATCCACAAGAGCGACCCATACACCCCCGCAAAGGTGATGACCAAGCGCACCATGCTGGTGGAGGTGTCGGCGAAAAAGCGCTCCAGGGTATCCACGTCGCCGGCGAGCACCGCCATGATGTCGCCGATCTGCCGGGTCTCGAAGTAGGCCACATCCAGGCGCTGCACATGCTGATACAAGGCCACGCGCAGGTCGTGGCGCACCTTTTGGGCCACGGTGTCGAGCAGATAGTCACTGGTGCTCTGGCACACGGCCAAGGCCCCAAAGGTGACCAGCACCACCGCCGCAGCCAGGGCGAAATCCGCCCCGTGCAAGGCGCGGCCGGCCTGCATGGAGGCCGCTACCATATCCACCACCCGGCCGACCACCATAAGCGGCACCAAGTCGAAGAACCGTGCGCCGGCATTGGCCACCAGCCCCAGGGCCATGCGCCGCATATACGGCCGTACCCAAGGCAAAAGGCGCCACAGACTCGAGCCCCAAATGGCAGGGGCGGCCATTACCGCCGCCCCCAACGTTTCCAATCTGCCAGTATCATGATCTCGCTTACACCTGAAACCGCGTGAAATCCGCCACTTGTCCTACTTGATGGAGGATGCGCGACAGCATGGCCAAACGGTTGCCCCGCTGGCCAGGATGGTCGGTAAGCACCATCACGGAGTCGAAAAAGCGGTCCACTGCCGGCCGCAACTCGGCCAAAAGCGGAAACAGCGCGCCGTAATCCCCCTGGGAGCAGGCACTGGCAAACCGCGGCTCCCACGCCTCCAGTGCGGCCCAGAGTTCCGCCTCGGCCCCGGCCTCCAAGAGCCCCGGATCCACTTGGGCCGCAGCCTCGGCCCCGCTTTTGCGCACGATATTGGCTACACGCTTGAAGGTGAGGGCCGCAGGCTCGAAGTCCGGGGTTCCCACCGCGGCCTGCAGGGCGCGCACCCGGCGGCCGGTGTCCACCACGTCGTCGAAGCCCACGGCCAAGGCGGCATCCAGGGTCAGGGTGTCCATGCCCTGGCCTGCCCAATACGCCTTGAGGCGCTGGCCGAAGAAATCCATAAGCCGCGCCTGGGCCTTTTCAGGGGCAAGCTTCCAGGCAATGCCATCGCCGTAGGCACAGTAAGCGGCCTGCAACAACGTGGACAGCGGCACGCGCAGCTCGTGCTCCAAGAGGATACGGATGATGCCCAGGCTTGCGCGACGCAAGGCGTACGGGTCCGCAGCCCCGGTGGGGATCATGCCCAAGCCAAAGGCGCCCACCAAGGTATCGGCCTTGTCGGCAAGGGCGAGCATGGCGCCCGCCAGGCTGGCAGGCACCGGCGTATCCGGCCCCAAGGGCAGGTAGTGTTCCCGGATCGCCAGGGCCACGGCATCGGATTCGCCTTTGCGGCGGGCGTAAATGCCGCCCATGATCCCCTGCAGTTCTCCGAATTCGTACACCATGGCGGACACCAGATCCGCCTTGCAGAGTTGGGCCGCCCGCCGAGCCGCGGCGAGCGTGTCTTCCCCAGGCACCACCGCGTGCGCATCCAAAACGTCGAGAATGCGCTCCAGGCGCCGGGTTTTGTCCGCCATGGAGCCCAATGGGCCAAGAAAGGTGACGTTTTCCAGCTTGGCGTTCCAGGCGGCAAAATCCGCGGCAAGGTCCGTACGCCAGAAAAAGCGGGCGTCTTCGAGACGGGCGCGCAGCACGCGTTCCCAGCCTGCACGCACGGTCTGCGGCCGGGTGGAGCGGATATTGGCCACGGCCAGGAAATACGGCACAAGCGCGCCGTCCTCCCCGCGGACGCCAAAGCTCTTCTGATGAGCCTGCATACTGGTGAGCAGAACCTCCTCCGGGATCTCCAGATACGAGGCATCGAAGCTTCCGAGCACCACACACGGGCTCTCCACCAGGCCCACCACCTCGGCAAGGAGGTCGTCGTTCCAGGCAACCCGGCCGCCCACGGCCTGGGCCGCGGCGTCGCCCTGTTCAATGATGGTCGCACGCCGCGCCGCAGGGTCCAGGATCACCGCCCCCTGCTCCTCGAGAACACGCCGAAAATCCCGGGCATGGGGGACGCTCCAGGGCCCAGGCCCAAGCACCCGGTGCCCCCAGGTGCAGCGGTCCGCCGCCAACTGGGCGAAACGCACCGGCACCACGACCTCGTCCAAGAGGGCCAGAATCCAGCGCACCGGTCGGCCGAAGCTCCACTCCTTGCCCACCCATTGCATGCGCTTGGGAAAGGACAACGTCTTGACAATACTGGAAGCGGTCTCGGCCAGGATATCTTGCGCCAGGCCGCCGCCTATGGTCTTACGCGCTGCTGCGTACTCTCCTTTGGCCGTGGTCACGCGGTAGAGGGCATGCGGCTCCACTGATTGGGAGCGGGCAAAGCCCTGACCTGCCTTGGTGAGCTCCCCTTGGGCGTTCCAGGCCACGGCCGCCGGCGGCCCCAGGACTTCCACGTCCTCCACTGCCTGGACAGGGGCAACGTCTTCCACTTCCACCACCAAACGCCGTGGCGTAGCCGCAGCTCGCACCAATCCGTGATCCAAACGGGCATCCGTCAGGGCTTGATCCAGACGTGTCGCCAACTCCTCTTCCAGCGCCGACAAAAACCGCGCCGGCATCTCCTCGACACCAATTTCCAAAACAAAATGCGCCATATCTTCTCCGTTCACAACGGGCTATGCATTCACCGAACGCAGCATGGGATGTCCTAGGGCCTGACGCTGCTCCACATACAAACGCGCCACCGTGGATGCCAAGTGCCGAACACGGGCGATATACTGCGCGCGTTCAGTGATAGAGATGGCCCCACGAGCATCGAGGAGGTTGAAGAGATGGGAGCACTTCAAACAATAGTCATACGCCGGCCAGGGGAGATTGGCCTCGCACAGGCGTTTGCATTCCTCTTCGCACGATTGGAAAAAAGACAGCAGCATACCTTTGTTGGAATAATCGAAGTTGTACTTGGATTGCTCCACTTCCGATTGATGGTAGATGTCTCCATAGGTCACGTTTTTGTTCCATTGCAAATCATAAACGGATTCTTTTCCCTGGAGATACATGGTGAGACGTTCCACGCCATAGGTGATTTCACAGCTTATGGGATCGAGATCAATGCCGCCCACCTGCTGAAAATACGTGAACTGGGTGACTTCCATCCCGTTGAGCCAGACCTCCCAGCCCAGTCCCCAGGCTCCCAAGGTGGGGCTTTCCCAGTCATCCTCCACAAAGCGGATATCGTGCTCAGCCTTGTCGATGCCCAATACTCCCAAGCTCTCCAAGTAAAGCTCCAGCACATTGGCCGGTGACGGCTTCAAGATCACCTGAAATTGATAGTAATGTTGGAGACGATTGGGATTTTCACCGTACCTTCCATCAGTTGGCCGACGGGAAGACTCCGCGTAGGCGACATTCCATGGCTCAGGGCCCAGCACCCGAAGAAACGTGGATGGATTGAACGTCCCGGCGCCCACTTCCATATCATACGGAAAATGCAGCACGCATCCTTGATCTGCCCAAAATCGCTGCAACTCAAGTATGACATCCTGAAAATACATAACTTCTCCTTGATTATACCCAAAATAGCTTCACGAAAATCAACACCGGGCGCCGTGCGCCCCTGCATGCAGATCCACGTGCCAGCGTAAAAAATGATCCACCAAGTACCATGTCTCTTCGCGCACCACGGCCGGCAGCTCTTCAGTGGCCCACGATGCAGGCAACGGCTGGGCAATGCTCCGCAAAAGCGCGATGGTGGCGGGAGAAATGCTCCGCTCTGCTCCGGCGCAGCGGCGGCAGAGCACCGTCCCCTTGGGGATGGAAAATGCCGGCCGCCCTCCTGGATCCGCACCGCAGCTCCCACAGGCATCGAGCTTGGGAGCAAAGCCCATAGTGAAGATCACATGGGCCCGAAACAACACCGGAAAAAAACGGGACACCCCGCGTTCTCCATCAAGGAGCCGCAATGCCTCCACCAAGGCATGGGACACCACGGCGGCCCCATCCGGGGGGATGCAGAGGCCTTCCACAAAGCGCAGGCAATTGCTGGCCATGCCCAAACGGTCCAAATCCGCTTTCATACGCCCGAACCGCTCCACCAGCGCCCCTTCCCGCAACACGAGATAGCGATGTCGGCGCTCCCACGCCATGGAAAAATGCACCCGGTCCAGTGGATCGAGGCAGCCGCCGAAGCGGCGGCGACTCCGGCGCCCGCCAAAGGCAAAGGCCGTGAGCATCCCTTGTGTTGGCGAAAAAAAGCGGACCCAGCAGTCCGCCTCACGCAAGGTGCCCACCCGCAACAGCAGCACCGTTTCGGACCAGTCCATCATGGCACGGAAATGGTTCGGACCTCCCCGGGGCGGGTTTCTCCCACCGGAAAAGCCTGCCCATCCAACCACAGCCGTACACCAGCGGCGTTGCCGAGCTTGAGCCGCAGGGAGGAGGCAAAGCGCAGATCCACCCGTTCTCCCTGGCGTAAAAAATAGTCCGTCACCTTATCGTCGGTCTTGGCCTGCATCCAACAGTCTGCAGTCGCCTCCACCCGCATGATGCGAAGCGTTACTGCTTGCGAAGATTGCGACTGCGGCGCAGGCGTGGTCTCCTCAAGGCTTGTCCCTTCCGAGGTCGAGCCGGGAGAAAACGCTTTTTCGGAAGATGCATTTGCCGCAGCTGGGGGCACAGCCTGCAACGCTTCTTCTTCTGAAGCTGCCGACGCATTGAGAGAAGCATTCTCGCGGTGAACTACGGGGGCATCCGCCGACGCGCCTGGCGTCGGGCTCGTCTCTTGGGGCGCCGGAAGCGTGCTGCTGGCCGCCGGCACCGTCTCGTTGGCCGGCTGGGTCACCAGCGTGGCCGCCTGGCGCAAGGCCACCACCTGAGGGAGGATGTACCATTGAAATCCATACCACCCTCCTACGGCCACGACCACGGCGACAAGCCCTCCGGCCACGCGCACCGCCCACGGCCGCCAGCGGTCTTCGTCCTCAGGATGGCGCACGGTGACCCGGATATGGGCGGCCCGTTCCTCCGGGGCGTCTTCCATTTCATCGGGTACCGGATACGCCCGGGCAAAACGGGCGCAGAGGTCCGTGCCGTCCAGCCCAAGCAAACCGGCATAGCTGCGCAAAAAGCCCTTGGCGTATACCGGATGGGGCAGACGGCTCGTATCCCCTTCCTCCAAGGCGCCCAACACCGGGATGGAAATCTTGGTGCGCGCCTCCACCTCAGCCAGGGAGAGCCCCTTGGCCTCGCGGGCCTCGCGCAATATCTGCCCAATGGCCTGGAGTTCTTCTTGCATGCGCCTCCTCCTGCCCCTTACAACCGCACATCAATGAGCGCCTTGGCCCGCAGCGATGCCATGTACTCCTGGAAACGCTCCTCCAATTTGGGCCGGGCAAGGATTTCCCGAATCTCTTCCCGCACTGCATCGATCCCGCCGTCTTCGTCTGTGGTACGTTCACGGACCAAACGCACGACGACCCATTTCCCCTGCACCAAAAACGGTGCGCTCACCTGCCCTTCGGAAAGCCCCGACAAGGCCTGACGCCAGGTCCCATCCAAATCTTGCCACGCCACCTCCATGACGCCGTCATCCTGACGCGGGCCGATGGAATATTCCCGCACAGCCTGGTCCATGGTGATGTCGCCTTGATGCACGGCAGCAGCGACTTTGGCGGCATCTTCCTGGCTCGGCAGCACGACAAGCTGCACCGTCAGATGCCGGCCGGAGCGAAATTGCTGGGCATGGGCGTCGTAGTACGCCTGAATCTCTTCGTCCGTCACAACGACCTTGCGCTGCACCATGAAGCCCAAAATACGCCGCCGCATGAGATCACTACGGAGCTGCTTCTTGAATTCCTCCAAGGTGATGCCTTGGAGGGTCAGGCCATGCTCGAATTCCGCATCGGAGAGGCGCCGGCGCGTCTTGAATTCCCGCAGCGCGTTTTCCACATCGCTGTCGGACACGGTCACTTGCAGACGTTCCGCCTCTTGGCGCACCAAAAGATCGTTGATGAGAGAGTCGAGCACCGCCTTACGCGCGGAGGCCTCGTCCAAAGCGTTGGGGCCAGCTTGGGCGAGGAAGCGGTTGGTCTCCGCTTCCAGTTCACTCCACGTGATGATCTCGCCGTTGACCACGGCCACGATACGGTCCACCACCTCGCCCCAGGCAGCCTGGGCGCACACAAAAAATACCAAACCGAACATCCATGCTCCGCGCATAGTCTCTCCCATGGTTGTCTTCCGGATTGCGGCCGGGTGATTTCTAGCTTTCTGCATCGCCCGCGTCCAGCCCTAAAGCAGGAGCGACAACCTCCCGAACGAGGTCCTGCAAAGCGGTGTAGGCGGCCCGTACGCGAGCAGTCAGCCCCTCTCCCGCCAAGGAAAGTTCCAATTTGGCTGGCGGCAGCATGCGGGCGTCTGTCCGCGCCATGATCCAAGCGACCAAACGCTCCGGATCGATGGGACAGCGGGAGGCGTCCCAATACACCAGGCACTTGTCCTGCCCCAAATCCACCCGCACTGCGCCCAAGCGCCACACCGCCTGCTTCACCAACAACGCCGCCACGAACAGGCGCACGGAGTCCGGGATGATGCCAAAGCGGTCGCGCATCTCGTCCACCACGGCCTCCACCGCAGCCTCGTCCGGGCTCGACGACAGGGCCTTGTAGTATTGGAGACGCTCCTGACCGTCGGGGATATACTCTTCCGGAATAACCGCCTGAAATCCCAAGTTGAGCTCCGGCTCGACAAAGGTCTCCACCGCCCCGCCCTGCAGGCGCCGCACCTCTTCCTCCAGCATCTCCAAATAGAGGTCGAGTCCCACCTTGCCCATGTGCCCGGATTGGGCCTCGCCGAGGATGTTTCCCGCGCCGCGCAGTCGTAAATCCTCCATGGCCACCCGGAACCCAGCACCCAGGTAGTCCATCTCCAAAACGATTTTCAGCCGCTTCCGGGCGACCTCCGGCAAGGCGTCGGGATTGGGCACCACAAAATAGGCGTACGCCTGGACCGACGAGCGCCCCACCCGGCCCCGCAATTGGTAGAGCTGCCCCAGGCCAAAGAGGTGGGCCTGATCCACCACCAAGGTGTTGGCCCGGGGGAAATCCAAGCCCGACTCGATGATGGCAGTGCACACCAAGATATCCAGTTCTCCATGCCAAAAGCGGTGCATGGTGTCTTCGAGCTCGCGTGCCGGCATCTGCCCATGGGCCATGCCCACCCGGGCTTGTGGCACGAGGGATCGCACGAAGGCCGCAGTTTGCTCCAGTCCTTGGATACGATTGAAGACCCAAAACACCTGACCGCCTCGAGCGAGCTCTCGTTCCAAAATCGGGCGCAAGGCCTCAGGGTCCCGCTCCATGAGCGCAGTTTCCACGGGCTTGCGATCCACCGGCGGGGTCTCGATGACCGACAGTCCCCGCACCCCGGCGAGTGAAAGTTGCAGAGTACGGGGAATGGGAGTGGCGGTGAGGGTGAGCACGTCCACCGTCGCCCGCATCTTCTTGAGGCGTTCTTTGTGCTGCACCCCGAAGCGCTGTTCCTCGTCGAGGATGAGGAGGGCGAGATTGGCGAACTCCACGTCTTTGGAGAGCATACGGTGGGTGCCGATGAGCACGTCCACCTGGCCTTGGGCCACGGCCCGGAGCACCGTCTTTTGTGTAGCTGGGGGGACAAAGCGGGAAAGCAAGGCCACACGTACGGAAAACGGCTCCATGCGCTGGCGGAAGGTCTGATAGTGCTGCTCCGCAAGCACGGTGGTGGGACAGAGCAAGGCCACCTGCTTGCCGTCGGCCACAGCCCGAAATGCCGCCCGCAAGGCCACTTCCGTCTTGCCGAACCCCACATCGCCGCACACCAAACGGTCCATAGGCTCGGGCCGCTCCATGTCCGCCAGGACTTCGGCAATGGCCCGCTCCTGGTCCGGAGTTTCGTCAAACCCAAAGGTGGCTTCAAAATCCCGGTAAAAGGCCGGCACCGGTCCGTAAGAAAATCCTTTGGCGATCTTGCGGAAGGCGTACATCTCCACCAGGTCTCGGGCGATGGCGGCCACCGCCTTGCGTACCCGCTCCCGCGCCTTGCGCCAGCCCGTGGAGCCCAGCCGATCCAAGGCCGGGGCCGCACCCTCCGGACCTTGGTAGCGCTGCACGCACCCCAACCGGTCCACCGGGAGATAGAGTTTGTCCTCGTCGGCAAAAAGGAGCAGGAGGAAATCGTTGGCCACCTCTCCCATCTGCACACGCGAAAGCCCGCCAAAGCGGCAGACTCCGTAGTCCCGATGCACCAAAAGGTCGCCTTGTTCGAGGCCTTCGAAGGAAGAAAGCCCCTGAAAAGCCTTGGGCCGGCGGCGGGCCGAAGGGGCCTGCCCAGGATGGAGTGCTGCTTCCGGGATCACCCGCACCCCCGCCCAGGGGAGGGCCGCGCCCTGGCGTACGCCAGAAACCACAGCGCCGATGCCAGGCTCACGGGGCGGGCCGTCCTGCACCAGGAGCCCCTCTTCCTGGGCAAGGCCTACGAATTTACGCCGGGCTCCGGAAGTGGGGAAGCACACCACCACCCGCTCGCCCGCCTGCTGCCAGGACTTCAGGGCCTCCACCACCGCCCGCCACGGCCGTTGCCGGTCCTCAGGCTTCCAAAAGAGGTCCGTAAAGGTACGAACGGATTCTTCGGCAAGCTCCAGGGCCTGGCCGCGCTGCCCCATGACCAGGTCTTCGCATAAAAGGCTCGGCCGCCCTTCCAAGAGACGCCGGGCCTCCTGCTCCGTTTGCAGCACCCCCTGACGCGGAAGCCCATCCTGCCAGGTCTGCAAAAAATGCTGCCACTCCCACAGGGACTCTTCCAACTTGGGGCGCAGGTTTTGGGCCTCCACCACGACGATCACCGCGTCCTTGGGGATCCAGGCATCGAGGCCATCGAGACCGCTTTGGGCCAAGCTCAGAAGCGGCAGGCTCCCTTGGCCAAGGCTTTCTTCCAGGCGCTGACGCGCCTGCCGGGAAAGATCACCGGTGCGCGCCCAGCCGTCCCACAGGCAGCGGGCCTCTTCCACTTGGCGGCAAGATGCCGGCGCCGCCTGCACCGGCACGACGACAGCGTGCTCCAAATCCGCCCGCGAACGCTGCGACAACGGTTCAAAAAGCGTAAGCCGCTCCACGGTATCGCCAAAGGTTTCCAGGCGCACGGGCAGTTCCCAGCCCGGTGTGAACACGTCCACGATGTCGCCGCGCACGGAAAATTCCCCCACCACGGCCACCAGAGACGTACGGCGGTAGCCAAAGGCCACCAAGGTCTCCACCAAAGCATCGAGGCTGACGTCTTCCCCCCGACGGATTTCCACATGCGCGCTGGCGACCATGGCCGGCGAAGGCCATTTGTGGATCAAGTTGTCCAAAGGAAGAAGTAGTGCCCGCGGCCCATTGGTACTCAAGCTGGAGAGCGCGCTCCAGCGCTCTCCCCAGGTGCCTGGAGAGCCTACCTCGGGGGAAAAGCGCGGCAGGCTGAGATAGCGATGCTCCCCAAGGGGATGGCCGGAAGCATCTGCATCGAGCGCGCGCACAAGAGCGCTATAAAGCGCCACATCCGCCCCTGGGGGCGTGAGCAGGACCACAAAATGGCCCGCGCGCACCAAGAGTTGGACCAGACAGGCCTGGCCCACAGGCCCGGTCTTGACGAGGCGCAGGCTGCCCCGGGGACGGCTGAGGAAGGAGTGAAGTTCTGGAGGTATCAAGGCGATGCAAAAAATGCGGGGATGCGCTCATCCCCGCCTATGGTTAGGGAAAGACACGGGCAGCACTACGCCGCACCGAGGGCGGTTTTCTCATCCCGGGAAAGGAGCCGGTCCATGTCGAGCATGATGAGCAGGCGGTCATCGAGCTTGCCCACGCCGCTGATGTACTCGGCGTCCAAACCAGCCACCACGGGCGGTGGAGGCTCCACGGTACTGGCAGGAAGGCGCAGCACTTCCGACACCGCATCCACGATGAAGCCGACCACCGTGGTCCCAATCTCCACCACGATGATGCGGCTCATCTTGTCGCGCTCCCGGGCCGGGAGCCCAAAGCGCTTGCGCAGGTCGATAACCGGAATGACCTTGCCGCGGAGATTGATGACCCCTTCCACAAAGTCCGGAGCCTTGGGGACCTTGGTAATGTCCAGCATACGGATGATCTCCTGCACCTGGAGGATGTTCACCCCGAACTCCTCCTCGCCAATGCGGAAAGTCACCAGTTGCAGTAGGTGATCGTCATGCGCTGTCGTGGCCATACGCACCTCCTGGTCGCCCCATACGGGCATCCGCTCCGAGTGGCAAGGCAGGCCTCGACCCTCGCGGCATCTGGCGTGCTTTGTGCATAAATTGGGACAGACCCTCGTTTGTGGTACTTTTTTGACATGGAGCCCGTATGCCTGTCATCGATCGTCTGCACCTGCTCGGGCAAATGAACGCCCTCCCCACCCCCCGCCACACCTACCGGGAACGCGTCCAATTCGAGGAGCACATGGACGCCCAACGGCATGGGCTCGATGCCGCACAAAGCACGCTGCTCAACCAAGCAGTGCAGACGATCCAATCGCTGACAGGCGTATCTTCCCCATCTTCAGCCCTCGGCGAAGTGAGCGCCCGCTTCGAATCCGGAAAATCCGGGGCAGCAGCCATCGGCTACGACCCCGTGGGCGGCACCTCCTACGGCGCGTATCAGATCGCCTCCCGGCCCGGCACCATGGACCGCTTCCTCCAATATCTCGATCAGGTGGAACCGTCCTGGGCGGCGCGTCTGCGGGCCGCAGGCCCGGCCAACACCGGATCCACCAGTGGCGGTATGCCCGCAGAATGGAAGGCCATTGCTGCCGAAGCCCCGCAGCGCTTCTTCCAGGTTCAGCGCCAATTCATCGAACAGACCCACTTCGAGCCCGCCCGCAAGGCCATTTTGGAGCGCACCGGCATCGATGTGGCAAAAGGCCCGCAAGCTGTGGCCGAGGCGCTGTGGAGCACGGCGGTGCAGCACGGCCCGGCAGGGGCGACCCGCATCTTTTTCACTGCTCTCGATGCAATGAATGCGGCGGGCAAGCCACAGGCCCTGCGTCACCCTGAATTTGCGCAAAGATTGCTGCAAAAGGTTTACGCCCTGCGTGGCTCGGACTTCGGCTCGTCACCCGCCGCCGTGCAAAGCGCGGTGCAGAGCCGCTTGCAGCAGGAAGGGCAATGGGTGCTCGCCATGCTCCAGGGCGCGCCTACGACGTAGAAGGCATCTCGCCCGCGCGGAAGTCTTTGAGCAGCGCTGCATATTCTTCCTGCGCAAGACGGGGGCCAAAACGGGTCACAACCCGGGAGGCGGCAAGACTGGCCAGCCGTCCGGCCTCGGGAAAGGACATCCCGTGGGTGATGCCGTACAAGAAGGCGCCGGCAAACATATCCCCAGCCCCGTTGGTGTCCTTGGCCGCCACCGGGAACGGGTCCACCTCGTGAAGCTGGTAGCCGTCAAAAAGCAGCGCTCCCTCTGCGCCCAAAGTGACGGCAAAAGCGCCCGCCACCTGACGCAAGCTGTCCACGGCCTTGGCCAGGGTGCGGCACCCGGCCCATGCCAAGGCCTCGGCGCGGTTACAAAAAAGCAAGTCCACCCCTTCTCCGAGAATTTCTTCCAGACCCAGGCGAAAGTACTGCACCATGGCCGGGTCGGAAAAGCTGAGTGCCGTGCGCACCCCATGGCGTCGGGCCATGGCCATGGCCGCCACGGCCGCAGCCCGGGCCGTGGGTGAAGACACGAGATAGCCTTCCACATACACGAATCGGGAACGGGCCACGGCCTCTTCGTCCAACTGGGCTGGGCTCAACTGCGCAGAAATACCCAGATAGGTATTCATGGTGCGCTCCGCATCCGGGGTCACGAGCACCACACACGACCCCGTGCTCCCAGCAGGACGCGGCCCCTGCAGGGTGGTGGCAACGCCCATGCGGGCCAAATCCTCCAAGAAAAAATCCCCCATCTCATCGGCAGCCACCAGGAACGCATAGCACGCCCGCCCCCCAAGGCCGCCACAGCCACCATGGTATTGGCGGCGGAGCCTCCGCAGGCCCGGCTCCCATGCTGACCGCGCAGCGCCTGGAGCACAGCAAACTGGCGTTCCGTATCCACCAAGGTCATGAGTCCTTTGGCAATGCCATGGGTCTCCAAAAAGGCGTCATCGACGGCAAACTCCATGTCCACCAAAGCATTGCCCATACCAAACACGTCAAATTCCATATGCACTCCATTTGTCAGCATGCTGTGCTGTCCGTCTCCAGGTCACGCGCCCACCAGGCGTTGAGCACCGCCTGCACCACCGTGGCCAGAGGGATGGCAAAAAACACCCCCCAAAATCCCCACAGACCGCCGAACACCAAAATGGAGGCAATCACCGCGATGGGATGGATATTCACCACCTCGGACAACAGCAGCGGGACGAGGACATTCCCGTCCAAGAGTTGGATCACCAGATACGCCCCGAGCGCCACCATGAACTGGCTCTCGACCCCCCATTGCATATAAGCAACCACGGCAACGGGAATGGTCACGACCGTTGCACCGACATAGGGGATGATCACCGAAAGCCCCACCAACAGGCTGAGCAGCATGGCGTAGTTCAATCCGCACACCAGAAAAGTAATATAGGTCGCCACCCACACGATGAGAATCTCAAGGATCTTGCCGCGCACGTAGTCACTCACCTGCCGCTGGATATCCGCCCACACCTTGCTGGCAAGCCGGTGGTCTTCCGGTAAGAAACGACGAAACCATCCAATGAGCAGTGTTTTGTCCTTGAGAAAGAAGAACACCATGATGGGCAACAGCACCAAGTAGATAGTGAAGGTGATGACCGAACGCATACTGGAGAGGCCGTATGCCACCAGTTGATGGCCATAGCTGGCGATCTGGATGCGGAAACTATCCAAGAGCTCCGTCAAATATGCTTCCGAAATCAGATGCGGATACCGCTCGGGCAAATGCACGAGCAGCGTTTGGGCGCTGGCCACCATATCCGGCAACCGCCCCAGAAAGTCCGTCACCTGACGGATGAGGAGCGGAGCAAGGCCAAGGACCAAAAACACCAAGAGCACTACAAAGAGCAAACACACCAGGCTGACCGCAACGAGACGAGGCGTGCCCAAACGCACCAATGGGCGCACCAAGCCCTCCAGGAGAAAGGCGATCACCAAGGCGGCGATCACTGGGGCCAAAAAGTCGCCAATCCATAACACCAAGGCAGACAGCACTGCGAGTACTGCCACCAGAGTAAAAAATTGGGGATTGGCTGCAAAACGATCGAGTACGTTGCGAAACAAATGCACAGAGGCTCCTTGTCGTAGAATGGACGCGGCCTAGCCTGTCCGGGTTTCGCCCGTCAACACGAAGGCCGCCCGGAGGCGGCCTTCGTGGACAGACAAGATGCCCAGTGACGGATGTGGTTAGCGGATAAAGAGCATTTCCTGGTAGCTGGGCAGGGCCCATTGGTCATCGGCCACCATGGTCTCCAGGGTGTCCGCCCATTGGCGCACTTCCGCCATGGCCGGCAGAATGACATCGCAGGCATAGCGGGCATGGGCATGGGTCGACGCCCCTTTGTCGGCGGCCAACACGGCATCGAGATTTTCAATGGCGTCCTGGAGCTTGCGCAGGTTCTCGGTGATCGCGTCCAGCATCTTGGTGCGGAAGTCTTTCCCGATGGCGCGCAAATTGGCGCACACCGCCGCCAGCTCTCCCTGATAACGGATGGCGGAAGGGAGAATAATGGTCTTCGCCATGCGCAGGGCAAGGGCCGCTTCGGTCTCGATGGTCTTGCAGTACTGCTCGGTATAGATTTCCTCGCGGCTTTTGAGCTCTGCCTCGGTGAAGACCCCGTACTTGGTGAAGAGCTCCACCACCTCCGGACTGGTAAGCACCGGCAAGGCGTCCGGGGTGGTTTTGAGATTGGGCAGCCCGCGACGCTCCGCTTCTTTGTGCCATTCTTCGGAATATCCGTCGCCGTTGAAGATGACCGCCTCATGCTCCGTGATGATGGAACGCAGAAGCTCCTGCACCGCGGCATTGAGCTTGGAGGGGTCCCCGGCGGTGGCCTTTTCCAACTCCGTGGCGATATAATCCAACGACTCGGCGAGCATGGTGTTGAGGGCCACCTGCGGGCCGGCGATGGACATGGAGGAGCCCACGGCGCGGAACTCGAAGCGGTTGCCGGTAAAGGCAAAGGGGCTGGTGCGGTTGCGGTCTCCCGGGTCCCGGGGAAGCGGCGGCAGGGTGTCCACCCCCACATTCATGAAACACTTCTGCTTGCACCCCTTTACCTGACCGGTCTTGATCTGCTCGAACACGTCGCTCAGTTGCTCGCCCAGATACACGGACATGATGGCCGGCGGGGCCTCGTTGGCGCCAAGACGATGGTCGTTGGACGCCGAGGCCACGGTGGCGCGCAGGAGAGCGCCGTATTTGTGGAGTGCACGAATAGTGGCCGCGCAGAACACCAAAAACTGGGCGTTTTCGTGGGGGGTGTCGCCGGGATCGAAAAGACTGCCGAGCTCGGCGTTGCCAATGGAATAGTTGAGGTGTTTGCCTGAACCGTTGATGCCGGCAAAGGGCTTTTCATGGAGCAGGCACATCATGCCGTAGCGCTTGGCCACAGTGCGCAGTACCGTCATGATGAGCTGGTTGTGATCCGTAGCCAAGTTCCCCTGTTCATACAAAGGCGCGATCTCGAACTGGCTGGGCGCCACCTCGTTGTGCCGGGTCTTCACCGGCACACCAAGTTTGTAGAGCTCCCGCTCCACTTCCATCATGAAGGAGAGTACCCGACGGGGGATCACTCCAAAGTATTGGTCTTCGAATTCCTGGCCCTTGGCAGGTTTGGCGCCGAAAAGGGTACGTCCTGCAATCAACAGGTCCGGCCGGGCAAAGGCAAAGTTGCGATCGATGAGAAAATACTCCTGCTCCGGGCCAGCGAAACAGGTGATGGGGAGCGTCGTCTCGGTGCCAAAGAGCTTGAGCACCCGCTTGGCCTGCTTGTTCAATACCTGCAGGGAACGCAGCAGCGGTGTTTTCTTATCCAGGGCCTCGCCGTTCCAGGAGACGAATGCCGTGGGGATGCACAAAAAGGTCCCATTGGGATTTTCCAGGATATACGCGGGGCTGGTGACGTCCCACGCCGTATACCCACGCGCCTCGAACGTCGTGCGCAGCCCACCGGAAGGAAAACTCGATGCATCCGGCTCACCCTGGATGAGCATCTTACCGGAAAACTCGGCAATGGCCCCCCCTTTCCCGTCAGGGGTCAAAAAGGAATCGTGTTTTTCTGCAGTAAGGCCGGTCAAGGGGAAAAACACATGGGTAAAATGCGTGGCCCCTTTCTCGATGGCCCAATCTTTCATAGCCGTGGCCACGATGTCCGCAATGGACGGATCCAGTTTTTCCCCCAGCTCGATGGTCTTCTTGAGCGACTTATAGACGTCTTTGGGCAGACGTTCCCGCATGACCTGGTCGTTGAATACGTTGCATCCATAGATGTCCGTCGGTTTTTCCTCCTGGAAGTGCATCCCAGAAGAGGCCGGTTTGTACTCTAAAATCGCCCGAATGGCATCCCGCCGGGTAGAAACTCCGCTCATAGACTCCTCCAAAAAGGTGATAGGGTCGCGCCATGCGCCCGCCGTATGAACCAACGCCCCAAAACAAGCAAGGACAGGGCCAAAAAGCATAATATGCTTATTTTATTTAATAAAAAAATAAAAAGCCTCCAGCATCTCCCCCCCCATCTTGTCATTTTGCCAAGCCTGTTCATTATTTTTTTTCATTTTTGTCCATCCAGCTCCCATCAGAGCTGTTCGCACTGCTCGCGGGACGCACGAAGGCAACACCCGCGCTCCCAAAAGCGGAGGAGCCACCGCAAGGTGGCACGTCTGCCTGCACACCACCCAGGCTCGCCACGACATTTTCTAGACAACGCCCATCGTTTTCCTTTACTTGAACGCTACGGCTATCTCCAACCCCTTCTCAAGGAGTCCCCTATGCCCGCCAACACCAATCTCTATCTTTTGACCCGGCTCCCCATCTTTCACACCAACAAAACCGTTTGGGGATACGAAATTCAGGCGACGAGCGACACCGGTCAAAGTACGGTGGGGACCACCATCATCGCCGGCGATTCAGTCGGCCTCCAAAACATCGTGGCCCGCAGCAAAAAAATCCTCATTGCCTACACCTATGACCAAATCGCCAACGAACTCCCCCACGCCATCCCTGCGGCCAACTCCGCCATCCAGGTGGCCACGGAATACCAGCTCGACGCCACCATCACCGAAGTCCTCGATCGACTCCACGCCGAAGGACATACCTTGGCCCTCGAATGGCACCCCGCCACCACGCCGGCCTCGCCACTTTTGGAGAAATCACAAGTCATCACCGTCACTTCTCCCGCCGCCTTCGAGGACCCCGCCCTCCAAACAGCGGTCCAAAAGACCCACGCGCTTATTTTGTGCAAAAATGTAAACACCGAAGACGACTTCCGATCCCTCGCCCAGCGCGGCGGCAGCCTCTTTCAAGGCCGTGCCTTCACCCAGCCCGAGGTCATTCCCGGAAAAAAAATCTCCGCCCATCAGGGCTCGCGGCTGCGCCTTCTTGAAGTCATCGAGCAAGAAGACCCTGATTTGAACAAACTTGCACAAACAGTCCAAACCGATGTCACCTTGAGCTACAAGCTCCTCACCTACCTCAACTCCCCGGCCTTCGGCTTTGCCCGCAAGATCGAATCCATCCGGCAAGCCATCACCCTGTTGGGCTGGCGTCAGATGCGCAATTGGCTGCGCGCCATGCTCCTGGCGGACATGGCGCAAAACGAACAACAGACCGAGCTCGCCCATTTCGCGCTGCGGCGCGGCAAGTTTTTGGAAGAGTTGGTCAAAACTTATGATTATTGGGATTTCAAACCAGAAGAGATGTTCCTGCTCGGGATGTTCTCCCTTTTGGATGCCATGCTCGGGATTCCCATGGCCACGGTGCTCGAATCCCTCCCCTTGAGCGATTTCCAGAAAAAAGCTCTGCTTGGTGACCCCAATTGCGCCCACCGGCCACTGCTGGATCTCATGCTCGCCTGTGAAGACGGTACGGAAGAACCCCTCGCCCAGGCCTTGGGCCTCGACATCCCCACGGTCAAGCGCTTGCATAGCGAGGCAACGGCCTGGGCCACTTCCATCCTCGACGCGTCCCTCTAACAACACCAAGGGGGCTCTTCGCCCCCTTGGTCGGTATCGCAGGTCCGTGCGGCGCGTTAGCGGATCGGATCCACATTCCAAATGCGCGATGCATATTCCATGATGGCCCGGTCCGAAGAAAAGAATCCCATACGCGCGGTGTTGAGAATCGACATGCGCGCCCACCGTGCAGTATCGCGATAGGCTGCGGATACGGACTCCTGGGCCTGAATATAGCTGCGATAGTCAGCAAGCACCATATAATAATCACCATTGTGCAGTAGAGCATCGATAATTGGCCGGAAAAGATCTTTATTTTCCGGACTGAAATGACCACATGCAATCATGTCCAGAGCTTTGTGGAGCTCCACGTCATTCTCATAGATTGCCCAAGGATTGTACCCTTGAGATCGCATGTGCACGACCTCTTCTTCCGTGAGTCCAAAGAGGAAAAAGTTTTCATGGCCGACGAGGTCGCGTATCTCGATGTTCGCGCCGTCAAGCGTTCCAATGGTAAGCGCGCCGTTGAGCGCAAATTTCATATTTCCGGTCCCCGAAGCCTCCATACCTGCAGTAGATATCTGCTCGGACAAATCTGCGGCAGGAATGACGATTTCTGCCTGCGAAACGCAGTAGTTGGGCAGAAATACGACCTTGAGCATACTTCCAACAGCAGTATCCGCATTGATGACTTGCGCAACTGAGTTGATGAGCTTGATGATGAGTTTGGCCATGAAGTATCCAGGAGCAGCCTTCCCGCCAAAAAAGACGATGCGCGGGGTATGCGCATCTTCTCCCTGCGCCTTGATACGATTGTAGAGTGTAATAACATGAAGCACATTGAGAAGCTGACGCTTGTACTCATGGATGCGTTTGACCTGGACATCAAACAGTGATGCCGGGTTTACGCCCATTCCCAGCTTGCGCAAGACATATCGGGCAAGACGCTTCTTGTTTTGTCGCTTCACGGCAAGCCAGCGTTGTTGGAACTCTGGGTCATCCGCATACGCAGTAAGGCCTTCTAACAAACTCAAATCCCGAACCCAATCAGGGCCGATAACCGAGGTGATCAGGTGCGAAAGCTCTGGATTGCACCCATCGAGCCAACGGCGCGGCGTAATACCGTTGGTGACGTTGGTAAATTTTTCGGGATAGAATTCGTGAAAATTATGGAACAGACGCTTTTTGAGGATGTCCGAATGGAGCTTGGCGACTCCATTGACGGTATGGCTCCCCACGATGGCCAAATGCGCCATGCGCACCGTCTGCGGCCCATCCTCGCCGATCAGGGACATGGCGCGCACAATGTCGTCGCGCCCCGGCTTCCAGCGGCGCACCTCCTCCAAGAAAAAGTGGTTGATGGCAAAAATGATTTGCATGTGCCGGGGAAGCACACGCCATAAAAGCTCTACAGGCCACACTTCCAAGGCTTCTGGCAGCACGGTGTGATTGGTATAGGCAAAGGTTTTCTGACACAGCTTCCACGCCTCATGCCAGTCCACCATTTCCTCGTCCACGAGGATGCGCATCAACTCGGCGATGGCAATGGCCGGATGGGTATCGTTGAGCTGCACAGCGACTTGATTGGGGAAGTTTTCAAAAGAGGCGTAGTTGTTTTTGCGGTATCGTCTCAAGATATCTTTAAAGGTGGCGGCGACAAAAAAGTACTGCTGTTTGAGACGGAGTTCCTTTCCACTGGGGCTATGGTCATTGGGGTAAAGAACCTTGGAGATATTCTCGCTTTTGACCTTGCTTTCAACAGCTCCGATATAGTCGCCTTCGTTGAACTCGCTCAAATCAAATTCCCGACTGGAAACCGCCTTCCATAAGCGCATGTTTGTCACGTAATCGTTACGATATCCAGGTATCAAAATATCGCACGCCATTGCCATTACAGTATCTGTATCGACCCATCGAAACCTTTCCGCTCCAGAGGAATCGTGGTACACTTCAGATCTTCCATAAAAATGGATCTTATACATGAAGTTTCCACGCCGGAAAACCCATGGAGAATCCTGGCGCAACCAGTTGTCAGCGCTTTCCTGCTGGTATCCATTGACGATACTCTGATAGAATATGCCATAGTCATACAATATGCCGTAGCCATATCCTGGAATGCAGCATGTCGCCATGGAATCCATGTAGCACGAGGCGAGCCGGCCGAGGCCTCCATTGCCCAGACCCGGGTTCCACTCCTCTTCCACCAGCTCGTCCAATTCCATACCAAAAGACTGAACGGCTTCCCGACAAACATCCTCGATACCCAAGGCCTGGATGTAGTTCATCAAAAAACGGCCCGGAAGAAACTCCAAGGAAAGATAATACACCCGCTTGGAAATGGTATCGTAAAAAGACCGCTGCGTCTCCAACCACTTGGTCACCAGCCGGTCGCGGACACTGTAGCACAGCCCCAAAAAGTATCTCCCTTTTCGGGGAGGGTACGGATCACCGCCGAGCGTATGGGCCACATGACGCTGAATATCTTCCTTGAGCGCCTGAACCTGCAAGGCAAACTGCGCATCATCTCCCATGGCACCACTCCTCTTGCTTATGGTTCGACGAGACTTATGGGAAGAAAATAGGCGATTTTTGCCAACACTGTCTAGTCTTTTACCGGGAGAGAAACGATGATCACCGTATTTCTCGTGGGAGCAGCCCTGGCGACGGAACTCTTCCCCATCATGAAGACCCCCGAAGAATGGCGGGCCATCCTCTCACCACAAGCATATGCGGTGCTCCGCGAAGAAGCCACGGAAGCCCCCTTCACCGGCCCGTACTGGAATCATCATGCCCCGGGCGTCTACTCCTGTGCCGGGTGCGGCAATCCGGTGTTCCGCTCCCAAGACAAATTCGACTCCGGCACGGGCTGGCCGAGCTTCACAGCGCCTATCGCCCCGGATCACGTAGGCACACGCCAGGATTTTTCCTGGGGCCGGATACGCACGGAAGTCCACTGCGCCCGTTGCGGCGGCCACCTCGGTCATGTGTTTCCCGATGGGCCACAACCAACGGGATTGCGCTATTGCATCAATTCTGCTGCACTGCGATTTACAGAGGAAACGGATCAAAAATGATAGTCCACAAACTTTCGTGAAGCAACGACAGAGCGGATGAAGTCTACGCATTTTTGATGTTCCGGATGCCTCTGGTACGCATCCAAATCTTCTTCTGTAGCAAAAGTAGAAAACAACAGCACTTCCACTTCCATGTTTGTTGCCATCATGCGTGTACTGACATGAAAATCTTGAATGACGTCGATGGCCGTGGGCAGTGCATCCAACATGGACTTCATCACGGCAGCGTTTTCCGCAGCACTCTTCCCATCGACTTCGGGCTTGAGGGTCCACATCACGATGTGTCCAATCATTGCAACTCCTTGCACCATAGGCGCTCAATAAAGGTTCGGTGCTGTTCCAAAAGCGAAAAGCACGCATCCGGAATGAGTCCACGCACGCTGCGGCCCGTCACAAACCGCTCTCGCACCATGGAAGAAGAAATCGCCAGCAGCGGCGCTTGGATGTATGCGATCCGGCGCTTGCCGTGCCACCCCCAGGCAGTGCGGGTAAGCCCCAGTGCGACGCGGGCAAAGTGATCCGCCTCTGCCCAAGAGGTCCCGCCCCGCTCCACCACGACCATGTCCACCAGGTGCGGCAGGCGCGTCCCCTGGTGCCACGACGGCAGACTCACGAAATCCGTGCTGCCCACGATGAGCACCCATGGACCGTCCTCAGGACGCTGGCGCAAGGAGACGACGGTGCGCACCGTGTACGACGGCGTCGCCAGAAAGCGTTCCTCCTCGCTCACGCCCAACCCGGCCTCGCCCTCGCAGGCGGCCTTCACCAGGGAGACACGCAAGCTGTACGGCAGGAGCGCGTGATCCGACTTATGAGGCGGGGCAAAACTCGGCAAGAAGAGCACCCGGCGCAGGCCCAAGTTCTCCCGGACTTCAATGGCCATGCGCAGATGTCCCACATGCACGGGATTAAAGGTACCGCCGAGGATCCCAACGGCTCCGGCAAAAAGTTCATTGCCGCACATGGCCATCGCCGAAGACCACAAACTTCTGGCTGGTGAGTTCTTTTACCCCCATGGGCCCGTAAGCATGCACCTTGGAGGTGCTGATGCCGATTTCCGCCCCCAGCCCCAGCTCCCCACCGTCATTGAACCGTGTGGAGGCGTTCACCAAGACGCACGAAGCGTCCACGGTGCGCAAAAACCGCATGGCTCGGCGGTAGTCTGCAGTCAAAATGGCCTCGGAGTGCCCGGACCCGTACTGGGCGATATGCGCCTCGGCCTCGGACTGGGAGTCCACCACGCGCACCGCCAGGGTCAGGGAGAGGAACTCATGGCCCCAATCTGTCGGCAAGGCAGGTTCGGCTGCATCTCCCAGCAAGGGGAGCGCCTGGGGGCAGGCCCGGAAACATACGCCCAATGCCCCGAGGGTTTTGCCCAAGGCAGGAAGCAAAGAGGGGGCGATACGCTGGTGCACGAGCAAACATTCCAAAGCGTTGCATACCGCAGGGCGCTGCGTCTTGGCGTTTTTAATGATTTCAATCGCCTGATCTATGTCAGCATCTTCGTGCACATAGATATGGCAAACCCCCTTGTAATGCTTGAGCACCGGCATAGTGGCATCACGCACCACGGCACGGATCAATCCTTCTCCTCCGCGTGGGATCACGACGTCGATATACTCGTCCATGCCAAGCAAAATGGGCACCGCGGAACGGCTCGTGGTAGGCACCATCTGTACCGCAGCTTGCGGAAGGCCTGCGTCGGCGATCGCTTTTTGCAGCAAGGAGGTCAACACCATGTTGGAATGATACGCCTCAGAGCCCCCACGAAGAATCACGCTGTTTCCTGCTTTCAGACACAAAATGGCGGCATCGATGGTCACATTGGGACGAGACTCGTAGATGATGGCAATGACCCCCAGCGGGATACGCATGCGCCCTACCATAAGACCATTGGGCCGGGTGACGACCTGCTCCATTTCCCCAATGGGGTCGGGCAAGGCCGCCACATGACGGCACGCCGCACACATAGCGGCAATGCCGGCCTCGGTCATGCGGAGCCGTTCCATGCGTGCGCTATCCAGCCCTGCTTGCTGTGCCTTGTCCAGATCTTGAGCATTGGCATCTAAAATCTCCGGCTGGTGTCGCTCCAAAAGTTGAGCAAGCCCTCGCAACGCGGCGTTTCGAGCCGCGCCACTGGAGGTCGCCAAAATCCGCGACGCTTCTTTGGCCTCGCGGGCAAGGGTGCGTAGCTGCATCTCCAATTCCATACGATACTTCCCCCTAAAAAATCGATTGTAAGCGAGTCTCTAGCCAAACCCTGACAAGAGGGCAAGAAAATGACGCCAAATTATGCGCGCCGTACGCCGAGCGCGAAATCAACGGCCATATCCCCCGCTCATCAAAGCGGATCCCGGTGACACGCATCAAAACCAGCCCTCAATTTCGCGCAGTCACACCCTCTCTCCATTTGACCTTCCCCTACTTTCCGCCTACATCCGCCCCCAGCTTACAATTTTGAACAATCATTTCGAGGTTTCCCATGCAGCAGACACCCCACCCAGACCTTCTCGACAGCCTTCAGCAGGAAATGGACGACGATCTCCATCCTCTACTTCGCTGGATCGTAGAGCATATCAAGGCCCTCGGCGTGGCGGCAGCCGCCGTGATCGCCCTCGTCGCCGCCTGGACCGCCCGAGATCACTATCAAAGCATCCAGCTTGCCCGCACCCAAGAAGCGCTCGTGCAACTCGCCCAGCAGTCCCCAAGCGCCCAGACGATCGCGGATCTCAAAGCCATGGCGGCCGAACACCCCACGATTGCCGTCGCCGCGTTGCTTGAAGCCACGGTCCAGGCGGATGCCTTGCAGGACAGCGCCGAAGAAGCTGGCCTGTGGCAGCAGGTAGCGGCACACGCTGATGCACTCGCCCCCGTAGCAACGCTGGCCCAGGTTCAGGCGCTGACGCGCGCCCAACGCTTTGCCGAGGCCCTGACGCTCGCGCAGCAAACCACCTGGCCGGAAGGGCTCAAGCCACTGGCCTTGAGTGCCCAGGCATTTGCGGCAGAAAATGCCCAAAAACCTGCGCAAGCCCTGGCAGCCTATCAAGAGCTCAAAACCTTGGTCTCGGGCAGTCCCTACATTGACGCCAAAGTTGCCCAGCTCCAAAAAACGCGGCCTTAACCTACAACCGCTCTCGTACCGGGCAGCACCATGGATGCCTTCGATAGCTTGCACGCTTTCACCACCCTGCACGAACTCCTTCAGGACCTCGACCCTCTCGGACCCCTGCAGACCGGCCTGGAGACGCTGCTGCAGCGCACTGCGCAAGCTATGGGGTATCGCCGTATGGCGGTAGCCATCTTCGACCCCAAGACCAACACCATCTCCTTCGATCTCTTCTATGGCCACAGGGGTCAGGCCAAGGCGGTCTACATGCCCGGCCAAGGCGTCACCGGCCAAGTGGTCCAAACGGGGCGCCCCATCGTAGTAGAAAACATGGCAAGCGACCCCCGCTTTCTCAACAAGGCATTGGGGCGCCCCAAAGAGGAACTCCAAGAGCTCGCCTTTGTGTGTGTGCCGGTACGCCGCACCACCGCCGAAGGAACTCCGGAGATCCTCGGCGTGCTCAGCGCAGACATCCCCCGCCAGGGAGGATGCGCTCTCGACGGGCACCGCGCCTTTCTCGAGGTCCTTGCCGCGGTCATCGCCCGCCAAACGGCATATCTCCAAGAGGCCATGGCCCAAAAAGAGCTCTGGGCGTCCATGGGTTTTTTGGGCGAGGCGAGCGAACGCGCCAAGGCGCTCACACAAAGTAAAATCGTGGCCACGTCCAAGGCCATGTCCTTCGTCATGGGACAAATCCTCCAAGTGGCCCCCAGCAAGGCCGCCGTGCTCTTGCGGGGGGAGTCAGGCACCGGCAAGGAACTCATCGCCGAGGCCATCCACAACGCCAGCCCCCGCCGGGACCGGCCGCTCATACGCCTCAACTGCGCCGCCCTCCCTGCAGACCTCTTGGAAAGCGAGCTCTTCGGGCACGAACGCGGGGCATTCACCGGCGCGGTGAGCGCCAAGAAGGGCCGTTTCGAACTGGCCCACACCGGCACCCTATTTTTGGATGAGATCGGCGAACTCAGCCCAGAGGCACAAGCCAAACTCTTACGGGCCCTCCAAGAAGGCGAAGTCCAACGGGTGGGGAGCGAAAAGCCCATTACCGTGGACGTACGCATCATCTGCGCCACCCACCAGCCCTTGGAACAGCTCATCAAGACAGGTAAATTCCGCGAAGATCTCTACTACCGCATCAATGTCTTCCCAATCTTCATCCCACCCTTGCGGGAACGCCGCGAAGACATCCTGCCGCTGGCGGAATACTTTCTCCAATGGTTTTGTACGGAGTATGGAAAAAGCATCAAACGCATTTCCATGCCTGCCATAGATTTGCTCACCCAATACGATTGGCCGGGAAACGTGCGCGAACTGCGCAATTGTATGGAGCGGGCGACACTTATCTGCAATGAAGAAGCAATACGGACGTATCATCTCCCGCCGACACTCCAAACAGCAGAAAGCTCCGCAACAGACATCCAGCTTTCTTTTGGAGAGGCCGTAGCCAAATTCGAGCAGGAGATATTGATCGAAGCTCTACAAAGATGCAGCGGAAACATGTTGCAAGTTGCAAGAGATTTGCGTGCAAGCTACCGCATCATCCACTATAAGATCAAAAAATATAATATTGATCCCAAAAAATACGCCAAGCGATCCCGCGGACATCATAACAAGCATTCGTCATGAAACGTCTTTTGGTCGTGGATGACGATCCCCTCTTCCGCGCCGCCGTTGCCCACTGGCTCACCGAAGAAGGGTATTGCGTATCCGAGGCAGCAGATGCGGCCTCCGCCTTGCAGTGCTTTACCGAAACCCCTCCACATGGGGTACTTCTCGACCTCATTCTCGGAGAAGACGACACACTTTCCCTCCTGCAGACCATGCACGATCTGCGCCCCTATGTCCCCGTACTCGTCATCTCGGCCAAAAACTATGCCCAAAGCGCTGCTCAGGCATTCAAAGCCGGAGCGTGGGACTATATCATCAAGCCCATCGCCAGCCTCGAAATCCTCGCCCAAACCATCCGCAACTGCCTGGAGCAAAGCCAACTCCAAGAGCGCATGCGCGCCACGCAGGCGCGCCTCCATACACTCATTCACAACCTTCCCATTATCCTTTTCAGCTTCACCAAAGATCTCGATTTTACATTCCTTACCCACAAAACCGAACACGTTCTCGGCTACAGCGTATCGGAACTCCAAAACTATCCCCTCAAGTTTCTCCATCTTATCCATAAAGATGACCGAAAAATATTTCTAAACAATATCAGCAAGATATTCGATGGGACCCATTTTACGTCCAAGCTGGACTTCCGATTCACCCATAAACAGGGCTACCCACTGGTACTCCAAGTGCATTTCATCGCCAACCGCTACGAAAGCGAACCCCGACGGGTGGAAGGAATCCTGCTCGACATCACGCACCACACCTATTTAGATCGCATGTTTCTCTCCAACGAGCGTCAGATGGCGCTCCACACCCTGGCGCAAGAACTGGCCCATGAAGTCCGCAACCCACTCGTGGCCTTGGGCGGGCTTACGCGCATTCTTATTCTTGAGGAACGCTACCCCGACGACGCGGAATGTGCGCTTTTACGCCATGAGTGTCGTCGCCTCGACAGTATCTGGGAGCGCCTGGAGCCGCTCTTGGACCCTCCGCCTGCGGCCATTGAAACCATCTCCATTGCCAGCGCCGTGACTTTCATCTTCCGCATCCTCAGCCACCACCTGGAACGCATGGGCATTACCTGGGAGGTCCGTGAGGATGCAGCCCCCCTGGTGCAGGCCAACACCGAGCTCACCCACCGGGCACTGCTCTCCGTCATCCAGTATGCCCAAGACAGCCTCGCCGCTGGCGGTCATATCCTTGCACGAATCCTCCGTGAGGGAAAAACCGCTGGTGTGAACCTCGAGATCTCTCCTGCCCCGCTTCCGCACGTGAGACACCACCATCTGGATGTGTGCCGCCGTCTCATGGCCCGCCAAAACGGAGACATGGAGTCGCATATCACCGACCAGACCCTCATTGTGCAACTGCACCTGCCGTGCGCCCATCCCGGCCTTGTGTCCGCGGCCACTTTTTCCTAAGGCTTCGCTTGCTTGTACCGCCGTTATCAAGGAGTCCCCATGAGTAACTCCCTTTCCTGCGTCACCCTTGCTGATCAAGAGCTCACGGAACTCTTTCGGCCCTTTGCCCTGAAGATGGAAGAACAGGGCATGCCCGCCATCGTCATCAACACCTTCAAGTGTTACTTCAACCAATTTCTCTACGGCGCCCAAGGCAAGCTCTCGGACCGGGAAATCCTCCCCGTGGAGGACCGGGAGCTGCCGGACTACGAACAATTGGAGGAATATAAAGAAGACGGCGAAAAGGCCCTGCGCCACACCGTAGTCATCAAGCTCAACGGCGGGCTGGGCACGAGCATGGGACTCGAAGGCCCCAAAAGCCTGATCCCGGTCAAAGATGACTTCACCTTCCTCGACCTCATCCTCATGCAGGCCCAAAAAATCCGCCAACGCTACGGCGTGGAGTTCCCGCAGGTCTTTATGAACAGCTTTCGGACCCACACCGAAACCATGCTCGCCATCCAAGGATTCTCCAATGGCGGCACCGGTATTCCCTTGGCGTTCTTACAGCACCGTTTCCCCAAGATCCTCGCCCAGGACCTCACTCCAGCTAAATGGCCGAAGAATCCAGAACTCGAGTGGAATCCCCCAGGGCACGGCGATATCTACACCGCCCTCGTCACCTCGGGCATGCTCGATGCATTGCTGGAAAACGATTACTACTACGCCTTTATCTCCAACGCCGACAACCTCGGCGCCATTATGAATCGTCGCCTTTTGGGCTATATGGTGCGGCACAATCTCCCGTTCCTCATGGAAGTGGCTCGACGCACGGAGCAGGACAAAAAAGGCGGCCATCTTTGCCGGCTGCTCAAGACCAATCGGTTGGCGTTGCGGGAAGTGGCCCAGTGCCCGGACTGCGAAATGGATTCGTTCTCGGACATCGAAAAGTTCCGCTTCTTCAACACCAACTCCATCTGGGTGGATCTGCGGGTGCTCCAGTCCGTGTTCGTCTCGCACCGGCTCATGCCGCTGGACCTCATTATCAATCCCAAGACCCTGGACCCCCGTGACCCTGATTCGCCGGCAGTATTCCAATTGGAAACCGCCATGGGGTCGGCCATTAGCAGCTTCTACAACGCCCAGGCCGTGGTCGTGCCGCGCAAACGCTTTGCTCCGGTCAAGACCACCGCAGATCTGCTTTTGGTCATGTCGGACCTTTTTTTGCGCACCGAACACGACACCATCGTGCCCAATCCCAAGCGGACCCATCCCCTGCCCACCATCCGTTTGGATGAAAAATTTTACAAAAAGATCGACATGTTTCTGCAACGCTTTCCAAACGGCGCCCCAAGCCTCATGGAGTGCGACTCTCTTCGGGTGGAGGGCGACGTCACCTTCGAGGCCGGCGTCCGGCTCTCCGGGCATGTGCACATCGTCAACGCCACCCCCCTGCCGCGAAGCATCCCCCCAGGGACGCATTTGACCGGCGAGGTCCACCTCTAAACCCACAACCCCCACTGCGGAGCCCGTATGCGATCTTCCTCCCGAACCGCACTCTGTACCCTGGCCATCGTCGCCACGGCGACCCTGCTCGCCTTGTGCTTCAACCAGTGGCGCCCCACTCCCTTGGCATGGGTGCGCACCGAGGCCTTCGTGCCCGCTCCGGCACCAGCACCCGCGCAGCCAAGTCCCCAGGCGCCAAGCACCGCGGCGCCCGAGACACCAACTTCCCCCGCGGCGGAGGCCCCGACACCAGCGCCTGCAGAAGACCAAACACCTCCGCATGCAGAGCCCGCCCCGGCCATGCAGTCTCCTGCCCCAATGACGGAAAACGCCCCCCAGACGGAACCAGCCGAAGCACAGACGACACCCGAAGCCCCGGTCTCGGATGCGTCCCAGCAGCCGCAAGAGGCGGCCCAGGCAGCGCCACCAGAGACGCCCGTCGCCCAGGAAACGGCGTCTGCCCAGGCAGAAGAGCCCGCTGCGGCGCTCTCCGTGGCCGACGCCCTGCAGCTCCATCTTTCAGGCCAGGCGGTGTTTCTCGATGCCCGAGATCCCGACACCTATGCCCAAGGGCACATCCCCGGAGCGCTGTGCGTACCGCCTACGGAGCTCGACCGCCTCTGGCCGCAAATCGCCCCGCATATCGAAGGCAAGACGGTGGTGACGTACTGCGACGGCGAGCTCTGTCCGCTCTCGGAGGAACTGGCCGAGGCCCTTCGGGCCCGCGGGGTGTCCACCGTCCTGGTCTTCGTCAATGGCTGGAGCCTGTGGCAGGACGAGCACCTGCCCACGACCACTGGCCTCAACCCCTAAGGAGCTCCCATGTCCGCGTTGTCCGCCTACCGCTATCTTCGCTATTTCCTGGCCGTGGTGCTCATTGCCGCGGTACCGCACAAATTGCTCGACCCCGCAGGCTTCGCCCTGGCCATCGCCCGCTACGACCTGGTGCCCACTGCCGCCGTCAACGCCATCGCCCTGGTGCTCCCATGGCTCGAGGCCCTGCTTGCGATACTCTTGGTGTGTGACGTCCTCATAGGTCCGGCCCTCTGGCTCGCCAATCTCCTCTTCGCCGGTTTTGCCACGAGCATCGCCATCGCCATGGCTCGAGGCATCGACATCGATTGCGGATGCTTCACCACCGGCACCACCGGATCCATGCTCTTCGCCCTCGTGCGCGACGTGATTTTCCTGGTGGCTGGAATCATTCTAGCCCTCATCTACGCCCGAGTCATCGCTCCCAGCCGTGCGGTCACCCCAGCCGAGACGTCAGAAGAATCCGATCCAGGAGAGTCCGAGCCCGAGGAGACTCCGGCAACCGCCCAAGATTCCGAAACCCCTTCGGCATCCTAGCGGTCATGGCGCCTCCCTCCCGGAAGATGCCAGGACTTCGGGGGAGGAAAGTATTCGGCGCGGGCCTCTTACAACACGCCAACTGCTCCGGGCCAGGCGGCATCACCCACCTGGCCCGCCTTCGTGGACGACCACGGCCGGCCACGCCCCACGCACAGCATTCACCAGGAGCACGCGCTGGGCGCAGCAAAGTGTTTCGGGGGTGAGCGTCGCCTCCCGCACCACGGCGCGGGCCAAAAGCCGCTGCCGCAACACGCCGGGCACGAGCCCAGAGCTTCGCGGCGGCGTGATCCACTGCCCCTGAAAGAGCACCAAAATAGAGGCGATGGTGGTTTCCGTGACTTGGCCCTGGCGGTTCACCAAAATGGCGTCATGCGCCCCCAATGCACTGGCTCGGGAGCGCTCGGCATCCAAATGCCGACGCACGGTGGTCTTGTGACAGACACGGGGATCGCGCTCATCCACAGCATGTTCGGCGAAAACCAGCCGGTACGGCCGAACGGGGCGCGGCAGCGGTCGGATGCTCCAATGTCGGCGCCCATCAGGCCAAAGTTCCAAGCGGAGCACTGCGGGGTGTGCCAGGCCTCGGCAATGCTGCGTGCATTCTTCCTCCAGCGTGGACCACGGGACGCGGAAGCCAAAATACTGCGCCGACTCCGCCAAACGTTTCCGGTGCCATGGCCACAAGGGGACGCCCCAAGGCGTGGCACGCATGGTTTCCACCAGCCCGAAGGCCGGGGGCCGAGGCCCCAACACCCGCGCCTTGAGAAGGGTTTCCCTCCACTCGGAGGGGGCCGCGGAATCCCAAACAATACCCCCGCCCACTCCATACTCTGCTTCGCTGCGCAAGCGGTCCACCAACACCGTCCGGATGGCGACGTTGAAGTGGGCGCGACGGCCCGGCCGCACCCATCCCAAGGCGCCTGTGTACACGCGGCGAGCGGAAGGCTCGATTTCCTGAATGATCTGAGCGGTTCGCACCTTCGGAGCTCCGGTGATGGAGGCCGCCGGGAAGAGCGCTTGAAAGACCTGGGGCAGGCCTGCATCGGTACGCCCCCACACGAGCGAAGTCATCTGCCACACCGTGGGATAACGCTCCACACACCAAAGGCGAGGCACCCGCACACTCGCAGGCAGGCACACCCTCCCCAGGTCGTGGCGCACCATGTCCACGACCATGACGTTTTCCGCCCGCTCTTTGGTGGATTCCCGCAGCGCTGCCGCCTGGAGTGCATCTTCCTCCCGAAAGCGCCCCCGCGGGGCAGTACCCTTCATGGGACGGGAGATCAGGCTCCCGCCCACGCGGCGGAAAAAAAGCTCTGGCGAAGCACTGCACACGGCCCAATGCTCTGTCTCGAGATACACCGCGTGCGGGGAGGGTTGGTACAAGAAAAGATGGCAAAAAAGCGACCACGGATCCCCCGCAAACGGAGCGCGCAGCCGGTATGTCATGTTGACCTGGTAGGTTTCCCCGGCAGCAAGAAATTCACGGATGCGGTCAATGGCCCGGCCATAGGCCCCGGGCCCCAGTTCAGGCGTCCAGACAGGCAGCGTGAGGCCCTCGGGTTCGGGACACAACACTTCGCGACAGCGTGGCGCAAAAAGACCAAACCACACCAGTGGCCACGGCCCAGGGTCGCGCCATGGCAAAGCCGAATCCATGGCCGCGGCCGCCTCATAGCTCACCATGCCCACGGCATGCAGTCCGTGGTTTTCTACCGCGGCCTCCACCCGAGAGAGCACGGGCAACACTTCGTCTGGCCCAAATGCCGCCTCTACGGCGCAAGGGTTCTCGTACAGCAAAAGCTTACGCCCGCTGCCATGGGCGATCGCTGCGCGGATCACGAGGACTGCTCCTCGGATGCCTGGAGACGGGCCGCCTCCAGAATGGCCTGGGCGCGCCGCCGTCCAATGCCGAGGGCCACCACATCCTCCTCGGTGGCGTGCGCGAGCTCGGACACCCGGGCGAAACGTTGACGCAGCAGCGCCGCGGTCTTGGTCCCCACCCCAGGAAGAGACTCCAACTCGGAAGCCAAACGCCTGCGGCGGCTTGCCCGCTGGCCGGCAAGGACGAAACGGTGGGCGGCGTCCCGCACCCGCTGCAGAAAAAGGAGTTCCGGCGAGCCCGGACGCAAGGGCAAGGGGTTCTTACGGCCGGGCACGACGGCGCGGTCCTCCAGTTCGCCGGCCCGGCGGCTCGGCCCTTTAGCCACCCCCACGATGGCGCATCCCACCTCGCCCAAAACGCGGGCCACCGCCCCCACCTGCCCCTGGCCGCCATCCACCACCACAAGATCCGGCCAGGGCGGCCCTGCGGCCAAACGGCGCTGCGCCCACAGCGTGAGCGCCTGCAGATCGTCGCCCGTTCCTTCGGCTTCCGGCAGAGCGTAGTGCCGGTAGTGCTGAGGCACCGGGGCGCCGTCCTCGAACACCACCATGCCTGCCCGCACCCCCTGCCCCTGAAGGTGCGAGACATCCACCGCCTCCACCCGGCGTACCTGGCGACCAGGACCGACCACCGCCTCCCACGCAAGCTGCCGCGGTGCCGCAGTGGCTTCCCGGGCATTGGCCTGGGCCATGCGGACAAGCCCCCGAAGCCGCGTCCCCCGCACAGAACGCAGCCGCACCGGGTGCCCGGCGAGCTCTGCCACGGCCTCCAGCACCGTGACCGGCAGCGCAGGCTGCGCCATCACGGCCGGAGGAATAAGACGGCCTGCAGCGTAAAATTGCACCACCGCCGCCTGGAGTGCCTCGTCGGCCGCCGGAGCCGCCACCCGAAAACGGTTTGCCCCCAGCACCCGACCTTGGCGCACGTACACCACGGCCACGCCGACACCCTCGTCAGTCTTCACCGCGCTCCACACGTCCAAGTCCTCGGCCTCACCCGGAGCCACCACGGCCTGCCCTTCCACCGTGGCCTCAATCGCCCGAATCTGGTCGCGCAACTCCGCCGCCCGTTCAAAAGCCAAGGCTTGCGAGGCGTCGTGCATCTCCTGGCGCAACCGGGACAGCAGCTCAGCGCTTTTGCCGCTGAGAAAGAGTTCCACCTGGCGCACCAAGGCGGCATATTCTTCCCGAGAGACTTGCAAACAGCATGGCGCCAAGCACCGCCCGATATGGTATTGAAGGCACGGGCGTACTCGATTGGCAAATACCGTGTCCCGGCATTTGCGCAGTAGAAAAATACGGTCGATGATGCGGCGTGTATTTCTGGCAGAAAGCGCCGACGTATATGGACCAAAATAGGAAGTAGTGGAAGATTTGCGCATCCTGCGTACGATACGGAGGGCAGGATAGGGATGCTGGTGGTCGATGGCAAAAAGAAGATAATTTTTATCGTCCCGTAAGACGATGTTGTATTTGGGACGATGTGTTTTGATGAGGCTTGCTTCGAGCAGCAGGGCCTCTTTTTCCGTAGCAGTGCAGATGGTCTCCAAACTTTCCGCACGCCGCAGCATGGCCTGTGTCTTGATAGGAAGGCGCGCAGAAGCAGTGTACGAAGCCAACCGACGGCGCAGGTCCTTGGCCTTGCCGACATAGAGCACTTCCTGCCCTGGGCCACGGAAGAGATATACGCCAGGCTGCGAAGGATATTGACTGGGATCCACCAAATACATCGAGTCCCCCTGTCTGGATGGCAAGACCGGGGGACTTGTGCCTGGGGGAGGCAAAGGGGGTCAAGGCCCAAGAGGAGTCTAACCGCGACGATCCACGGCCACGGCTGCGCCGGTCACCAGACCGGCGCCCACACGGTAGCCACGCACCCGCCGGCTCTGCTGCCGCGCCTCGGCAAGGCGCTGTTCCAACGTGCAGCGCAGGGCCTGGGCTTGAGCCCGGAGACGCTCCTGGGTGCGGGCCATGGCCACAAAAGGCAGGACTTCGCCGCGGGCCAAGGCGGCCTCCAAGAGGTGGAGGCGCTGCCGGGCCAAGGACGCGGCCACGGCCTCTTCTCCTTGGGCCAAGGCCTTTTCTTCGGCCCGGACCAACTCCTCCCAGCGCGCTCGAGTGTCAGCCATGGACCACAGCCTTCATGCTCTCCCGCAGCTGTGCCACCACAGTCTTGGTCTTTTCCACCAAGGGGAGGAATTCGTACTCCAAAAGGTCTGCGAGCAGAATCCAGTCCTCGTTTTCCTGGATCTCGATCATCTCGGAAAACAAGGCCGAGAGATCCGCCACAGATTGCTCAAACGCGGACAAATTTTGCAGGGAAAACTCGGCTCGCAGTACGCCGACCATATTGAGAAAATCACGGCACACTTCCGTGAGATCCGAATACATCTCCAGGGCAGCGCCATCATCGGCCAAGCGGAAAAGCTCGGCCGTACGTTTCGCCGCCTTTTGCATCAAGGAAATGACCTTGTAGAGTTCCCGGGCGATGCTCATCCCCATTTCCGCCACAGAAACCGAGACGACTTCCACTTTGTTCACAAACGAGATGTCCACGTCTTCGGCCTGATGCGGATAAATTTCTGAAAATGCTTCACCATTGACCAAGACGTCGGTGACGATGCGATCCTGCATGCGGCCATCTTCCATGACCCGCTCCAGGACCTGCTCCAGATTCGCAAACTGCTTCAGTTCCAAGGACGACTGCTGGCCATCCACAATAATCATGGCTTCCTCCAGGCGGAAAAAGGTTCTGGGATCGGCTGGTGCTATTCAAACTTGATGCCAATCACATCCGCCATGGCCGCCGTCATGTCGCGAAAACGTTGGGCCAGGGCTGCCAAGGCACGCAAATCCTGTTGGCCGCGCCAGGTCAGCTGCCAAAGCACCCCCAAGGGAGCCAGCTCCGGAACCGCCAGCAAGGCGTCCTCCACCCGCTGACAATGGGGCATGAGCTTGCGGCCCAGAAGGGGGCCGCCCCCCAGGGCCAAGGCCTCGGCTTGGGCGGCCACGACGGCGAGAAAACCCGCGACCACCGGCAAGCCCTCACGCAGCCGCGTTGGCGCCTGCTCCATGAACTGGCCCGTGGTGCAAAGGGGGAGATCGTCAAGAAATTGGCGATACAGGGGTCGTATCTGCGCGATCCACTGCGAGCGCCACAAAGCGCCGTGCCCGGAGAGAGATTCTAGATCCCAAAAGCCGGCGTCGTCCCGCGCAACCCGCCATACCCGGACTCCAGACAGATCCGACGCCGGCCAGTGGCCATGTTCCAACCACTGGGCCATGGCCATACCCAGCGCTCCCCCCGGAATATGGCCGCGGCAGGCGCGCTCGCGAGGGCATGTGGTTCCGAAGGCACATGGGTGGCAGTCCATGTCCGGCTCCAGGCAAATGGCCCCGTCCTGGGCGGGGCCGGTATCCCACGGCTGGGCTGTAGCCAAAAAAATCGCCACCACCGGCACACCTAAGCCGGCAGCCAGATGCATGGTCCCGGTGTCGTTGGTCAAAAGCGCCTGGCACTGGGCAAGGACTGCCGCCAGTTGGCCAAGGTCTGTCTGGCCGACCAGGCTCACGCACGGAAAATCCGCCAAGGCCAAAAACTTCTCCGCCAATGGGCTCTCACTCCCAGAGCCCACGAGGACCACCATGCGGCCGGTCTCAGCATGCAGGCTGCGCGCCGCAGCCACGAAACCCGCCACCGGGTAGCGCCGGGAAGGATGGCTGGCTCCCAACTGAATGGCCACCCGCCCTGCGCTCCACGCAGGAAGCTCCGGCGCGTCGCGCAGAGGCGCGGCAAGGTGCGAATGCACCGGAGGCGCAACCCCGCTCATGCGCGCCATGATGTCCACGAGGTTGAATGGACTGCAGCCGCGATGAGCGGAGACCGCCTGAAGAAAGTCCGCCCACCGGGTGGTGGCGGAGCCAAAGCCCTGGCTGTCCACCACAAAGCCGTCTTGGGCCGCCCCTGTGGATCCGGCCAAAAAGCGGGAAAGCAGACGGGAAGCTACCGTAGGCGTCAGATTGATGACCCGCTGCGGGGCAAAGTCCCGCACCGCCTCCCGCAAGCACCCGAGTCGCCGCAAGGCGTCTGGCCAACATTGATCCATCTGTGCCAAAAGCCCTGCTCCGGGCAGGACGAACACCGCATCCAATCCCGCAAGAAGCCGCGCGGCATCGGCGAAGGCGTCCACACACACCAACCCCACCGCATCCCCCTGGTTCCGCAAACCATGAATGACTCCCTGCGTCTGAATGAGGTCGCCAAAACGGGTGAGATTGAGCAGCAGGACGCGAGCAGTCGATGTCATTTTCCCCTCAATACCGCGTCCCGGTACGTCTCGAAGCGGCTGGATGCACGCAAGGCCGTGAGCACCACGGCCACGAAACTGAAAATCAGAATACACACGTTGAGCACTTGCCAGCGATCTGCATGGATCAATTGCCCCAAGGCCGTTCCCGGCGGCACCAGCAGCGCCAGACCAAAGGCCACCGCTGCCGCCACCAGCAGGGCGACGAGCTCGAACACCAAGAGATACCGGCCTGCCAAGAGCAGAAAGAGCGCCCCATTGCGCACGCCCTGCAGCCAAAGCAACTGGCGCTCCAAAAAATCCAATCCTTCTGCCGCCCGCTCCAATGCTTCGTGCCCCTGATGAAATTTTTCCGGGACGTGGAGGTCCAATTGATTGACCAGCTCGAGGTCACTTGCGCACTTGTTGAATACTTTCGTAAACTTGGAAAGCATGGACGGAAATGGAAACCACGACGCCTCGCGGTGGATTTGATGCAGTCGTTCCAGTATGGATTCGCGCTTTTGATACATCTCTTCGATATCTTTTTTGACTCTCTCCTGAATATCATTTTTTACTGCAATCGCTCCATTGATAATTTTAGAAAAAGCAACGTAGTTATTGATTCCAACATAAGAAGAAAGCGTTTGGATGCGATCATAAAAAGTTTTATATGCAGGATGATTTTCAGGAAGCCACTGCCTTAGAAGTTCATTTATGTTTTGAACACTCCCAACGATATCTTCTTTCTTTGATTGCGCATCACTCCATAAATCCAACAACATCGCGTGCAGATGTGTTCTCCCTGATTCGAGCTCTGGATCCAAAAGCAGCATGGAAAATATGTCTGGATCTTGGGAAACGATTTCCCGAAAAAATCCGAGAGCCTCGTTGATAAAACCACTTTTGAGCATACATACCGACTGGCGATATTTCGCCGCGAAAAATCGCGGCGATTCCCGGTGGGCGCGGGAATAGAACCGAACGGCATCGGTATGGTCTCCGGCGACCTCGCGTAACCGCCCCAAAAGCAGTAAAATATAGGAACGTTGCAGGGAGGTGTAGGCCAAGGAGAGGGCTTCGTCCCAAAATTCCGCCGCCCGTTTGGGTTCATCGCGCTCCATGGACAGAAAGCCCAGCAGCACCCGCGGCTGGTAGTTCCGCCGGGCGCGCATCAACGCCTGATCCAGCCGCTCCAACGCACGATCGGGATTGCCAGTACGCAGACTCTCCAGGGCTTGCACCACGGATTCATCCACCGCGCCTCCGGAGTCCTCGATGCCGCGCGGCCAGTCCTTGCCCCGAGCCCGCCACACCATCTGGGCCATGCGCAGCTGCAGATGCACGGACACGTCGAACACGGCTTGCGCTACAATGGCCTCCGGGGTTCGATCCTCTAAAAGGTCCGGCAATGTCTGCAGCGGGTCCTCACCCAATGCCTTTTCCAACCGCTCCATGATGGCCGGCATCTCCATCAAATCCATGCGCGCCACCCGCGCCAACGCAGATACTTGAAGATTAGCGGGAAAAAGCCGCTTGCTCGGGCACTGGCTCGGACCATGGCTGCGCATGCCGCAGTAAAAGCATGGTCTCCGGCCGCCCACCACCAGGCTTGCCGGCAGGAAGATGTTCAGGGTGCCATGCACCCGGCTGGATCCCCGCGACAACAGCACCACTTGGAACAAATCCGTGATCTTGGTGTTTTTCAGGGAGTAGCGACAGTCCACCGCCTGGATGCGGGAGTCGGCCAATTGGAAGACCGTCACCAAAGGCGCGTGCACCGCGTTGGGCTCGAGCTGCTCCCAAATGTGCCGAATACGTCGCGGCAAGTCCGGCGCAAAGCTTAAATCCGTGGATTCCACGAAAAGATATACGCACGGCCACAGGGCTTGCTGATTGTCCTCCAACAACGCCAAGATGTCGAAGAGCACAGAACGCATCTTCTCCAAAGAAGAGATGCGCAACACCAAAGCGAGGTCTTCACCCTGGAGATAGGCCACCTTGTTCTTAGAAAGGATAGGCTCCAAACGCTCGAAATGCGCACGCCAGCCTTTGCCCGTCTGCTTGTCCTCGCGAGGACCCAAGGGCCGGATCAGGCCCAACCACTGGAGATTCACCGTAGGCGTGAGTTGATCACTGGCCCCAAGATCGAACCACTCGCCCGGCAAGCCATCGGTAGAGGCGGTCTGCTTGAAGGCCACTCCGGGCAGACTGCGGCCTTGGTCCCGCAGCCGGGCATTGACCCGGATGAGCATGCGCTTGGGAAAATCGAAGGAAATGCCCGTGAATTCCGGTTTAATATTAATGGATTGACTGAGGTTCTCATCTACCACCAAGCTGGCGTCAAAGACGATGAGGGCCGTGGACGCCGCATGAAGCCGGGACCAATTGTGCAGCCGAATGAGCCCAAAGAGCACGCTGATATTGGGGAAAAACCACAGGCTCTGCTGGGGCTCCTCCACCAGCGACCAACCGCCGGCCTCGGAGAGGGATTGAAAAAACGTCGAGGCAAGTTCTTGCCCGTGCACCACCCAGCAGGCAAAGCCATTACATACCAGGCGGGGTCGACCAGGTTGGGGGATCTTCTCGAGCAAGGCGGCAAGACGAGGCATGGCTCCTCCGGATAGGCATTCATGCAAGGCGCACCTGCCGCGTTCCATGACACGGGACCCATGGCCTGGGCAAGCTTGACGCCCCGGCCCATCCCGCCTACCCGCCCTCCATGACTACCATCGAGGTACGCTGATGTTCCCTACATTCCCGGATGTTGCCCAAAAACACCTGCAGCAACTCATCGCCATCGCCCTCGAAGAAGACGGTCCCGATGCCACGAGCCAGGCGGTGTTCCATCCCCAAGACACGCTCACCGCCAGCCTGGTGGCCAAGGCAGACGCGGTGATTGCGGGACTGCCGCTCGTGGATCTGGTGTTGGGCGCCACCGGCGCTCCCTACCACCTGACGCTTTTTGCCCGCGACGGCGAGCGCGTCTCTTCCGGCACCGAGCTCGCCCGCATCCACGGCCAAGCCCGAGGCATCCTCAAGGCCGAGCGGGTGATGCTCAATTTTCTGTGCCACCTCTGCGGAGTCGCCACGCTTACCCGCGCCTTTGTCGACGCCGTGGCCGGGACCGGGGTGCGTATCCTCGACACCCGCAAGACCACGCCGGGCATGCGTTTTCTCGAAAAATACGCCGTACGCATGGGCGGCGGCTGCAACCATCGCATGGGTCTTGGCGACATGCTCATGCTCAAAGACAACCATATCGACCGTGCCGGATCCATCACTGCAGCGGCCAGGGCGCTCCGCGCCGCCTACGGCCACAGCCTGCCATTGGAAATCGAATGCCGCACCCTGGCCCATGTGGAAGAAGCCCTGGCCATGGCTCCGGAACGCATCATGCTCGACAACATGGACCGCGCCACGCTGAAGCAAGCCATTGCTCGCATCGCCGGCCAGGTGGAGACGGAAGTGAGCGGCAACGTCACCCTCGCCACGGTGCGCGCCATCGCCGAACTGGGCCCCACCTACATTTCCGTGGGCGCCCTCACCCATTCCGCGCCAGCCGCAGACCTGTCGCTTCGTATCTCGCTCCCCAAGGAGGACGCATGACGAGTCTTGCCCAACAGATCGCCCGCCGCCAGCACCAGCTGGCCATCCTCGCCCACCACTACCAGGCGGACGCCATCGTAGAGCACGCCCATTTCGTGGGCGATTCCCTGGAACTCGCCCGCAGGGTCACCGAACTTTCCGCCGAGCATATCGTGTTCTGCGGAGTGCACTTCATGGCCGAAAGCGCGGCCATCCTCGCCCGGACGGAGCAAAAAGTCCACGCGCCGGTGCTTGAAGCTGGCTGCGTCATGGCCAACATGGCGCCGGCCCAGCTCTTGGAGGCCGTACTCGCCCGCCTCGCCCGCACCGGCGCGCGCGTCACCCCACTCACCTATGTCAATTCCTCGGCTGCCATCAAAGCCGTGGTGGGACGCGCCGGCGGCGCGGTATGCACCTCGGCCAACGCCCAGCGCATGCTCCAATGGGCCTTGGAGCAGGGGGACTGCGTACTCTTTCTGCCGGACGCCAACCTGGGGGCCAACACCGCCCGGGCCGTGGGTCTGCCGCAAGCAAGCGTAGAACGGCTCGACATCTCCGCAGGCGGACTCCACGTGCCCGCAGCCCAAGCGGGTGTGCGCGTGTACCTGTGGCCCGGATGCTGCGCCGTGCACCACAAGATCCGTATGGAAGACATCCAGGCGGTGCGCACAAAGTTTCCCCAAGCGCGCATCCTCGTGCATCCCGAATGCCGGCCCGAAGTGGTGGCGGCGGCCGACGGCGCCGGCTCCACCTCATACCTCATCCGCGAAGCCGCAAAAGCCCCAGCAGGCAGCACCCTTGCCCTCGGCACCGAAGACAACCTCGTCGCGCGCCTTGCCCGCCGCCATCCGGAGGTGCACATCCTGCCCGTGCGCCGGGTGCTGTGCTCCAACATGGCCAAAACCGACACCCATGCCCTGGGCGCCAAGCTGCGCGAGCTCGACACCGCCCAGCCGGTCCGCGTGGACGCGGCCACTGCGGCCGAGGCCCGCCACGCCTTGGAGCGCATGCTCGCGGCGTGCGCCGCGCCGAGTCGGTGACGCATAGGCGGCAATTTTTTGCCGCATTACGTCAGGCGCAATCCATAACGGGCGAGCTTGTAACGCAGCGTGCGGGGGCTCACATCCAAGAGCTCGGCCAAGCGGGCCTTACTGCCCCCCGCTGCTTCCCAGGCGCGCAAAATGGCAGCGATCTCGGCTTCGCGCACCGCAGCTTCCAGCCGCAAGTCCCCTGCAGATGCAACGGAAACCGCGGGACGCACGCTCCCCAAACGGAGCTCCAACGGCAGGTGAGAGGCATCGATACGCGGGTCGCGGCTCAAAAGCACGAGCCGCTCCATGAGATTGCGCAGTTCCCGCACATTCCCCGGCCAGGAATAGCGCATGAGGGCGTCCATGGCGGCGTCGCTCATCGCCACCGACGGTTTGTGGTAGCGACGGCGGTAAATCTCCAAAAAATACTCCACCAAGGGCGGAATATCTTCGACGCGGTCGCGAAGAGGCGGCAGGGTTACCGACACCACATGCAGCCGATAGTAGAGGTCCGCCCGAAATTCGCCGGTGCGGATCATGGTTTGCAGGCAGCGATTGGTGGCAGCCACGATGCGGGCATGAAAACCAATGGTCTTTTCTCCGCCGAGCCGCCGAAAGCTTCGCTCTTCCAGCACCCGCAAAAAATCCACCTGATTCGGCACCGGGATGTCGCCCACCTCGTCCAAAAAAAGCGTCCCGTGCCCAACGATCTCGAAAAGGCCTTTGCGCTGCCGGGAAGCTCCGGTGAAGGCGCCGGGCTCATGGCCGAAAAATTTGTCGGCAAAAAGCTCTCCCTTCACCACGCCGCAATTGACCGGCACAAAGGGCTGGGAACGGCGGCCGGACAGCTGATGCACCAGACGGGCGAACAATTCTTTGCCTGTGCCGGACTCCCCGGAAATCATCACCGTGGCGTCAGAGCCCGCCACTTGCGTCGCGAGCTCGTACAAATCCCGCATTGCTTTGGAATGAAAGACAAATTGTCCCAATTCATCCGCAAAGCCGGCATCGAAGATCTCAATGGCCGCGGCCTCCTCCGAAGCCTTCCGCCTCGAAGGCCGGGAAGTTGTCTGTTTTTTTCGCCCCATACATGACCTCATCGCCGCAGGAACACCACAGCCCCTGCGGCGCCCAGAGCTTGTTCTGCAATGCACATTACTGGCCTTATGCCGACAATGCACCATGCCACATCGGCAAAAAACCGCCGATATCGGCAATATATTGCCAGATACACAACCAAGCCCTACACGTCAATACTTTGAATTTTTTAATTTTTTTATTTGACATCCATCTTGTTATTTCTTTCACAGAACTGCCGCGCGGGGAATCCGCGCCTGGTACGATCCATCATCAACCCAAGAGGAGAGAAACAGGAATGAAACCCAACACCTGGAAAATGGCCTGCGGCTGTGCCCTGGCCCTTGTGGCTGTGGCTGCTGTGGCATGGGCCGCCAACGACACCGGCGTTGGCGCGGAAATGACCCAACAGTTGGCCGCAGCTGGGGCCAAGACCACCCTTCCCTGGTGGGCGTGGCCCATCATCTTGGTGGTCTTCTGCTTTGTGCTGGGCGTCATCGCCGTGCTTGCGGGCGTGGGCGGCGGCGTGCTCTTCGTGCCCTTGGTCAGCGGCTTCTTCCCCTTTCATCTGGACTTCGTGCGCGGGGCTGGACTTCTGGTGGCCCTGGCCGGCGCCCTTGCCGCTGGCCCGGGACTTCTCAAGCGCAACCTGGCCAGCCTTCGTCTGGCCCTGCCCGTGGCCCTCATCGCTTCCAGCTGCGCCATCGTCGGCGCCTTCTTGGGCCTCGCGCTGCCCACCAACGTGGTGCAGATCTGTCTCGGCACCACCATCATTTTTATTGCGGCCTTGATTCTTTTCTCGAAAAACACCGCCCGCCCCGTGGTTACCAAACAAGACGCCATCGGTCTCGCCCTGGGCATCCAGGGCGCTTACCTGGATGGCTCCACCGGAGAAGTGGTGGAGTGGAAGACCCACCGCACCCTTTGGGGCCTACTGCTCTTCATTCTCATCGGGATCATGGCCGGCATGTTCGGCTTGGGCGCCGGTTGGGCCAATGTGCCGGTGCTCAACCTCATGATGGGTGTCCCTCTGAAGGTGGCTGTCGGCACGAGTAAGTTCCTCTTGTCCATCACCGACACCTCGGCCGCATGGGTATACCTCAATCAGGGCTGTGTCATCCCGCTCATGGCCATTCCCTCCATCGTGGGACTCATGGCAGGATCCTTCGTGGGCGTCCGCCTCTTGGCGATCGCCAAGCCCGCGTTTATCCGGTATATGGTCATCGGCGTCTTACTCTTTGCCGGTGTGAAGGCCCTGCTGAAGGGGCTGGGAATCTAAACGACAACGTCACTCAGGAGGCATCGCATGCATACCAATACCAATGCTCCCAAAGAACAGCTCGTGTACGCCGACATCCTCTTTTATGGATGCTGGACCGGTCTCGCCCTCATGGGCATCACCTATCTCCTCTACGTCTCCGGCATCATGGAGCCCTACGTCTCGATGAAACTCATCACCCAGTACTGGTCCATGCCCGTCAATGAATACCTTACCGCCAACAATGTGCCGACGGGCTGGGGATGGATCTCTTTGCTCGGCAAAGGCGACTTCCTCAACTTCCTGGGCATTGCCCTGCTCGCTGGTCTCACCATCGTCGGGTTTGTGTACCTCTCCATCGTCTACTTCAAGCAAAAGGACTTCAAGTTTGCCATCATCTCTTTGCTGGAAGTCCTCACCCTCTGCCTGGCCGCCTCGGGTATCATCGGCGGCGGAGCCCACTAACTCATGAACGTCTCCCTGCTGGACATCTTGGACGCCCTGCCTGTGGGGTGTGTCGTTCTGGATCCCCACCGTCGGGTGCGCACCCTCAATGCCGCCATGGAGTCCCTCCTCGGCTACGCACGCGACGAAGTCGCCGGACTCCCCTGTCGGCACGTGCTGCGCAGCCGCCGGTGTATCCAGAATTGCCCGCACACCTCAGACGGGGCGCCAAGCCCAGGGGGACGCACCGACTGCCTCTCGCGTCACCGGCGCATCATTCCCATCAACCTCACCCCGGTGCGCCTGACGACGGACCAGGGCGCGGTGTATCTCGACATCGTGGAGGATCTCTCGCCGATCCACAGTCTAGAGGCCCGGCTCAACCAGACCGCCACCGAAGACTCCTTGGTGGGTCGCTCCCCGGCCATGGAGCGCATCCTGCGCTTGGTGCCCATGGTGGCCGGCCACAGTGCCCCCATCCTCATCGCTGGCGAAACCGGGACCGGCAAAGGCCGCCTGGCCCATGCCATCCACAAGGCTTCCGCACGGGCGCGCCAGCCTTTTATCCGCTTCAGCTGCGGCCCCATGGCCGAAGAAATCCTGGAAGCCGAGCTCTTCGGCAAAACCGCCCCTGCCCCCCAACCTGGCCGCTTCCAGCAGGCCCAAGGGGGGACCCTGTATCTGGCCGAGATCGAATCGCTGCCGCCCTCCATCCAGGCGCGCCTTCTCCGCTTTCTCGACGAAGGCACGATTCAGCCGCAGGGGGGGCATCCCATGCGGGTTGATGTCCGGCTCATGGCCTCTACCATGACCGACCCCGCCACGCTCGCGGCCGCAGGCAGGCTCTGCGAAAATCTCTTCCACCGTTTGGCGGCGTTGCGGCTGGATCTGCCCCCCCTGCGCGAGCGTCCAGAAGACGTTGCCTTTCTCCTGCACTATTTTCGCGAACATTTCGCCCAGCGCTTGAAAAAGAACATCTCCGGCTTCACCCCCAAGGCCTTGAGCATGCTCCATGCCCATCCCTTTCCCGGAAACGTACGGGAACTCAAAAACATCATGGAATTTGCCGTCCTCGTATGTCCTGAAGGAGATGTCCGGCCAGAACACCTTCCGGGGTATCTGCTCCGCCAACCCCAGCGCCGCGGCCGTAAGGAGTGAGCCATGGAGCGCCGCATCCTCATCACCATCGACCACGACGAAATCGCCCCCCGTTTCGATCTCGCCATGGAGGTCCTCATCCTGCGCCTGGCTGAGGGCGGGGAGATCGTGGCCCGCAAATCGCTCCTCCTTGCCCACCCTTCCGCGGACGAGCTCTGCAACCTCATCCTTGAACGGGACATGGATGCCGTGGTATGCGGGGGCATCGAAGAAGAATACTACCACTACCTGCGCTGGAAACGGGTCGAAGTCTTTGATGGCGTCATTGGCTCCGTGGCTGCGGTCATTGACCGATTGCGCACAGGCACCCTCAACCCAGGCGACATCGTGGGATTTTCTGGAGCTCAAGCATGAAAGAAGAAGCCCCCAGTTCTTGGGCAGAGGCAGCCACCGCGCCCTCCCGCTACCGCACGTTGCAACGCAAAATCGTGGCACTCATCGCCGTGTCGGCCTTGCTCCCGCTCATCTCGCTTGCCTTCATCAATTATTATGAGCACCAGCATGCCCTGACCGCCCAAGTGCAAGAGCCGCTGCGTGCCTTGGTAGGAAAAACCAAACACTCATTTGAACTGTATCTCACGGAACGTATCTCTGCAATCAATTTCATCGCATCGGCATATTCTTTCGAACAGCTTGCCGACAAAACAGCACTCAACAGAATATTCCAAATCATGTCGCAAGCATTTACTGGATTCGTCGACATATCGCTCATCGATGATTCCGGAAAACTCATTTCTTATGTAGGACCATACAACCTCAAAGATATCAACTATACAGAACAGAAATGGTTTCAACAGGTACTTTTGCGTGGTTCCTACATTAGCGATGTCTTTCTTGGTTTTCGGCAATTTCCCCACGTCGTCGTTGCGGTGCGCCACAATAACCCTGATGGCCGCAGCTGGATTGTGCGGGCAACGCTGGACACCGCCCAATTTGAAAACATCATCGCCTCCATGGGACTGGAACCTGGCAGTGACGCCTTTCTCACCGACCGCAAAGGCGTGCTCCAAACCGAATCCCGGCAGTATGGCCATGTCCTCGAACCCCTGTCTTTCTCCCTGCCCCCCGCCAACTACGAAGCCAATGTCTACGACTTTGCAGACCCTGCCGGGGGACAGTACTTTCTCGCTCTGAGCCAAATCGCCAACACGGATTTCGTGCTCGTGGCCATGAAACCCAGGCCATCGCTGCTCAAGGCCTGGTATACGGTGCGCCTGGACATGGTTGCGGTCTTTGTCGCCGGAGTATGCGTCATCTTCGCAGGGGTCTTCGCCGCCACCCGCATGATCATCCAGCGGCTCCAAGAGAGCGACGCCCAACGCCTGGCCGCCATCCACCAAATGGAGCACACCCAGCGTTTGTCGTCCATCGGCCGTCTGGCCGCCGGCGTGGCCCACGAGATCAACAACCCCTTGGCCATCATCAACGAAAAAGCCGGACTGCTGCGCGATCTCTTGGAGCTGCGTCCCGATTTTCCCGACAAAGAGCGCTTTGCCAAACAAATCGACGCCATTCTCCGTTCTGTGGATCGGTGCCGCGGCATTACCCACCGCATGCTTGGGTTTGCCAAACGCATGGACGTCAAGATCGAGGTCTTGGACATCAATGCCGCCATTACGGAAACCATTGGATTTTTGGAACGCGAGGCCCAATACCGCAATGTCACCATCGAGCGGCGCCTGGCGCCCGATCTACCGCAAATCCCGTCGGATTACGGCCAGATCCAGCAGGTCGTTCTCAACATCCTCAATAACGCCCTGGCAGCCGTGGCCGACGGTGGCACCATTGCCGTCTCCACCTGGGATGAAGGGGAACGTGTCGGCATTGCCGTTGCCGACAACGGTTGCGGCATGTCGGAAGAAACGGTCAAACACATCTTCGAGCCCTTTTTCACCACCAAAAAAGAGAAAGGCACCGGCCTTGGCATGTCCATCACCTATGGCATCGTCAAACGCTTAGGCGGCGACATCCACATCCAAAGCGCCCTGGGCAAGGGCACCACCGTCACCATCTTCCTGCCCAAACATCCGCCGGAAGAACAAGGAGGCAGCCTATGATCCTTCCCTCCACCCTGCTTGTGGTCGACGACGAAGAGGAATTCGCCACCACCCTGGCCGAACGCCTGGAGATCCGCGGCATTGCCACGCGCGTCGCCCATGACGGGGAGACCGCCGTGCACATGATGGCCGAGGCCGCACCCCAGGCCGTGCTCCTGGATGTCCTCATGCCGGGGATGAAAGGGCTCGACGTCCTCACCCGGCTGCGGGAAACCCACCCCCAAATCCCGGTCATCCTCCTCACCGGCCAAGGCACGACCCGAGACGGTATCGAGGGCATGCATCGCGGCGCCTTTGCCTATCTCACCAAACCCGTGGATTTGGAGGAGCTTCTGCGTACCCTCTCCGAAGCCATGGAACGGGGAGGCCAATCATGACCTTCGACTCCACGCGGGCCATGGGCGCCATGACCGCCATGACCACCCACGAACTCCAGAATATCCTGGCCATCATCCGGGAGTCTGCAGGACTCTTGGGCGACATCCTCGACATCAACGCCAAGGTGGCGCTCCAGCACCGCCCCAAGATCCACGAGGCCCTGGAGCACATCGCCACCCAAGTCGACCGAGGCAAACGCCTCCTCACGGCCATGAACCGCCTCGGCCACGCCACGGACGTGGAGCAGCAGGAGTCCTGCGACCTCTCCCCCCAGGTGGCCGCCTTGATGGACCTGTGCCAGCGCCCAGCGCGCCTCAAAGAAATCCAATTGCGCTTTACCCCCGCAGGCCAACCCTTGCCGGTACGTACCCCGGCCATGGACGTGTTCAGCCGCGGCTTCACCGTGCTGCGCGCCGCCATCGATCTCTGCCCCGCGGGCAGCGTCCTCGATGCCAGTATCGTTCCAGGTCCACCCCAGCATGCGCTGGTCATGACCCTCCCGGTTGCGCCCAAGGATTCTCCCGTGCTCGCCGCCCTCGCCGAGGCCGGGCACATCGAGATCCACGACCAAACCATCCGCCTTCCGTTTCCGGCAGCCACACCATGACCGCCCTGCGCATCTGCCTCATCGACGACGAAGAAGGCTTCGTCACCACCTTGGCCGAGCGTCTGGAGCTGCGCGGGCACACGCCGATTATGGCGCTCAACGGCGAAGAGGGACTGCAGTGCATTGCCGAGCACTCCCCCCACGTGGTGGTCCTCGATCTGCGCATGCCGGGTATTGGCGGCATGGAGACCTTGCGCCGCATTCGCGCCGCCTGGCCGAAACTCCCGGTGGTGATGCTCAGCGGCCACGGCGCAGAGACAGACATCGCCGCCTGCCTGCGCTCGGGCGCCCAGGCGTATCTCAAAAAACCCACCGACATCAGCCAACTCCTGGCCACCATCCACGAAGTCCTCGAACCATCGGGAGGCCAATAGATGGCGCGTGTCCTGGTGGTGGATGACGAACGGCAGTTTGCGGAGACGCTGGCAGAGCGCCTGCGCACCCGAGGGATGGAAGTGCACACCGCCTACGACGGCGCAAGCGCCGTGGAGGTGGTGCGCCAAAGCCACCCCGACGTCGTGCTGCTGGATCTCTCCATGCCGGGCATGGACGGCCTTGCCGCCCTAAAGGCCATCAAAGAGCTCGTGCCGCGTACCGAAGTGGTCCTGCTCACTGCGGAAAGCGGACTTGCCGCGGCAGTGGGCGGCATGAAGCGTGGGGCGGCCGATTACATCGTCAAACCTGCGCCTTTGGAGCGCATCCTCAAAGCCATCCAGGAGGCAGAAGCCCACCGCCTTGATGCCGCGCAGCGCCAGCGCATGGCGGAAACGGCCCGGCTGGCGGCCCTGGGAGAACTCGCCGTCGGCGTAGCCCACGAAATCAACAACCCGCTGCAAATCGTGCTCAACGAGGCAGGGTGGATGGCCGAGACCCTTGCAGAAACCCCAATGGAGCAAGGCGCCCGCAGGGAGCTCGAGGACTCGCTTGCCACCATCCGCGAGCAAACCGCCCGCTGTAAGGCCGTCACCACCAAACTCCTCTCGCTGCGGGCGGCGGTACCGGCAGATGACACGCCGCAGCCGCTCGCCCGTCTCATCGCCCAGCTTCTCGAAGACCGCCGCAGCCGCTGGCAAGGACGGTTTTTCGTCGAACACACCTGCCCGCCGTCCCTTATGGTGTCCGCAGAAACCTGGCGGCACATCCTTGCCCCGCTGGTGGACAACGCCTTGGACGCCCTGGAAGCTCAAGGCGCCGCCGCCCCGGAAGCGACGCAGGCCCAGCTTCGTCTTTGCATCCACGCCTCCCAGGCGCCCCAAGAGGTCGTCGTCCAGGTGCAGGACACGGGTATCGGCATGGAACCCGCGGTCCTGGCCCGTATTTTCGAGCCATTCTTTTCCACCAAAGAGGTGGGCAAAGGCATGGGACTGGGGCTGAGCCTCTGCCATGCCCTCGTCGAGGCCTTGGGAGGACGCATCGAAATCGCCAGCATACCCAACCACGGGACAACGGTGTCCGTCACCATTCCATACACCGCAATCACCGCGCCAACCGCGGGGTTGGCCACAGCCAAGGAGGACTCTCATGAATACCATGCGACTGCTCATCGTGGACGATGAAAAAGACCTGTGCCGCATCCTCGCCGACCGGCTCCATATCCTCTACGGGATCACGCCGGACATCGCCCATACGGGCGACCAGGCCTTGGAGATGGCGCGCGCCAAACGCTACGACGTCGTCGTCCTGGACATCGAGATGCCCGGCATCGACGGTATCGAGACCTTGAAGCGCCTCAAAGAGATCGACAAAAAGATCCAGGTGGTGCTGTTCACCGGCCATGGCAACGAAGAGCGCCAGCGCATGGCCGAAGTCCTCGGGGCCTTCAGCTACGTGGACAAGATCGACGGCCTGCCCAAGCTGGCGCCCATGATCGAGGGGGCCTTCCGCCTGCGCAAGCTGCTGGAAGACACCTACGCCGAGGCCGCCCTCAACGAATACAACTAACCCGCCTGCGCCGAATCATTCGGCGCGGTACACCACGGAAGGGTACAGCCAAATCCTTTGGGCTGTGCCCTTCCGTTTTTCTTTTCCGGCGCACACCCCCCTTGCCAAACGTCCGTCTTTGCGCAACCCCTCCCGCAAGCCCATTGCGGAGGAAACTTCATGGAACGCTTGAAGACCGAAATCCTTGTCATTGGCGCGGGCATTGCCGGATGCACGGCCGCCATCGCCCTGGCCGACGCCGGTTGGGAAGTCACCCTGCTCTCCTCAGGACCTTTGGACGCGGGCAACACCCCCCTCGCCCAAGGCGGCATCGTCTATACTGCCCCGGAAGACAGCCCGGACCTCCTTGTGCGCGACATCACCGTGGCCGGGGCGCACTACGTGTACGAACACGCGGCGCGCTTCCTCGCCACCCACGGGCCCAAGGCCGTGGAGGAATTCCTCCTCGACCGCGTGCAGGTGCCCTTCGATACCTGTCCGAATGGCTCCCTCTACCGCACCAAGGAAGGGGGGCACAGCATCGCCCGCATCCTCACCCATGCCGACGCCACAGGCAGGGCCATCCACGACGCCCTCACGCGGGTGGTCACCAGCCACCCCAATATCCGCATCCTCACCGAATGCACGGCCATTGATCTCCTCACCACCCGGCACCACGCCACTTCCCTGGAGTTCCGCTACCAGCTCACCAATCAATGCGTGGGGGCCTACGTCTTCGACGCCGCCACCGGCGAGCCGGTCACCATCCTGGCGGACGCCACCATCCTCGCCACCGGCGGAGTGGGGCAGATCTTCCTGCACACCACCAATTGCGCCTCCTCCATCGGCTCGGGCCTGGCCATGGCCAGCCGCGCCGGCGTGCGGCTCATGAACCTGGAATATATCCAGTTTCACCCCACCGCCCTCTTTTCCCGCTCGGAACGCAAGTTTCTCATCTCCGAGGCCGTGCGCGGCGAAGGGGCCCGGCTCTTCAACGCCAAGGGCGAGCGCTTCATGGCCAAGTACGACGAACGTATGGAGCTCGCCCCACGGGACATCGTCGCCCGCGCCATCGCCGACGAGATCCTCCACTCCGGCGAAGACTGCGTGTTTCTGGACGCCGCCAACTTCGTGGACGCCAATCTCAAGAAACGCTTCCCCACCATCTACGCCCGCTGTCAGGAAATGGGCATCGACATCACCCGCGAACGCATCCCCGTGGTGCCGGCGGCGCACTACAGCTGCGGCGGTATTCTCGTGGACGAACACGGACGCACCACCCTAGACCGCCTCTATGCCGCAGGCGAATGCGCCTGCACCGGGGTCCATGGGGCCAACCGTCTGGCATCGACCTCGCTTTTGGAAGGACTTTTGTGGGGCCTCGCCGCAGCCCAGCACATCACGCACACGGCCGATGCCGACCACTGCCCGCTCTCCAAGCGGCTCCAAGACGCCATTCCGGACTGGGTCACCTCCGGCAAGAGCGAAAACGAAGACCCGGCCCTCATTCATCAGGACTGGGTGACCATTCGCAGCACCATGTGGAACTACATGGGCATCGTCCGCACCACGCCCCGCCTGGAGCGGGCCTTCGAAGACTTACGCAATCTCAACAAGAGGCTGCACACCTTCTACAAATCCATCCGTGTCTCCAAGGCGTCCATCGACCTCTTCCACGGCTGCCAAACTGCGTACATCATCACCACGGCGGCGCTGCGCAACAAAGAAAGCCGCGGCTGCCATTTCCGGCCTCGGTAGCGATGAACGGCAATTGCACCGCACAAAAGACAGAGCGATCCGTTAGGTGCCGCAAAACGTCCGGTACGTGCGCTGAAACTCCTCAGGCGCAGGCGCCATCAAGGCAGGGTCCGCGGGTTCCACAAAAGGGGTGCGCAGGGCCGTGAGCAGACGGTCCAAAGGCCGCGCATCACCACGGACAGCAGCGGCAAGCGCCTCTTCCACCCGCTGATTGCGGGGGATGACCGCGGGATTGGCCGCGCGCATCAGGGCGCGGGCCGCTGTCCGTCCTCCTTCCTGATCCGCCACCCGCGCCTGCCAGCGCGCATACCAGGCGGGAAAATCCGGATGCGAAAACGGCGGCTCCTGCGGGGGCTCCTGCCGCATCAGGCCGCGAAAGGCGTTGGTGAAGTCTGCGCCCGAAGCTTCCAGAAGCTCAAGCCAATCACGCATCAAGGCGGCGTCCTCCCCATGCCTGCCCACCAATCCCAGCTTGCGGGCCATGCCCCCGTGCCACGCGGCCTGAAACGCCGGCACGAACGCCTCCACTGCCGCCCTGGCCGCATCCACGGCCTGCTGGGGGGCTTTGCCCAAAAGCGGCAGCAGGGCCTCGGCCAAGCGGGTGAGGTTCCAAACAGCGATGCCCGGCTGCTGGGCATAGGCATAGCGGCCGTCCAGATCGATGGAACTGAACACCGCCCCGGACCGATAAGTGTCGAGAAAGGCGCACGGCCCGTAGTCGATGGTCTCGCCCGCCAGGCTCATGTTGTCGGTATTCATGACCCCATGGACAAAGCCCACCAGCATCCAGGCGGCAATGAGTTGGGCTTGCGCCTGCACCACGGCGCGCAGCATCTCCAGGTACGGGTTGTCCGCGGCGCGCAGATCCGGAAAGTGGCGCTGCAGGGTATAGTCGGCCAAAAGGCGTACGGACTCCACCTCCCCCCGGGCCCAAAAATACTGGAAGGTGCCCACGCGGATATGGCTTCGCGCCACCCGGGTGAGCACCGCCCCAGGCAAGAAACGCTCCCGCACCACGTCTTCCCCCGTGGCCACCACGGCCAGGGAACGGGTGGTGGGAATGCCCAGGTGATGCATGGCCTCGCTGATGAGGTACTCCCGCAGCATGGGCCCCAAGGCGGCGCGGCCATCCCCGTGGCGGGAAAAGGGCGTCGGCCCGGAGCCCTTGAGGGCGATGTCCACGCGCTGGCCATCCGGGGTGATCTGCTCGCCCAAAATCACGGCCCGGCCATCGCCCAAAAATGTGAACGCACCGAACTGGTGGCCCGCGTACGCCTGGGCAATGGGCGCAGCGCCCGGAGGAAGCTCGTTTCCGGAAAAGATGCGCGCCCCCGCCTCGCCATCCAGCAGGTCGGCGTCCAGCCCCAGCGCACGGCAGAGATCGCGGTTGAAAAGCACCAGACGCGGAGAACGCACCGGCGTGGGCCGCACCCGACGAAAGAAGGACTCAGGCAAGCGGGCGTAGGAGTTCTCCAAGCGCCATCCAGCGGTAGGGGACATCAAAGCCTCCAGAAAGGAAAAAAGCGTACGCGCACACGCCATATCTGCACATGCCAAGAGGAAGAGGCAAGAGGTGGGTTGCATTTGCGCTCCAAAGTGACCATGCACGGCGCATGCGTTCTCCGGTTCGTGTGCGTCTGGCCCCCAGCCCCACGGGGTACCTGCATCTGGGCAATGCCTGGGCCTTTTTGTGGTGTGTGCTTGCGGCCCGCACTCAGGGCGGCGCCGTGGTGCTGCGCATCGAGGACGTGGATACGGCCCGCAGTCGGCCGCATTTTGCCGATGCCATCCAGGAGGACCTGACCTGGTTGGGACTTACCTGGGACGAAGGCCCCTACTTCCAAAGTCCACGCGTCCCCCGCTACACCGAAATCCTGAACGATCTCATGGCCCGTGGCCACGCCTATCCGTGTTTCTGCTCCCGCAAAGACCTCCAGGGACTGGCCAGCGCCCCCCACGGCGGCCTGCCCGCCTACCCCGGCACCTGCCGCCACCTGGACGAGGCCACCCGCGCCCGTAAAGCGCAGGAGAAATCCCCGGCCATCCGCTTGGTGCTGCCGGAGGACGCCTGCACCTTTGACGACCTCGTGCAGGGAACTTTTCGCGCCTCAGCGGCGGCGTGCGGCGGGGATTTTGCCGTGCGCCGGGGAGATGGACTCTTTGCCTATCAGCTGGCGGTGGCCGTGGACGACCTGGATCAGGACATCACTTTGGTGGTGCGCGGGGCGGATCTTTTGGATTCCACCCCCAGGCAACAGGCCATATTCCATTACTTGGCCGCTTCTCCGCCCCGCTGGGCCCACGTCCCCCTGCTCCTGGACCCCAGCGGCGAACGTCTGGCCAAGCGCCACCAGGCGCTGTCCGCCCGGGCGCTGCGCGCGGCAGGCATCTCTCCGCAGGCCATCACAGGGTTTTTGGCCTGGCTTGGCGGCCTCATCCCCACCCCGCAGCCCATTTACGCCGAAGCCCTCGCCCCGGCGTTTTCCTGGCAGCGCCTCCCACGCACCCCGGTGCACTTGCCTGCGCACACCCCGGCGCTTTTGGCCAAGCTTTCCTGACCACCTCTTGGCCGCCCACGGGCCGACCAATGGCGGCTTGTCGGAACTTCAGCGGTTTGGTACGCGCCCTACGCCATGCACAGCTACCCCATCCTCATCGATACGCGCAATCTTCACGCCCTGGTGGTCGGCGCCGGCTCCGTAGGACTGCGCAAAATCCACGGCCTGCTGGAGGCCGGTCCGCCGGCGCGGCTCACGGTGGTGGACCCGACGCCGCCGCAGGCGCTTTACGCCCTCGCCTCGGCGCATCCCGGCATGGTCATCCACGCCCGTCCGTTTGCGGATACGGATATCGCGGAGGCGCAGCTGGTCTTTGCCTGCACTCCGGATGCGGAGCTCAATCGCCACATCGCCACGCGCTGTCGGCAGGCCAAGATCCTGTGCAATTCGGCAACCCAGCCGGAGGACGGCTCCTTTGCCCTGCCCGCCTGCGTACGGCGCGGCGATTTTCTCGTGTGCGTGGCAACGGCGGGAGCAAGTCCGGCCTTGGCTCGCCAGGTGCGCCAACGCCTGGAAACGGAATTTGGCCCGGAATATGGGGCGCTGACCCAGCTTTTGGCGCAGATCCGCCCGTACGTGCTCGCCCTTGGGGCGCCCGCCAAGGCCAACGCCGAAATCTTCCGCGCCCTGGCGGCTTCTTCCCTGGTGGACGCCTTGCGGGATCAGGACCTTTCCCGCTGTATGGCAATCCTGCAAGAACATCTCCCCGCGCCACTACACGCCTACCTGGAGGACTGGTGTCATGCCTGCCTGGACTTGGTTTGAACTCGCCATCGCCCTGGCGTATCTCGCGGGCGCGGCCCTCTACCCCTTGGGATTGGGACTGCGCCAGCCTCTCTGCAAGAAGGCCGCGTCCCTGGCCTCTGCCCTCGGATTTCTCCTGCATACCGCAGACCTGGCAGCCGCAGGCCTCCTACAAGCCGACGTGCTCCAGCACGGCCAATTCTACATCAGCCTGTTCGCCTGGCTGTGTGTGCTCGTGTTCTTTGTGGCGTGGTGGCGCTTCAAGCACGACTTTCTCTCTCTCATCACCGCGCCGCTCGCCGTGGTGCTCTTCACCGGCTCCATGGTCATTCATCCGGCGACGACCATCGTGCCGGAGCATCTCAGCCTCCTGTGGTTCGGACTCCATGTCGGGGCCATTTTCGTGGCCCTTGCCCTGCTGGCCTTGGCCTTTGGCGCTGGCGTGGGCTATGTCTACCTGGAGCGCAAGATCAAAACCAAAAGCAAGATCCCTTCCGCCCTCCAGGAGATGCCTGCCCTGGACACTCTGGACCGGGTCAACGCCCTGGCGGTCTCCGTAGGATTTCCTCTGTACAGCATCAGCATGCTCTCGGGCTTCATTTGGGCGGCCTTCACCTGGAAACGCGTGCTAACCGGTGACCCCAAAGAAGTCGTCTCCCTAGGCATCTGGGTCCTCTACGCCATCCTTTTCCACCAACGCCTGGCCCTCGGGTGGAAAGGACGCAAACCCGCCAAAATGGCCATCGCCATCTTTTTGCTGTCCCTGGGGTCCTTGGTGCTCATCAACTTCCTCCTCCCCACCCACCACAGCCTTCGCGCTTTCTAAAAATATCATGAGCCAACGAATCCATGTCATTGGACTGAGCCATAAAACCGCGGGCGTGGACATCCGCGAACGCTTTGCCCTCGCCGGCTTCAACCCTGTGGCCGCCGGCCTGGTGCAGGAGCACGGTCCCATCACCGAAGCCGTGGTCCTCTCCACCTGCAACCGGGTAGAATGCATCGTGGTGGGAGAACCTGGCGCCGACGTCGCCCACGAGGTGCACCAAGTCTGGGCCCAGACCTGCAACCAGCCCGTGGAACTCCTCACCCAGCACACCTACTGCCACACTGGCGCCGCAGCCGTGGCCCACGTCTTTTCCGTGGCCGCGAGCCTCGACTCCATGGTGGTGGGCGAGCCGCAGATCCTCGGCCAGCTCAAGGCCGCCTACCGGTCGGCCGTGGAGGCGCATGCCACGCGCGTGATCCTCAACCGCTTGCTGCACAAGGCCTTTTCCACGGCCAAACGGGTGCGCACCGAGACCGCCATCGCCAGCAGTGCCGTGTCCATCAGCTACGCCGCGGTGGAGCTGGCACGGAAAATCTTTGCCGACCTTTCCCGGCACTCGGCGCTGCTCATCGGCGCCGGCGAGATGGCCGAACTGGCGGCCACCCATCTGCTCGCCGCCGGAGTGCGGCGTATGGCCGTGGTCAACCGCACCGTTTCCCGCGCCGAAGAACTGGCCAAGCGCTTCGGCGGTCAAGCCTACGGATTCGACGCCTTGAACCAGGCCTTGCTGGAAGCGGACATCGTCATCACCTCCACCGGCTCGCCGTCGGTGATCCTCACCGCCAGCCAGATGAAGGAGATCATGCGCAACCGCCGGCAGCGGCCCATCTTCTTCATCGATATCGCCGTGCCCCGAGACATCGACCCGGACGCCAATGCCATCGACAACGTCTACGTCTACGACATCGACGATCTCAACGGCGTAGTGGAGGAAAACCGCGCTTCCCGCCAGCAGGAAGCCATCAAGGCCCAGGCCATCATCGACGAGGAGGTCCAGGCGTTCCTTCAGTGGATGGACGAATTGCGGCTGCAGCCCACCATCGTGGCCTTGCTGGACCAAGGCGAGCGCATCGCCCGCAAAGAACTGCGCAAATCCATCCGCCAGCTGGGCCCGGACCCTGATCCCCAGGTGGTGGCCATCATGGAACGGCTGGCGCACTCCATCTGCCACAAGATCTACCACGCCCCCATCACCTATTTGAAGCGGCGCACCCAGGAAGAAGGCTCGGCCGAGCGCTTCGTCCACCAGGCACGCCGCATGTTCAACCTGGACGGAGAGACCCCGCCCGAAGACGCCCACGACGACCGCAAACGCTCAAGGTGACCCATGCGATCCTATTTCATCGACGAGCTGACCGCCGCCAACGTAGACGCCATCAAGGCGTGGCTGGACGAGCGCGGCCTCAAAAGCGCCATCGAGGACCTCTATCACCTGCCGGTGCCCACGGAACTGCTCACCCCCGAGCAACGCGAACACGCCGAACGCTGCGGCCCCCACGTCCTCGCCCTCGAGACCGGCCCCACCTGGGTCCGTCTGGAACTCTTGGTGCGGGCCACCGGCGTGATGCGCTGCTCGTGCATGACCTACGCCACCTGCGAACAGGAGCGGGCCATGGTGGAGCGGGTGCTCAACCTCCTTGCGGAACTGGATATCCCCACCTGACCATGACCTCGCTGCGCCCCCGCTGGCAGGGCTGGGCCCGCCAGGTCCTGCGCTTCACCACCGAAGAATTGGGCGTGGACTTGCGCGGGAGCCGCGTGCTGGTGGCGTACTCCACCGGGGTGGACTCCACGGTGCTGCTCCACCTTCTGGCTTCGTGGCGCGCGCCGCTCCAGCTGGAAGTCTACGCGGCCCACGCGCACCACGGCCTGCGGCCCGAGGCGGATCTCGAGGCCCAAAAGGCCCGCGCCGTATGCGCAGCGTTGGACGTCGCCTGCCATGTGGAACGCCTGAAGCTCTCGGGCACCATGGCAAGCCCGGGCATGGAAGATCAGGCCCGCCAGGCGCGCTACACCTGGCTCGAAAACGTGCGCCGCGCCACCCAAAGCCAGTGGATCCTCACTGCGCACCACGCCACCGACCTCGCCGAAGACATCCTGCTACGCCTGGTGCGCGGGGTGGGCTGGCCTGCGCTGGCGGGCATGCCCGGCCGCGATGACAACCGCCGCCTGCTGCGCCCCCTTTTGTGCTGCTCCAAGGAGACCTTGGTGCGCTACGCCCAGGAGCACGACCTCTCCTGGTGCGAAGATCCCTCCAACTGCCTGCCCCTTACCCGACGCAACCGCATCCGCGCCCAGGTATTGCCCCTGCTCTTTGCGGAAAATCCACGCTGGCTGGAGCGCTGTCTGGACCTGTGGCGCCTGGCCTCCCGGGACGCCGCTTTTTGGCAGGACCAGACCCGCCCCTTGCGCCTGATGCGCTTTTTCCCCAACCAGCTTCTGCGCGCCATGCCCGCGGCCCAAAGGCTGCGCGCCCTTGCCGCAGCGCTCCACAGTCTCGGACCAGGCCAGGTGCGCGCCCAAACCCTGCTGCGCGTGGACGAACTCTGGCAACGGCAGCGCTCCCCGCGCTGCGTGCAATTTCCTGGGGATAAGTGCATCCTCGTGCGCATCGACGGCCTAGCGGTCATGCCCATGTTCCGCCGCCCGCAAGCCGACTTCGCTCGTACTTCATTTTCTCTCTAGCCTCCGCGGCCCGCTCCTGCTACACCAGCTCCAAGGAGGAGACCCCTATGGAATACTGGCATTGGATCGCCCTCGGCATTGTGCTCGTCATAGTCGAGGCCTTCATCCCCAGCTTTACCATCTTCTGGTTCGGCCTGGCTGCAGTGGTGGTGGGAGCGCTGCTCTGGATCGGCGTTCCCATGGAGCTCACCGCACAAATCCTCGCCTGGGCCGTGTTATCTTGCGTCTTCTGCGCCTTGTGGTTTTTGGTGCTCAAACCCCGCATGCGCGACAAAACTACCGCCGGCATCTCTCGGGAAGGGGCCCTGGGCCAAACCGGACAAGTGGTGGCCGTGCCTGGTCCGGATGGCCTTGGCCGCGTGCGCTTCAGCACCCCGCTTTTGGGCGATGACGAATGGCCCATGCGCTGCTCCGATCCCGTGCAATTGGGAGACCGGGTGACCGTCGTCGATATCACCGGGAACACTTTGGTGGTGTCCCGCAAACCGAGCTCGGAGGTCTTATGAATCCAGGACTCGTCCTCGTCGTCTTTATTCTTGCCCTTGTGGGAGTCACCCTGTTTTTGGGTGTGCGCATCGTGCCGCAGGGATATAAATTCGTGGTGCAGCGCCTCGGCAAATACCACTCCACCCTCGGCCCAGGGCTCAATCTCATCATCCCGTACATGGATACGGTGGCCTATAAAGTGACCACCAAAGACATCGTCCTGGACATTCCCTCCCAAGACGTCATCACCCGGGACAATGCAGTCATCATCACCAATGCCGTGGCCTACATCAATATCGTCGCCCCGGAAAAGGCCGTCTACGGGGTGGAAGACTACCGTATCGCCATCCAGACCTTGGTGCAGACCTCGCTGCGTTCCATCGTCGGCGAGATGGACCTCGACGACGCCCTTTCCTCTCGGGAACAGATCAAGACCAAACTCAAAAACGCCATTTCCGACGACATCGCGGACTGGGGGATCGTACTCAAGACCGTGGAAATCCAGGATATCAAGCCATCGGACACCATGCAGCAGGCCATGGAAGAGCAGGCCGCAGCCGAGCGGGCCCGGCGGGCCATGGTCACCCGCGCCGAAGGCGAAAAGGCTTCGGCCATCCTCCAGGCCGAAGGCAAGCTCGAAGCCTCCAAGCGCGAGGCCCAGGCCAAGATCGTGCTCGCCGAAGGCGACAAGAACGCCATCGCCAAAATCGCCGAGGCCGCGGCCACCGCGGAAACCACCCTCCACTACCTCTTGGGACAGCGCTACGTGGACGCCCTGCGCGCCCTGGCCGAACAGCAAGGCTCACGCACCGTGGTGCTGCCTGCGGATTTGACCTCCGCCATCCAAGGGCTTTTGGGCGGAGGCAAACGCTAACCACCACGGCGGTAAGGCGAATGCACCAGCGCCTTCTTCTGATCGGCGGCGGACATGCGCAGCTTTCGGTGCTCCGCGCCCTCGCCCGCGCCCGCCCTCCGGGGCTGGAAACCATCCTCGTCACCCCGAGCGTATGGCAGATCTATTCAGGCATGCTTCCGGGCTGGATGGCTGGACATTACGCCGCCGAACAGTGCCGCATCGACCTTCGCCCCTGGTGCGAGAAAGCCCAGGTGCACCTGGTGGAAGACGCTGTCTGCGCCCTGGACGCCCACCAGCGCTGCGCCACCACGGAAGGCGGACGCCGCCTGGAATACGATCTGACTTCCATCGATGTCGGAGGCGTTCCCAAAACAACCCCCTTGGCAGCTGCAGGTGACCGCCTGCTGCCCATCAAACCCCTGGAGCGCTTTGTGGCCGCGTGGCCCCATGTTTTGGAACGCGCACGGAGCACCCCAGGCTTTCGGCTGGCGGTCGTCGGGGCTGGCGCGGCGGGCGTGGAGCTCGCCCTGGCCGCGGCCCACGCCTTCCGCATCCAGGGCGCAAGAGCCGAAGTATGGCTCGTGGCCGGATCTTCCGGCATACTGCCTGGGCACGCCCCTGGGGTACGGCAGCGGGCCGCACGCCAACTGCAGCGCGCCGGGGTCACGGTGCAGCTCCAACGCGCCGCAGGACATCCCCAAGGGGTCCAGCTCGCCAGCGGCGAGATCGTCCAGGCCCATGTGGTATTGGCGGCTCCAGGAACCGGGGCGCCGTCGTGGCTTCTGGCCTCCGGGCTGCTCCTGGACACCGAGGGGTTCATCCTGGTGGACGCCTACCACCGCAGCGTCTCCCACCCGGACGTGTTCGCTGCGGGGGACGTGTGCAGCCGCGAGGACGCGCCGCTTGCGCGCTCCGGAGTGCACGCCGTGCGCGCCGGCCCCGTGCTCGCCCGCAACCTGATGGCCGTCCTTTCCGGCCGCCCGCTGACGACCTATACGCCGCGCCGCCGCTCCCTCTATCTTCTCGCCTGCGGCGATCGCTACGCCATCGTCTCCTGGGGAAGGGTCAGCCTCGAAGGAAGGTGGGCGTGGCGATGGAAAGATTGGATTGACCGACGCTTCATCGAACGATTCACTGGGAACGGAAAATCAGCGTAAAACCCCCAAAGACGCCAAAGAGACATGACGATGCATATGCTTACGCCTTCCCACGACATCACCTTCCCTCAAATCCATCGCCACGAGATCTCCACGCTGCAAGTCAATATCGGCTACCGCTGCAACCAGGCGTGCGCCCACTGCCATGTGGATGCCGGACCGCACCGCACGGAAATGATGGACGCAGCCACCCTGGAACTGATCCCCAGGGTCCTTGCCGCCCGCGGCATCTCCATTTTGGATATCACCGGCGGCGCGCCAGAACTGCACCCAGGGTTCCGTGCCCTGGTGGAGGCCGCACGCCGGCTGGGGGTGCGCATCATCGACCGCTGTAATCTCTCGGTGCTCCTAGAGCCGGGAAACGAAGATCTGCCGGAATTTTTGGCGGCGCATACGGTGGAAATCGTCGCATCCCTGCCCTGCTACTGTGCAGAGAACGTCGATCAGCAGCGCGGAGAAGGCGCCTTTGCCAAAAGCATTGCCGCGCTCCAGCGGCTCAACGCCTTGGGGTACGGAGCGCCTGCATCAGGGCTCGTGCTCAATCTGGTGTACAACCCCGGCGGGCCAAGTCTTCCTCCGAACCAGGTGGATTTAGAGGCCGATTACCAGCGCGAGCTCAAAGAACGCTACGGCATCGTGTTCAACCACCTCTTTGCCCTGGCCAACATGCCCATCGGCCGCTTTGCCTCCCGGCTTGCCGCCCAAGGCGCCCTGGTCGACTATCTCTGCCTCCTCAAAGCAAATTTTCGTCCAGAAAACCTGGAAGCCCTCATGTGCCGGACGCTCGTAAGCGTGGACTGGCAAGGCTTCCTCTATGATTGCGACTTCAATCAGCAGCTCGGCATTCCCCTGGGCGGCAGCCCATCGCGCGTCCATCTCCGCGCCCTGCTGGACGACGACTGGAGAGGACGCGCCGTCGGTGTCGCGGAACATTGCTTCGGATGCACGGCAGGACAAGGCAGCAGTTGCGGCGGCGCCTTGCTGGAGGCAGCCCCATGACCCGAGGCAGATGGGCGATCCTCGTCCTGCTGGCCGCGGCGATCACCGCCTTCTTTGTCTTGGGCGGGCCCGATTTCTTGAGCCTGCAGCGCCTGCAGACCGAACTTGCCCAGTGGCAAGCGTGGCAGGCAGCGCATCCCGTACAGGCAACAGCGGCGTTCTTCCTCCTCTATGTGACGGTCACGGCACTCTCCGTGCCTGGGGCCACAGTGCTCACCCTGGCGGCGGGGGCCTTGTTTGGATTGTGGAAGGGCACGCTCATCGTCTCGTTTGCATCCAGCATCGGGGCGCTGGCCGCGTTCCTCACAGCGCGCTACCTGCTCCGGGAGGCGGTCCAACGCCGTTTTGCCGAACGCCTGGAAGTCATCGACGCAGGCATCGAGCGTGACGGGGCGCTCTACCTCTTCTCCCTGCGCATGGTGCCCATCTTCCCGTTCTTTCTCATCAACCTCGCCATGGGACTCACGGCCATACGCGCCTGGACCTTCTATTGGGTGAGCCAGCTGGGGATGCTCGCCGGGACCATGGTCTACGTCAACGCAGGCCGCCAGCTCGCCTCCTTGCAGAGCCTCTCCGGCATCCTCTCTCCTCCGCTTTGGGCGTCCTTTGCCCTTTTGGGGATCTTTCCATGGCTGGCCAAGACCGCCGTCACCTGGGTGCAACGCAAGCACCGCTACGCGCCATGGTCACGGCCCAAACGCTTCGACCGCAACCTCATCGTCATCGGCGGCGGGGCCGCCGGACTGGTGACCGCCTATATCGCCGCCGCCACCAAGGCCACGGTCACTCTCGTGGAGCGCCGGTCCATGGGCGGCGATTGCCTGAACCACGGGTGCGTGCCCAGCAAGGCCCTCATCGCGGCGGCCAACCTGGCGCACCGCATCCGCCACGCAGACCGGTTGGGCATTGCATGCCGTGAGCCCCGCATCCATTTCCCTACCGTGGTGGAGCACATCCGCACCGCCATTGAGCGCGTGGCCCCCCATGACAGCGTGGAACGCTACACCGCCCTGGGCGTGGACGTGCGTCTGGGCCATGCACGGCTTCTTGATCCGTGGACCGTGGAGATCACCGCCGCCGACGGCGCGCAGGAACGCCTCACCGCCCGCAGCATCGTGCTGGCCACCGGGGCAGAACCGCTCGTGCCCCCGCTGCCAGGTCTCGAGGAGACGGGATACCTCACCTCGGAAACCCTCTGGGATTTTCTCGCCCAATGTGCCGAGCCTCCCCGACGCCTCGTGGTGCTGGGCGGCGGCCCCATCGGCTGCGAGCTCTCCCAAGCCTTCGCCCGGCTGGGAAGCGATGTCACGCAGGTGGTCCGCAGCCGGCTGATGCCCCGCGAAGACGACGACGTAGCGGACTTCGTCCAAAAACGCTTGGAAGCCAACGGGGTCACAGTCCTTCTGGGACACACGTCGCTTCGCTGCGAAAAACGTGGTGACCGAAAGACGCTGGTGGTCCAAGGGCCTCCGGACAGCACGCCGCGCTCCATTCCTTTCGACGCGCTCCTCGTGGCCGTCGGCCGCACGGCGCGCCTTGAAGGCTACGGTCTCGAAACCTTGGGTATTCCCACCCATCGCACCATTGACACCAACGTCTATTTGGAGACCATCTATCCCAATATCTTTGCCGCAGGCGACGCCGCCGGCCCCTACCAATTCACCCACAGCGCCGGACATCAGGCGTGGTACGCGGCGGTCAACGCACTCTTTGGCACCATCAAGCGCTTTGCAGTGGACTTCTCCGTCATCCCCTGGGTCACCTTCGTGGACCCGGAGGTGGCGCGGGTGGGGATCAATGAACGTGAGGCCCGAAAGCAGGGCATTGCCTACGAAGTGACTCGGTACAGTCTGACAGAGCTCGACCGCGCCATCACCGAAGGCACCACGGAAGGCTTCCTCAAGGTACTCACCGTGCCCGGCAAGGACCGCATTCTTGGGGCCACCATCGTAAGCCCCCATGCCGGCGAGATGCTGGCGGAGTTCGTGCTCGCCATGAAGCACGGCCTGGGGCTCTCCAAAATTCTCGGCACCATCCACGCGTACCCCAGTTGGGTGGAGGCCAACAAAAATCTGGCCGGCCAGTGGAAGCTCGCCCATGCCCCAGAACGCCTTCTGGCCTGGGTGGAGCGCTATCACCAATGGATGCGAGGCTAGCCCATGCAGATCTCCATCATCGTGCCCATGCTCAATGAAGCACCCATCCTTCCCGGGCTGCTCTCCCACCTCTCGCAGTTTGTCCGGCAGGGAGCGGAAGTGCTCCTGGTGGATGGGGGAAGCGACGACACCAGCCTCCAGCTTGCACGCGCCGCCGGATTCGCCGCCCTTGGCGCCCCCCGGGGACGGGCGTCCCAGATGAACGCCGGGGCCATGCACGCCACCGGCGACGTGCTGCTTTTCCTCCACGCCGACACCCGGCTTCCGGCCACGGCGCTCCAGGATATCCGCCACGCCCTCGCCCGCGGCCGCCACGTCTGGGGGCGGTTCGACGTCACCATCCAAGGCCAAAGCCCGTGGTTTCCGCTCATCGCCCGCCTCATGAATCTCCGTTCACGCATCACCGGCATCGCCACCGGCGATCAAGGCATCTTCGTCACCCGTGAGGCATTCTTCCAGGTGGGATGCTACCCCAATCAGCCGCTCATGGAAGACATCGAACTCTCCATGCACCTGAAGCGCCTCTCGCCCCCGGCATGCCTCCGGGCGGCGGTCACGACATCGGGACGGCGATGGGAAACGCGGGGGGTCTGGCGCACCATCCTCCTCATGTGGACGCTGCGCCTGCGCTACTTCCTCGGTGCAAACCCCGAAGCCCTTGCCAAGGCCTACCGATGACACCGCGCCTGATCATCTTTGCCAAAGCCCCCCTGCCTGGACAGGCCAAGACACGACTCATCCCCGCCCTGGGTCCGGAAGGCGCCGCACACCTGGCGGCCCGTATGCTGCGGCGCGCCGTGCAGGCCGCCCTTGCGAGCTCCGTCGCCCCTGTGGAGCTGTGCGCCACTCCCGCGCCCGAGCACCCGGCTTGGCGGCAGGCCCTGCCTGCGGAACTTCGCCAGCAGCTTGCATGGAGCGACCAAGGGAGCGGTGACCTGGGAGCGCGGCTCTTGCGGGCAGCAGCCCGCATCCATGCGCAGGGGGAAGCGCCGATCCTGCTCGGCACCGATTGCCCGGCGCTGGATGCCGCCACCCTGCGCCGCGCAGCCCAGGAACTCGCCGGTCACGACGCCCTGATGATCCCCAGCACGGACGGCGGATACGTGCTCCTCGGCCTGCGGCGTTTCCACCCCCTGGTCTTTCGCCGCATCCCTTGGAGCACCGATGCGGTGGCCATGCGGACTCGACGGCGCATGGCCGCCTTGGGCTGGCGCTGGGCCGAATTCCCCGCGCTCCCCGATATCGACGAACCCAAAGATTTGTGTTGGATTCCACCTCATTGGCGCCTATCCGTCAGCGACCACGCATGTCGCTTCCCGCATTCCCATCAGCCTCAGGAGTCACTCCAGTATGCATGAATTCGTCCAAAACTACTACGGCAAGCACGTCCAACGGACTCAAGACCTCAAAACCCAAGCCTGCTGCGCTCCGAGCCAACTGCCCGAGTGGCTCAAGCCGCTTCTCACCCATATCCATCCCAAAGTTCTGGAGCGCTACTACGGCTGCGGTCTCACCTGCCCACCGCTTGTGGAGGGCTGCCGTGTGCTCGATCTCGGCTGCGGTGCGGGCCGCGACGTCTACCTCCTCGCCCAATTGGTGGGGCCCCAAGGCGAGGTCATTGGCGTGGACATGACGGATGAACAGCTGGCCGTGGCCGAAGCCCACCGCCATTGGCATGCCGAGCGCTTCGGTTTTGCCAACGTGCGCTTCCTCAAAGGCTACATTGAAAATCTGGACGATCTCGGCCTTGAGCCCGGCAGCTTCGATGTGATCGTCTCCAATTGCGTGGTCAACCTCTCTTGCGACAAGCCCGCAGTCCTTGCCGGGGTCAAACGCTTGCTCAAGGAAGGCGGCGAGTTCTATTTTTCCGACGTGTACGCCGACCGGCGCGTGCCGGAGTCCATCCGCACCGACCCCGTCCTCTACGGCGAATGCCTGGGCGGAGCCCTCTATTGGAACGACTTTCTCCGCATGGCCCAAGCCGCGGGCTTCCCGGACCCACGCCTGGTGGAAGATCGGCCGATCACCATCACGGAACCGGAGGTGGCGGCATGCGTGGGGGCGGCGGTCCGCTTCTTTTCCGCAACCTACCGCCTCTTCAATGTCCCGGGTCTGGAAAACGACTGCGAAGACTACGGCCAGGCCGTCGTCTACCACGGGACCATCCCCAACCATCCCGATGTGTTGGTCCTCGACAAGCACCACCATATCCCTACGGGCAAGGTCTTTCCCGTATGCGGCAATACCTGGCGTATCCTGCAGGCAAGCCGACTCGCGCCGCACTTCACCTTCATCGGCGATTTTACGCGCCACTACGGGATCTTTGCGGGCTGCGGCAAATCCATGCCCTTTACGGACCAGCGCACCGGCGAAGAACAGTGCGGCTGCTGCTAGGTGTTGTCCTCAAAGTGCATGCCCCAACAATGTGGCCGCGGGATCTCTCCCACGGCCACATTGCTATCAAAGGCGGCCACGGCGCCTCTGCCACGGACCAAGCATCCTCTATTGGGTCTTCACCCGCATCCAGCACTGCTCGTAGGCAGTGACCGCAGGACCCAAATCGGTTTCAAATTCGCCGCGGGAAAGGACCTCGTCCGAAGGATACACGATGGGGCTTTTTTGGATATCGGCATCCAAAAGCGCGCGTCCCGGGACATTGGGCGAAGAATAGGTAAACTCTTCGGCGATCCGCGCCGCCACGTCAGGCCGCAGGATGTAGTCCATAAAACGGTGGGCGGCGTCCACATTGCGTGCGTTCTTGGGAATGCACATGTTATCGATCCACAAGCTGTAGCCTTCTTGCGGGTAGACATACTCAATGGCGGGATTTTCCTGCGACGCAATATAGGCCTCGCCGTTCCAGAGCACCGCCACACTCACCTCGCCATTGAGCAAGGCCTGTTTGGGGGAATCAGAGTCGAAGACCCGCACATTGCGCACCAAGTCCGGGAGCATGGCGCATGCCTGCTCCACCACTGCAGTGTCGCGCTCATTGAGGGAGCGCCCCATACGCTTGAGGGCAAGGCCGATGACCCCACGCATATCGTTGGGCAACAGGAGCTTGCCCCGAAGTTCGGGTTTCCACAGGTCCGCGACACGGCGCACCTGCGCGGCTACAGGATCGCTGGTATTGATCGCAATAGCCGTTGATCCCCACATATAGGGAATACTGTAATCGTTTTCTGGATCGAAGGGCCGGCCCAAAAGGCGGGGATCGATATTTTTGAGGTTGGGCAGTTTCTGCTTGTCGATCTTTTGCAATAAACCTTCCCGAATCATCCGCGCCACATAATCCGTAGACGGTACGACAATGTCATAGCCCTTGGCGTCGAGCACCTTCACCTTGGCATACATGGCTTCGTTGCTGTCATAGGTGGACATGTGCACCTGAATACCAGTCTCTTTTTCAAAATCCTGCAAAATACTTTCCGGCATGTACTCGGACCAATTGTACACATACAGGTCTTCCGCCGCCATGGCAGAAGAATGCGCCAACACAAGGCACATTACGGCAATCCAGCGGTACATCATGAGTTCTCCTTGAAAAAACGGTGAGCGATGCCGACGGCAAGCGTCGTAACCCCAATCATGACCGTGCACAGGGCATTGATCTCAGGTTTGAAGCCCAGACGCACCATGGAATAGATACGTAGCGGCAGCACTTCGAAGGTGGGCCCTGTGGTAAAAAAGCTGATGACCACGTCATCCAGCGACAAGGTAAAGCTCAAAAACCATCCGGCGAGCACCGCTGGAGCCACCAAAGGCACCACCACATGGCGGAATACGGCAAAATCCCCGGCCCCCAAATCTCTGGCCGCCTCGATGAGATGGGGGTCGAAGCCGTGGAGTTTCCCCTGCACCACGATGGCGACAAAAGGCACGCACAGCGTCACATGCGCCAAAATCAATGTGCCGAACCCCAAAGGCAACCCTGCCAGTATAAAAAGCACCAGCAAGGAAATACCGATGACGATATCCGGCGACATCATCATGACAAACAAAGTCGCTCCAATTACCTTGCGGGAAGGAAAGCGCCAGCGAGTGAGCGCAAAAGCCATCATGGTTCCAAGCAGTGTAGAAATCGTTGCGCTTCCTATGGCAACCACAAGGGAATTCAACGCCGCGGTCATGAGGGCGCTGTTTTCCCAAAGTTTTGCATACCACTGCAAGGAAAACCCCTTCCAGGCCATGGAATAGCGAGAGGCATTGAAGGAATACACCACCATGACCGCCAGCGGAATGTACAAAAAGGCGAGCACCATGGACACATAGATGCGACGCAGCGTCTTCATGAGCTCACTTCTCCTTCATGGATGCGGTGCTGGCTCCACCAATAGACCAAAAGGAATACCACCATGATGCCAGTCAGAAGCGTACTGGCGGCCGCCCCCAGCGGCCATTGGCGCGTAAGCAAGAACTGATCGCGGATGAAGTTGCCCACCAGCATGGCCTTGGCCCCGCCGAGCACGTCCGCCACGTAGAACATGCCCAGCCCTGGCAAGAACACGAGCATACAGCCCGTGATGATACCCGGCAGCACCAAGGGGATCTTCACGTGCCACAGCACCCGCCACCGTCCGGCACCTAAATCCCGGGCCGCCTCCTCAAAGCGGGGGTCCAGGCGATCCAAAGCGGCGTACAGAGGAAGAATCATAAACGGCAACAAGGTATACACCAGCCCTGCCACCACCGCCCCGCTGGTATAGAGCAGTGTCAGCGGCGCATCCACGAGGCCCAAGGCCAAAAGCACCCGATTCACCAAGCCGTTGGCATTGAGGAGTACGGTCATGGCATAGGTGCGCACCAGCGAATTGGTCCAAAAAGGGATGACCACCAGAAGGAGCATAATCCGACGCACCGGGGGCGTCGCCCGGGCCATCGCCGAGGCAAAGGGATAGGCAAGGATCAGACAGCATACCGTCACTGCCGCGGACAGCCGCAAGGACGAAAAAAAGATCTGGGCATGAACGCCATCGAGCAAGGCCCCATAATTGGAGAACGTCCAGTCCAGGACCACGAAAGCGTCAGGGGTGGAGCGGCACACGCTGGTGCCCAATACCAGCATATTGGGCAAAAACCCAAAGACCGCCATCCACAGCACCGTGCCCGTGATGACCAGACGACGGAAGAGACCTTCACGACGCATGAGGGAGCACCGTTTCCCAGCCCTGTACCCAGGTGACCGCCACCCGGTCGCCGGCACGAAAATATACCGTCTCGTCGTCTTCGTTGAAAAACTCGGTGGCGGTAAGTACCGTGCCGCTGTCAAGGCGCAGCACCACATCGTAGGTGGCGCCTTTATACACCGTTTCTTCCACGACTCCCAAAAAGGCGGGCACCCGACCAAAGCTTTCCCGCAGCTCTGGATCTTCGTTCAAATCGCGCACGGTTTCCACGCGCAGATCTTCCGGCCGCAAGAGCACATGCACCTCATCCCCGACCGTCCACGTCGGCTGCGGCGTCCGCAGGGAAATGATCCGGCCCTCCACCCGCACCTGGGTGACTTCGCCCGAGCAAGCCACCACTTCCGCAGGCAGCACGTTGATCTCCCCCACGAACCGGGCCACAAAGAGATTGGCTGGGTTTTCATACACCGCTGTGGGCGTGTCCAATTGCTCCACCCGCCCCTGGTTCATGACCGCCACCCGGTCGGACATGGAAAAGGCCTCTTCCTGATCGTGGGTAACCAGGATGAAGGTGATACCCAAGGAGCGCTGCAAGTGCTTGAGCTCCAGTTGCATGCGCCGGCGCAGACGGTAGTCCAGGGCGGAAAGGGGCTCGTCGAGGAGAAGGACCACCGGCTTGTTCACTACGGCCCGGGCAATGGCCACCCGCTGCTGCTGGCCGCCTGAAAGTCGATCCACCATGCGCGCGGCGAACTCCTCCATATGCACCAATTGCAAGGCCTCCTCAACCCGGCGACGGATCTCGCGGGCGCCAACGCCCCGCATGCGCAGACCGAAGGCCACGTTGTCGAACACGTTCATGTGGGGAAAAAGGGCGTAGCTCTGAAATACCGTGTTGATGGCCCGACGCTCCGGCGGCACTCCGGTCATGGAACGGCCTTCAAGGAGGATCTCCCCTGCGCTCGGTGTCTCAAACCCGGCGAGCAAACGGAGCACCGTGGTCTTGCCGCATCCGGAAGGCCCAAGAAGTGTGAGGAATTCCCCTCGCTTCACAGCAAGACAGATGCCGTCCACGGCAAGAATATCTCCATAGCGCTTGCTCACTGCGCGCAACTCCAAAACGGTATCCGCCACTCTACCTCCAATATCTCAACGTGTTCATCGCTTTCAGAGAAAAAATCTGACCGCGCTTTTGCGCGCTTTGAAAACAAAAAAACGTAAAGTCAAGAAAAAAGAAAGACCTTCCCCATCAAAAAAGGCGGCCCGAAGACCGCCTTTTTTACTACAAACCATCTATATTTTACATCTTGCATGGAATCAATCGAGAAACACGTTCCTTGTATGCAAAATATTGCTCTCCAAATTTTTCTTCCAATTCCATTTCTTCTTCTTCAACATTTTGAAGAAACAAATATACCGCATACAAAATCCCTAAAATACCGATATTGGTATTGAGGATCAGACATAGTCCAGGCATGATACCCAAAAAATGCGCCACAGCGGCAGGATGACGCGTCCAGGCATACGGTCCGTCTTGCACCAGAAAGACGCCGCCTTCCGAGCGCTTGAGGGCTCGTTTGGCCCACATCAAGGCCGCCAACCCAAGCCCCAACCATACCAGCCCCCACAAGGCCGCCAGCATCAGGTACCGCGTGCCGAGGATACCGTTCTCCAGCACTGCACCAAGAATGATGATTCCATAGCCAGCAAGAAAAGGATGACGTTGCTGCATGGGACCTCCCACGATGTTGTTGTGGCGAAGGATTACCGGGTAAGCTGCCGATAGCGGATGCGCCGGGGGACGAGCAAGTCCTGACCGGTGCGGCGCTTGTAGTCTTTTTCATAGTCCGAATAATTGCCCTCAAACCACACGGCCTGGCTATCGCCCTCGAAGGCCAGGATGTGGGTGGCCACGCGGTCGAGGAACCAGCGGTCATGCGAGATGATAAGGGCGCAGCCGGCGTAGTGATCCAGGGCGTCTTCCAAGGCACGCAAGGTGTTGACGTCCAGGTCGTTGGTGGGCTCGTCCAACAGGAGCACATTGGCCTCGCGCTGGAGCATGAGGGCAAGGTACAGGCGGTTGCGCTCGCCGCCTGAAAGCACGGCCACCTGCTTTTGCTGCTCCGCGCCCGTAAAGCCGAACTTGGCCACGTACGCCCGGGAGTTGACGTCCCGCCCCCCCAGGGAAATCATGTCATAGCCGCCGGAGACGGCCTCCCAGACACTCTTTTTCCCGTCCAAATTCTGGCGCTCCTGATCCACGTACGCCAAGCGCACCGTGGGCCCCAAGCGAATTTTTCCGGCATCGGGCTCCTCCTGACCGGTAATCATGCGAAAAAGCGTGGTCTTGCCCGCGCCGTTGGGGCCGATGATGCCCACGATGGCGCCCGGCGGCACCGTGAAGGTGAGGTTTTCCACCAAGACGCGCTCCCCAAAGGACTTGCACACGTCTTTGGCTTCGATGACCACGTCTCCCAGGCGCGGCCCCGGCTGGATGAAGAGCTCCAACTCCCGCAGCCGCTCCTTGGTCTCCTGGGAAAGGAGCTTTTCGTACGCCGTGATGCGCGCCTTGCCTTTGGCCTGCCGCCCTTTGGGACTCATGCGGATCCACTCGAGTTCATGCTGCAGGGTGCGCCGCCGGGCGCTCATCTCCTTTTCTTCCTGGGCCAGACGCTGCTCTTTCTGTTCCAACCACGAGGAATAATTGCCTTTCCACGGGATGCCCATGCCGCGGTCCAGCTCCAGGATCCAGCCGGCCACGTTGTCCAAAAAGTAGCGGTCGTGGGTGACGGCGATGACCGTCCCCGGGTAGGTCTGCAGGTGGTGCTCCAGCCAGCTGACCGTCTCGGCATCCAGATGGTTGGTGGGCTCGTCCAAGAGCAGGATGTCGGGGCGCTGCAGGAGCAGCCGGCACAAGGCCACCCGCCGCTTCTCCCCTCCGGAGAGGACCGACACTGGGGTGTCCGGCTCCGGACAGCGCAGGGCGTCCATAGCCATCTCCAGTTTGGAGTCCAAATCCCAGGCATCCGCGGCGTCGAGCTTTTCCTGCACCTCGGCCTGGCGGGCGATGAGGGCGTCCATGTCCGCGTCCGGATCGGCAAAGGCGGCATTGATGGCCTCGAACTCCGCAAGCAAAGCCACGGTGTCGGCCACCGCCTCTTCCACCACCTGACGCACGGTCTTCTGGGGGTCGAGGGAGGGTTCCTGCTCCAGATAGCCGATGCTATAGCCGGGAGCGCGGACGATCTCTCCCTGGAAATTGGTATCCACGCCAGCCATGATGCGCAAAAGGGAACTCTTGCCGGATCCGTTGAGCCCCAAGACGCCAATTTTCGCGCCGTAGAAAAAAGAAAGGGAGATATCCTTGAGAACGGGTTTCTTGTCATAAAACTTGGAAACCCGAATCATGGAATAAATGATCTTATTCGGTTCATCAGCCATATTCACGCGCTCCTTACAGGGTTCCAAATCCTGGGATGGCGAGACGGCGCTCTATCCATTGCAAGGCCTTGCTCGCCACAGTCACCATAGCGAGATAGTACATCCCAGCGACCAAAAACACCTCGCTGAAACGAAAACTTTCGCTGGCAACGATCTTTGCCTGGCCGGTCAGCTCAAAACAGGTGACCACGTATGCCAGAGACGAATATTTAATCAGGTAGATGATCTCATTGCCGCATCCGGGCAATGCCTTGCGTACCGCCTGCGGGATGACGATCCACACCAAGGATTTCCATGTGGAAAAGCCCAGGGCCTGGGCCGCCAAGAGTTGGCCGCGACGCACCGCGCGCAGCCCTCCCCGCACGTATTCCGAATGGTAGGCGGCGCTGCACAGGGTGAAGCCGATCACAGCCGCAGCGTACGGACTCAAAGTAATGCCGAGGTTGGGGAGTCCAAAATAGAGCATGAAGAGTTGGATCACGAGCGGGGTGCCGCGAAAGACCGCTGCATACGCGGAAGCCAGGCGTCCCCACAGCGGACCGCCGTACACCCGCAGGCTGCCCACGACCACGCCGCCCAAAAGCCCCAAAAGCGCCGAAGGCACAATGAGCGAAATCGTGATCACGAGGCCTTGATTGAGGGCCGGGACCAGGCGGTGAAGAAAAAAATCCCATTCGTTCATCATACGTCCGTCCGCCCCATTGCCTCAGAGCCCTTCCGCCAATTGGGAGCAAAAATCCAAGGTGCGGGTCCCGGATCCTGGAGCGAGCAGCGCTGTGGGGCTATCCTGCTCGATGATACGGCCCGCCTCCATGAAGAGCACTTCGTCGGCCAGGGCCCGGGCAAAACCCATCTGATGCGTGGCCATGACCATGGTCATGCCCGCTTGAGCCAAAGCGCGAATCACGGCGAGCACTTCGGTCACCAACTCCGGGTCCAGCGCCGAGGTCGGCTCATCGAGGAGCATGACCTTGGGGTCCATGGCCAACGCGCGGGCGATGGACACTCGCTGCTTCTGGCCGCCGGAAAGCTCCGCAGGGTACAGGCGGGCCTTGTCCGCAAGCCCCACCCGCGCAAGCTCTTCCATGGCCCGCGCTTCGGCCTCGCGCCGCGACCAGCCGCGCACCTTGCGCAGGGCGATGGCCACGTTGTCCAGGGCGGTCAAATGATCGAACAGGTTGAAATCCTGGAAAATCATCCCCACCTGTTGCCGAAAGGCGTACAGCTCCCGCTTATTGCGCGGGTCGATGGTTCGGCCTTCAAGCTCAATGAACCCCGAGTCCGGGGTGAGCAGGAGGTTCATACATTGGAGCAAGGTACTCTTGCCGCCGCCAGACGGACCGATAAGGACCTTGGTCTGACCCTTGAAAAGATCCAAGTGGATGGAATCCAAGATCACCCGGCCGCCCAGGCGCTTGGAAATCCCCACCACCCGCATAAGGGGTGCCGTTTTCACGCTACTTCTCCATATCCTTTGATACGTACCCGCCGCTCCAGCCACCGCAGCCCCGACACGCCAGCCCAGGTCAAAAGAAAATACAAGACCGCCGCCATCGCATAGAGGGGCAAATGCTGGTACGTCCGTGTGGCCACAAAATGCGTGCGGGCCATGATTTCGCTCGTGCCGAGCACAAACGCCAAGGCCGAATCCTTCAGCAGGATGGAATACTCATTGGACCATCCCGGGATGGAAAGGCGCAAGGCCTGAGGCAAGATGATGGCTCTTACGGCCTGGCTTTCAGACATGCCCAGGGCCAGGGCCGCCTTGAACTGGCCTTGGGGGAGGGCCAAAATGGCCCCGCGAAAAATCTGCGACTGATACGCGCCACTGGTCATTCCCAGGACCAAAACGGTAGCGGCAAGGGCGCTCAAGTTGAGGCCGATCCAAGAAAACAGGCCGAAATAAAAAAGAAAGAGGAGCACAAGAATGGGAATGCCCCGAAAAAACCACACATACACAGAGGCGATACGCCCAAGTATGGCCGGACCATAGGTCTGGGCCACCGCCACGGGCACCCCGATGGCAAGCCCCAAAAACATGGCCCCCACCACAGCCACGGCAGTCACGCCTGCACCCTGTACGATAAAAGGGGCCGCCTCCCAAAGAACCGTCAACATTTCCTGCATACGGATGATTTCCGCAAAAAACGGGAAGGCTGCAGCCTTCCCGTTGGCGCGTCCTGTATTTTTCGATTTATTGATTCAAATGCTTGGAAATCAGCTCTTCCCAGTACGGATCCGCCTTGAGGAGCTCGAATCCTTTGTTGATCTTTTCCAAGAACTCCTGATCTTCCTTGCGCACGGCCACGCCGAACTCCTCCACCTCACCGAAGGTGCCGAGGATTTTCACGGGCTTCTTGCGCTCGGCATCCCGGGCCGGAGGGTAGTTCATGGCCGCCACGTCGATCCGGCCGTTGAGCAGATCTTCAATGGCCATGGGCGACGAATCATAGAGTTTGATGGTGAACTTCCAGCCCTGCTTGGCCTTTTCGTCCGCCATCCACTTGGCCTCGGAAGTCCCCGCCTGCATCCCCACGGTGAGCGGTTTGGCGTAGATTTCCTCAACGGTAAGCGGCGAATCCTTCTTGACCACGAAGACGTTCTTCACTTCCCAGTAGGGTTTGCTGAAGGCCACCTTCTCGGCCCGCTCCGGGGTGATGGTCATACCCGAACAGATGAGGTCGATCTTCTTGGCCAACAGGTTGGGGATGATGCCATCCCAATCCACGGGTACGTGCTTGACCTGAAACCCCATCTTTTTGGCGATCCAGTCCAAGGCATCCACGTCGAAGCCGCTGGGCTTGCCCGTTTTGTCCACATAGGCAAAGGGCGGATAGTTGGCGTCGATGCCATTGATGTACACCTTGTCCGCGGCGTGGGCCGCCCCCGCCGCCAGGAACAAGACCACAAGGAACCATACTATGCGCTGCATACAGCCTTCCTTAGATGAAGTTAGGGGTTAGGGGGACTCTACCAAACGCCCGCAACGAAAGCGGGCGCACAACACGTGGACAAGCGGAGGTTTCCCCGTATACGGAGCGCCATGAAATCGCAACCACCGGAGCCCCCCATGGAGCGCCAAACCCGTGCCTATCTCTTTGGTCTTGCCGCGGTACTGCTGTGGTCCACCGTGGCCTCGGCCTTCAAGCTCTCGCTGCGCCACCTCTCTGTGGACGCGCTGGTGGCCTGGGCGAGTCTTGTCTCCGCCCTTGCCTTGACCGCTCTTGCCGGCATACGCGGCGTCCCCATGCTTTCCGGCTGGAAGCAGTGGAAACCATCCCTCTTCCAAGGGGCCATCAACCCATTCCTCTACTACCTGGTGCTGCTGCGCGCCTATGACCTGCTCCCTGCCCAGGAAGCCCAGGCCATCAACTACACCTGGGCCATCACCATGACCTTCATGGCCATCTTTTGGCTCGGCCAGCGCGTGGGTTGGCGGCAGATGCTCGCGAGCCTCGTCTGCTACTTTGGGGTGGTCATCATCGCCACCCGCGGCGACCTCTTGGGACTCCACTTCCAAAGCCCCCTGGGCGTGGGGCTCGCGTTGGCAAGTACCCTCATTTGGGGGACGTCGTGGATCCTGGGGCTTCGCGACACGGCCGAACCCGTAGCACGACTGTGCGGCAACTTCATCTGCGGCGCGGTGTACGCCTTTGCCTGGCTTGGCCTGCGCGGCCAATGGGCGATCCCCTCCGCCGCCGGCATGCTCGGAGCCGCCTACGTGGGCTGCTTCGAGATGGGGATCACCTTCGCCTTGTGGAGCCACGCACTGCGCCTTTCCCGCACTGCGGCCCAGATCAACAACCTCATCTACCTTTCGCCACTTCTCTCGCTGTTCTGGATCGGCCACATCGTGGGCGAGACCATCCGCCCATCCACTCTGGCAGGACTGGCCTGCATCCTAGTGGGAACCGCCATCCAACGCCTCTCGGACCGCCATCTCAAAAGCACGGAGCAGCACGCATGAATCCCTTCCCAGAACTCTCCCCCATACTCCAGGCCCTGCTGGCGACCCTGTTTACCTGGTCCGTAACCGCCATTGGCGCTGCCATGGTCTTCTTTTTCAAGGAAATTCGCCGAAGCGTCCTCGACGCCATGCTCGGGTTCGCCGCAGGGGTCATGATTGCGGCAAGCTTCTGGTCTTTGCTTGCCCCATCCATCGAGCTCGCCGAAGCCATGGGACAAGTGGCCTGGGTGCCGGCAAGCATAGGCTTCCTTACCGGCGGACTGTTTCTTTTCGCCGTGGACCGCTTCATGCCGCACCTGCACCTCGGCTTTCCCCGCAGCGAGGCCGAAGGCGTGGCCACCAGTTGGCATCGCAGTGTGCTCTTGGTCTTGGCCATCACGCTCCACAACATCCCCGAAGGGCTGGCCGTGGGCGTGGCCTTTGGCGCCGTGGCCGCAGGCATCCCCTCGGCGGATCTCGCCGGGGCCGTAGCCCTGGCCGTGGGTATTGGGCTACAGAACTTCCCCGAAGGCGCGGCCGTGTCCATCCCCCTGCGGCGCGAAGGCTTCTCCCGTTGGAAAAGCTTCGTCTACGGCCAGGCCTCGGGCATCGTGGAGCCCATAGCAGGCGTGATAGGCGCGGCAGCGGTGCTCGCCATGCGCCCCATCCTCCCCTATGCCCTGGCCTTTGCCGCGGGTGCGATGATCTACGTGGTGGTGGAAGAACTCATCCCTGAATCCCAGCTGGCGAAAAACACTGATCTGGCGACCCTGGGCTGCCTTGTCGGCTTCACGGTGATGATGGTTCTCGACGTAGCCCTGGGATGAGACGGATTTTTTTGTCCCCCTTGACGCCGCTCCGCGTCCCTGGCAAATGGAAGTCAGTCTTTCCCTCAATTTCAATGTAAGGAGTTCACTATGACCAACATGGATTATCCAGGCCCGTGCATGTCGTGTGATGCCATCTCCGGTTGCGCGAACGAAGCCACCCGCAAAGCAACAGTGCAGACGTACTGCAAAGGCATCGAACGTGAATTAGACGCATGGAAAGCCTCCCTTTACGATGTCATGGCGAAATTCGTCGCCATGGATGGTAAAGATCAAGCGGCCATCAAAGACAGTATCATGGAAATCAAATCCATTGTGGCGACTATTGAAGACAAGGCCAAACAGCTGGAAGCAGAATGTCCTCTCGACGTCAGTCCGGCGGAAAAGGAAATCGGCGACAAACTCAACCAATTGCGCGTGCACTACACGAAGGCCATGAGTGTTCTCGGCGCCGGGAGCTTCGGCGGCTAACCTCCCATATCTGTAAATTTCGAGGTGGTGCCCGCCCTTGTGGTGGGCACCGTTTTTTTTTGGGCGATATCCTGTGCTCCATCCGCAAATGGCTCGTTGAGGATATTTTCCCAAACGAGCTCCATTTTTCCCATTCTTTTGGATTGTTTTCCTATCGACATCCACGACGCGCCTCGGCCATAGATAATCTATGAATTTCCTGCGACGTATCCCAACGACGAGAGCGTACTGCAGGATCGATCCGCAACCGTACTACTTTACACCAAGGAGCGTTTCTCATGCCCGAATGGCCGAAAAACAACGACGTACTCGGCACCGTGAACCGTGGAAATCCTGCGGAATCCGGCTTGTGCACCCTGTGCCGCTGTGACTGCGCTGGCAAGTGCGAGACCTGGATGTCCTGCCTCAAAGGCCGCCACATGCTCTACCCCAGGGATTTCGGATATGTCACCGCCGGAGCGGACAACACCACCCATGTGGGCGTCAATTACAACGCCCTGCGCATTCAAGGGTACAATTACGGCGCCGCAGGGCTTGCCTCGAACACCAACGCCAATCCCGACAATTGCCTCTTCACCAACGTCAGCCTGGAAACCTCCTTTGGCCGCAGCAAGCCCGTCCGCTGCCGCATACCGCTGATGACCGGGGCCTTGGGCTCCACCTTCATTGCCGCCAAGTACTGGGAATCTTTTGCTACAGGCTGTGCGCTTGTGGGCATCCCCATCGTGGTGGGCGAAAATGTGGTGGGCGTAGACCGGCAGTCCATCCTGGATGGCGGCAAAATCACGGTATCTCCGGAAATGGACCGGCGCATCGAGATCTACAAGCGCTACTACGACGGCTACGGAGCCATCATCGTGCAACTCAACGTCGAAGACGCCCGCAACGGAGTAGCCGAGTACATCATCCAAAAGTACGGTGACGACGTCTGCATTGAACTCAAATGGGGCCAAGGGGCCAAAAACATCGGTGGCGAAATCGAGGTCAAGAGCCTGGATTACGCCCTGTTCCTCAAGCAGCGCGGCTACCTGGTGGATCCGGATCCCGAGCTTCCCGAAGTCCAGGCCGCCTTTCAGGCGGGCGGCATCAAGGGCTTTGCCCGCCATAGCCGCCTCGGCTACACGGATCTTCCGTCGGTGGAGGCGGTGCGGCAAAACTTCATGGAGACCGTGGACTACCTGCGCAAGCTCGGCTTTGCCCGTATCTCCCTCAAGACGGGTTCCTACGGCATGGAAGCCCTCGCCATGGCCATCAAATACGCCACGGAGGCCGAACTGGATCTCCTCACCATCGACGGCTCCGGCGGCGGCACGGGCATGAGCCCCTGGAACATGATGCAGACATGGGGCATACCTTCCATCCTCCTCCACTCCAAAGCCTACGAGTATGCCGGTCTGCTCGCTTCCCGCGGCAAACGGGTGGTAGACATGTCGTTTGCCGGCGGCTTTGCCCGCGAAGATCATATCTTCAAAGCCCTGGCCTTGGGGGCGCCGTACGTCAAACTGGTGTGCATGGGCCGCGCGCTCATGATTCCGGGCTTCCTTGGCGCCAATATCGAGGGGGTACTCAAACCGGAACGCCGCGAGGCCGTCAACGGCAGTTGGAACACCCTCCCAAAAACGGTACGCGAAATTGGCGAAACTCCGGAAGAAATCTTTGCGGGCTACGAATCGCTCAAGACGAAGATTGGAGCCCAAGCCATGCGCGAAGTACCTTTTGGCGCCATCGCTGCGTGGACTCTGGCCGACAAACTTGGGGCCGGGCTGCAACAACTCCTAGCAGGAGCACGGAAGTTCTCGGTGACCCAGATTGCACGGGAAGACCTGGCTGCAGCCAACCGCGAGACCGCCCGCGAGACCGGGTTGCCATTCATCACCGAGGTGCTCGACGAGAGCGCCCGCAGAATTCTCCTCGCCTAAGTATCACTGGGGGCCCCTCCGGGGGCCCTCTCGCCTTTTTTTCCGCTACAGGCTATACTTCTTCTAATGAATTCCCCAAGCTTCCCCCATGACCAATGGCAGGCCGTGCTCGATGAACGCCTGCATATCGAACGCGCCCTGCGCGAGCGCATCAAGGAACTGCGCTGTCTCTACGGTATTACCCGGCTCGCCCAAGAACGCGACAAGCCCTTGCCCGAACTCTTGGCCCGCATTGCCGATCTCATCTGCGCCTCGTGGCAGTATCCAGAGATCACGTGTGCCCGCATCCGCCTCGGCACCCATGACTGCGCGACGGCCAACTACGCCCCCTCCCTGTGGCAGCAAAAAACCCCCATCCGCATCCGTGACGAGGTCGTGGGCGAAGTGGAGGTGGGATACCTGGAAGCACGGCCGGAGTGTGATGAAGGCCCTTTTCTCGCTGAAGAACGCAGTCTTATTGATGCCGTGGCGGAACTTGTGGCCCGCATCATCGAGCAGCGATGGACCGATGAACTCATGCAGGCCCTTTCCCGCGAGCTCATCATGGCCCAGGAAAACGAGCGGCAGCGCATCGCCCGTGAACTCCATGACCACTTAGCGCAAGAGCTCGCCCAGGCCGTAAATGACCTCCGCCGCCTAGCGCATTCTCTTCCCGACCCAAATGCCGTACAATGCGTCCAGGCCACCCTGGAAACCGCCATTGCCTCAATTCGCGACCTGGCCTACGGACTGCTTCCTCCGGCCCTTTCGGAATTAGGGCTGGCCCAAGCCCTGGCTTCCTTGTGTGAAGAGATGAGTATTCGCAGCGGCATCCCCATCCACTTTGCTGCCGACGGCATGGCCAACATCACCCTGCCCTTCGACACCCAAATCAACCTCTACCGTCTCACTCAAGAGGCCTTGACCAATATTCGAAAGCACGCCCGCGCCACGGCAGCCTCGGTACGCCTCGTGGGTGCCTACCCATCACTTTTGGTGCGCATCGAAGATAACGGCCAAGGCATGGACGTGGAGAGCCGCATGTCTCAAGCTGCCCGAGAACGGCGCATGGGGCTGTGGAGTATGCAAGAGCGCGCACGCCTCCTCGGGGGTTCTCTGACTCTGCGCTCCAAACCCGGTGCAGGTACGCGCATCGTGGTTGAAGTCCCGCTGCCAGGAGCAGCAGCATGATCCGCGCCATCGTCGTGGATGACCATCCCGTGTTCCGCTTGGGGCTTCGCGCCCAACTGGCCCAGCTCCCCCAATGCCAAGTGGTGGGAGAGGCCCACACCGTGGCCGAGGCCCTCCAACTGATCAAAAGGCACGACCTCAATCTGGCTCTTGTGGACATCACGCTCCCCGACGGTTCGGGCCTGGATCTTACCCGAGAAATCAAACGGTTGCGTCCCGATGCCGCAGTACTCATCATCAGCATGCACAACCACATCGATCTCGTGGCCGCCGCTTTTCAGGCCGGAGCCTCAGGCTACATGTCCAAGGAAAGCGGCGGAACAGGCATCCTGCAGGCAGTGGAAAAAGTCCTCTCCGGCAGCCAATACCTCGACGGCACCCTCTCGCCCGCCATCCTCGGAGCTATCCAAGCCAAAAACCGACGCCAGCACGCCACCAGTGCCGAAGCCTACAATTCCCTCTCCTTGCGGGAGCAGCAGATCATGCGCCTTCTCGCCCAAGGGCTCAGCCCAGAAGAAATCGCCTCCAAGCTCTACATCTCCAAGAAAACGGTGCTCAACCACCGCTATTCCATCATGCAAAAGCTCGGAACACCTACGCCCCTGGCGTTCATGCGTTACGCCGCCCGCTTGGGAATTATTGATCTCGAGGACGAAGACTAGTTCGCAATTTATCGCAGCGGGGTGTCTTCCTGTTCTCCACTCTCCTGCACCGCGGCGAGGACTGCCGCCAAGGAACGCTGGAGCAGCGCCACTTGGCCGGTCAAATCCCGCAGTTGCCGCGCTTGCTCCAGGACCACGACGTTGAGGTCATCCAAAGTTTTCTGCAAGTACCCCACATGCATCTCAAGATTTTCCAAACGCCCCTCCATGACATCCTCCTTGACCTGGTGAATCCTCGCTTCTAGGGGGAAGCGCGATATTTTTTACCCCCGGAGGCCATAATGACCGACCCCGCACCCCTGTTTACCGATGCCGCCCTGGACGCCATCTTTCCGCCTGAACGGACCCATGCCTTTTTCGACGCCCTCTACGGCGATGCGGAAGACGGAGCCTACGACATCCGCCTTCGGTTTCACAAGGCTGAAGGCAATACCTGGCAGTTTTTCTTCCACCTCCTCCAGCGGCCGGGCAAGTGTTTGGCCTGCAACCTCACCTACGGATTGCCGCAAGTTTTTATCCGGCATCCCGTCATCGCCTTACCTCGCCTGGTAGAGGACCTCTGCGCCCATGCCGGAGTGCGTCCGACCTCCTGGAACCTTGGCTCTACCCAGGAAATTTCCCGCTCCCTGCATCGTATTCCACTCACCATCCACGTGCAGACGACCTCATAAGGCAAAATCCCCCCATACAAGGCCCCAGACACCACGTCCCGTACCACGCGGAGCCCCCCAAAACATCCCCTGCTGAGGCATCGCTCCTGCTTCCGCAGGGGGCACGCCGATATTGAGGCATTTCCCTAAAACATCCTTTCGTGTCCACAGCACGCATGCGCCTCGCCTGCTTTTGACTTGCACCCCCTTACCGCCTATAGACCCAAATAAAGAAAACTTTGATCAGGTCGCCTTCCCATTGAGGTCGCTATGCTCCGCAAGAAACTGCCCATCGGCATCCAGACCTTCTCCGAGATCCGGCGCGAAGGCTACTATTACGTGGACAAGACGCCCTTTGTGGCTGCGCTCGCGGCAAGCGGCAAATATTATTTCCTCTCCCGGCCGCGGCGCTTCGGTAAAAGCCTCTTTCTCGACACCTTGGCCGAGGCCTTTGCCGGCAACCGCGCACTCTTCACCGGCCTCTACCTGGAAGACCATTGGGATTGGGAGAAGCGCCACCCAGTGATCCGCGT